>CAYNDR010000253.1:0-9445 GCA_964395295.1 uncultured Planctomycetales bacterium
GCGCGCTCGCCCTCCTCCTCCTGGCCCTGGCCCGCCAGGCGCCCCAGGACGACCTCATCCTCGCGGGCCGGGAGAACTGGGAGAAGCCGTGGATGCCCGACTTCCGGAAGCCCGGCGGCCGGGTCGAGATCCCCGTCGAGAAGCGACTCGACGTCCTCATCTTGGGAGACGGCTACCTCGCGGAGGAGCGGAAGGCCTTCGAGACGGACGTCCAGAAGTGGTACGAGGGCTTCCTCAAGCTCACCCCCTGGAGCCAGATGCGGGGCGCCTTCCGCGTGAGGGGCCTCTGGACGCCGAGCGAGGGGCGCGCCACGGCGGACCGGAAGTCCCATTACCGCCTCCCCGCCTCCGCGCTGGAGGTGGGCGACGCGGGATCGCCCGAGACGCGGCAGGCCATCTTCGCCGCGATCGAACGGGCCGCCTGCAACCGGACCCTCGGGCGGGGACGGCTCACCCACACGACGGTGGTGATGCTCATGAGGAACGAGTTCGGCCGGAATCCCAGCGGGATGAGCCGCGCGATCCAGTCGCCCGACGGGAAGAGCGGCGTCGGCGTGGCGTTCGCCGCCTACACGCACCACGAGTTCGGCCACGCCTTCGGCGGCCTGCGCGACGAGTACATCCGGGGGATCGGGAGCAGGGCCAACCAGAGGCCCCCCGAGCGGACTTCGATCCACGCCGTCTCGAACCTCTCCTACACGCGGGACCCGAAGCTCCTGCCCTGGGCGCATTTGGCCCCCGGAAGCGCCGCCAATCCCGACAGGGAGAGCGTGATCGGGGTCCTCTGGCTCGGGGGCATGGCGGAGGAAGGGGCCTGGCACAGCGAGGCCCGGTGCCTGATGAACGGGTCGCATGAGAACTGGGATCTCCAGAAGACGAGGCGGGGCGTCTCCCTGAGGGACATGGCCCGTTTCTGCTTCTGGTGCGAGGAGATCCTGGCGGCGCGTACGTGCGAGCGGTCGGGGCTCCTGGGGGATTCCGCGGACGGCGAGGCCCTCTGGAGGAAGTGGGCGGAGGAGGTGCGCCCGCTCTACCACCGGCTCTTCGACGTGCCCGGCCGGATCCGCCGGAAGAACGAGGAGAACGCCGGGCTCAAGCTCCAGGAGGCGAAGATCTACGAACGGCCCGCCGCGGATCGCTGAAAGCTGACGGCCACCGTCCTCCCGGTGTATACTCACTCCCATGGCGGAACTCTACCTGAACGGGCGGTTCATGTCCCTGGAGGAAGGCCGCGTCCCGGTCGAGGACCGCGGCTTCCAGTTCGGCGACGGCGTCTACGAGGTGATCCACGTCTACAACGGCAGGCCTTTCCGGATGCGCCAGCACCTGGCAAGGCTGGAACGGAGCCTGGCGGGCATCGAGATCCCGCTCCCCGAGCCGCTCCCGGCGATCGAGGAGGTCTGCCGCCGCGTGGCCGGGACCCTGAGCCACGCGGCGATCTACCTCCAGGTGACGCGCGGGACGGCGCCCCGGTCGCACGCCTTCCCCCGGCAGGCCGGGCCGACCTTCCTGGCCTACGCGCGCGCGTCCCAGCCTGCCCCGGCGGGGAAGACCCTGACGCTCCTGAGCGTGCTGGACGACCGATGGGGGCGCTGCAACCTCAAGACGATCTGCCTCCTGTCGAACGTCCTGGCGCGCCAGAAGGCCGTGCAGGCGGGCTGTGACGAGGCGCTCTTCGTCCGGGAGGACGGGGCGGTCACGGAAGGGGCCGCCTCGAACGCCTTCCTCGTCCGGGGCGGCGCGGTCGTCACCCACCCGGCGAACCACCGCATCCTCAACGGCGTGACGCGGGAGGCGGTGATCCATCTGGCGCGGCAGGAAGGCGTCCCGGTCCTCGAACAGGCCTTCACCCTGCAGGAGGCCCTCGCGGGCGACGAGTTCTTCATGACGGGCACCACGACCGAGGTCGGGGCCGTGGCCGCCATCGACGGACGGAGGATCGATCCGGGGACCCCCGGGCCCGTCACCCTGAGGCTGAAGGCCGCCTTCGACGCCCTGGTGAAGCAGGAATGCGGATAGCCTGGCTCCTCGGGCTGGCGCCGCTGGCCGCCTGCCGGGCCGCGGATCCCGAGCATCCCCTCGACCGCGTCGTCCCGGCCATCCTGGAGCGCGACCGGATCCCTTCGGCGGTCGTGGTCCTGGGGACGAAGGACGAGATCCACTACCGCCGCGCCTTCGGCGGGGCCCGGCTCGACACGATCTTCGACCTGGCCTCGGTGACGAAGGTCGTGGGCACGGCCACCGCGGCCTTGAGGCTCGTGGAAGAGGGGAAGCTCTCCCTGGAAGACCCGGCGGGGAAATACCTCAAGCCCTTCGAGGGGAGGCGGATGACGATCCGCGGCCTCCTGGCCCACCGGACGGACTTCCCTCCCTACCTGAAGCCAAAGGCCTCGACGCCCGACGCCATTCTCGATGAGATCGCCGCGCTGAAGCCGGTCCGCCCCAACCAGTACGGCTGACTCAACATGATCGCGCTCGGCCGGGTGGTCGAGCAGGCGGCGGGGCAGGGACTGGGGGCCTACCTCGGACAGGCGGTCTTCGGGCCGCTGGGGATGAAGGACACCGGCTACGATCCCGTCCCCTCCCGATGCGCGCCGACGTCGAACGAGCCGTCCGGGAAGGTGCACGATCCGCTGGCCCGCGCCTTCCGTTCGCCGGGGCACGATCCCGGGAACGCGGGACTGTTCTCCACGGGGGACGACCTGGCCCTCTTCTGCCAGGCCCTGCTGGGGGGCAGGCTCCTGCGGCCCTCGACGGTGGACCTCATGTTCACGCCGGACCGCGCGCCGGGGGCGGACACGCGCGGCCTGGGATGGGACGTCTTCGACGAGCCGCCGTACGCCCCCGGCGTGGGGCATACGGGATACACCGGGACGCTCCTGTGGATCGACCCCGCGCGGGGGCGGTTCCTGGTCCTGCTGACCAACCGCGTCCACCCCGACGACAAGGCCGACGTCCGCCCCCTGCGCCGGGAAGTCCTCTCCGCCGTCAACCGCTGATCCTCGCGAAAAATTGCGCGGACGCCGCCGTGCGGGTACAATCGCCCGCCATGCCGGAGGCCGCACTGGAAGTCACGGTCGAGATGCGCGCGGGGGCGTGCGTCATCCGGGTCGCGGGCCCGGTGGACCACGTCCAGAACTACAAGCTCGACGAGGTGATCCAGACCCAGCTCGACCGCAAGCAGAGCCGGCTGGTCGTGGACCTCACGGCGCTGACCTACATCACGAGCGCGGGCATCAACACGCTGGGGCACGCCGTCTCGCAGTTCGAGAAGCTGGGCTGGCGCCTCCGTTTCGTGCGGCCCGCCAAGGACGCCCAGTGGCAGCTCTTCGAGATGATCGGCGTCGACCAGTTCTTCCCCTGGGCGGCCACGCTGGAGGAGGCGGTCCTTCAGCTGGGCTCGGGGCCCCCCGCGGCCCCGTGATGGCGGGCCCTGGCCCGCCGGCCGGCGCGCGCCTTGGAGAGGCGCCGGCGCTCCCCCTGCATCAGCCGGGAGGAGGTCCCCGGCGACACCGCGATCTCGATCCTGTCCACCAGCTCCCGGAGCGCCAGGAACCGGTTCACCGAGCGGCGGCGGTCGCGCCCGCATCGCGCCGCCAGGCCGAGCGGCGGATAGCTCAGCATCACCACGTTGGACGTCTTGTTGACCTTCGATCCGCCGGGGCCGCCGCCGCGCGTGAATCCTTCCTCGATCGAGGCGGTATCGATCCCCAGCCGGTGGATGCGGTCCAGGAGGGCCGCGGCCTTGCCCGGCGAGACGCCGAAACGCTCCGTCAGGTTCATCGTCCGGACCGCGCTACTTCCTGGGTTCCGTGACGAAGCGGATGTAGGCGCACCACACGCCGAAGAAGTGGGCGAACTGCCGGCGTTCCTCCGGCGCCAGCCCGCTCCACCACTGCCCGATCTGGGCGGCGGAGTCGATCCTGAGATCGCCCGGCTTGAACTGGATCGGATCCTGGATGATGCCGACCACCTGGGCGAATTTGTCCGGGGGCTGGACCACGGCCGAGTATCTCAGGCGCTCCGTCTGCTTCTTCATCTCGGCCGTGACGTCGTGGAAGGTCGTGGCGCGGGCGACGACGTCCGCCGCGATGGCCTCGATCCTCCGGGACACGGCCTCGTTGTCCTGCGGCGGCTGGCCGCCGGCCGCGGAGGCCTGGGTGAAGGGCCGGCCGACATGGATTTCGTTCCGGGCGCGCTCGTTCTGGGGATCGAGCGACAGGATCAGGTTGCAGAGGTACTCCTTGTGCAGGGGCAGGTTCTTCTCCTTGCACCAGATCATCAGGAAGTTCAGCTGGTCGGGCTTCCCCTGGGCGGACTTGAGGCGGTCCGGGAACTCGCTGGTCGCCCCCTTGCCCCGGTCGATCTTCTGGATGTCGCCGCGGGGGACCTTCGCGGATCCGACGCGCGTCTTGATCTTGACGTATTCCTCCGTCTCCTCCTCCACCTTGCCTTCCAGCCTGTGCCCGGCCTTGAAGACGACCACGTCGGTCGAGCCCATCTCCTTGATCTTCTCCTCGAGTTCGCGCATCTTCTCGCGGAACTGCTGCTGCTCCGCCTCGAAGATGGGCAGGACCTGGCCCAGGATACGCTCCTTGAGGAATCCCACGTCCTCCCGGAAGACCTTCTCGGGGGCACGGATCAGGCGGTCCATCCGCTCCCGCTCTTCCGGCGGCATGCATTGGCGGTAGCCGGAGGGCAGGGCGTCGAGCTTTTCCCGGAGGGTCCGGAGGATGCTTTCGGGGACCGCCAGCACCTCGGCCGACGGGGGGGACGCCGGGGCGGCGACCGGCGGCGTATACGGGACCTCGCCGGGGACGATGGCCGCCTCCTTCATCAGCAGGAGGAGCTCGTCGTTCTGCTCCGGGAAGAAGAAGGTGATGCGGATGACGTCGGCGCCCCTCAGCACCTCGGCCTGCGTCATGGCGCCGGGCTGGAACGCGCGCAGCCACTTGTCGATGTGGGCGGCGGCGTCCCTCGGGGTCATCTTGAAGATCTCCCTCTCCGCGAAGACGTTCATGCGGTCCTGGTAGGCCATGTGGACCGGGACGGGATACTGGTCGCCGCGGTCGAGCAGGCGGGCCAGGGACTTCTGGATGCGGTCCTCGTAGTCGAGCATCCTGTTCCGGAGGCGCTCGTAGGCCTCCGCCCGCCCCTGGTGGCGCAGGACCTCGGAGACGATGCCCGCCATGTTGGTGTAGGTGACCATCAGGTCCACGTTGCGGCGGAGGGCCGGGACGGTCTCGGCGTACCCCGCGGACCCGGGGGCGGGGCTCACCGGGGCGGCGGGATCGAGGATTTTCACGGGGGCAGAGGCCTGCCCGGATGACTTCGCGGAGTCGGAGGGACTCCGGCCCCCGGGTTTCCTCCCGTCCCGGGAGGACGTGTCTTCCTCCCGCCCGAGGGTCAGCAGGAGCGCCGCGATCCCCGCCAGGGCCAGGGCGCCGACGCCCAGGAAGATGAGGGATCTCGTCCTGCCGGCCTTCTCCCGCGCGACTTCCGCGTGGGACTTGTAGACCTTGCCGGGCCGGCGCCCGGGGATGGGGACCGCGGCGCCGCACGAGGGGCAGGCCACCTGCCAGCCCAGCGTGGCTTCGGAAACGAAGAAGCTCCAACCGCACGTGCACTGGAGCGAGATTCGCGCCATCTTTTCCCTCCCTGAAGGGTCCCCTCCCCGCGGCCCCTACCGTCCCGTCTCGCGCTGGTACCGGGTCCGGGCGCACCAGAGGCCGAAGAAGGACAGGAACTCGCGGCGGTCCTGCAGGGTCAGGATGTCCCACCACTTCTGCATCTCGAGGATCGTCGCCGCGGGCATTTCTTCCAGGCGGGCTTGGAGGGGGTCCGAGACGTAGATCGTGACCGTGGAGAACCTGGCCGGGACGGGGAGGTCCCGGCCGTACTGGATCCCGCCCATGAGGCGGCGCACATCGATCATGAGGTCCACCATCCGGGTGGACCGCGACAGGGCGCCGTCCGCGGCCACGGACGCCGCCTTCTCCGCGGCGTCGTTGTCCAGCCCGGCCCCGACGCCCGGCGTCGGAGCCTCCGGGACGGCCCCGGGGCCCTGGCGCCTGAGCCCGAGCGCGACATTGATCCTCTCCAGGGGTTTCCCGTAGGAGTATCTTACCTCGAGGAGCCCGAGGGCCGACGAGTCCCCCGGGAGGAACAGCCCGGAATTGCGGACCTCCGCCCGGATGAAGAACTTCGTCAGGCCGCGCACCTTGTCGGTCGCGTCGTAGGTGCTGTCATTCGTGCCCACCGTGCTGAGCGTGTAGAGGATCTTGGGGGAGGGGTCCCACACCGAGGCGCTCACGGCGACCGCGGCGTATCCCCCGACGCTGAGGATCTGGGAGACCGCCTTGACGCGGCACTCCGCGACCTCGCCGGGCGACTGGACCTCCAGGTAGCAGACGCCGGTATCCGCGGAACGGTGCTCCGCGGCCAGGATGGTCGTGCCGCTCAATCCGATGTGCCGGGACACCGGGACCGCCGTCCGGCGCATCCTCCACGACTTGGACCGCATGTCGTAGAACGACTCCTCCCGGTTCTCCAGCCGGTTCACCACGGAGGCCCCGTAGGGATAAAGGATGATCTGGTTCTCGGCGCGATACAGGTTGTCGATCTTGTAGGTCCGCGGGATCTTCTCGCACCAGAGCCCGCTCAGCTGGATGTATCCCCGCGCGGCCAGCTTCCGGGACAGCTCCTCCGGCGTGTACAGGTCCCCGTTCCACTCGATCTGGTTCCCCCTCTGCCTCGCCTCCGGGTCGAGGGAGATCCTCGGGGCCGCGATCGCCGGGACGTTGAGTTCCCCGCGCGCCCCCGCGTGGCCCGGGTCGAGGGCCAGGAGCGCGTATCCCGCCAGTTCCTTCTGGGCCTCCAGCTTGCGTTCCCTGCACCACGCCATCAGGGCGGCCAGCGCCTGGGGATTCCCCCTGGCCGCGTCGTACTTGGGGCGGAACTCGACCCCGGCGCCCTTGCCCCGCTCGACCTGCTGGATGTCGGCCTTGGGAGAGCGGATGGACCCGTAGCGGGACTTGATCTTGATCTGGTCCTCGGTCTCCTCCTCGATCGTTCCCTCGATCCTGCGTCCGTCCTTGAAGATGACGACGTCGCAGGAGGTGGCCTCCAGGACCCGGGTCTCGATGTCCTTGAGCCGGATCATGAAGCCCGCGTGCTCGTCGGCGAAGTCCTTGAGGAGGCCGGAGAGGATGCGGTCCTTGAGGAAGTTGACGTCTTCGGGCGTCCCCTTTCCGGCGGCCAGGAGCCCCTTCATCCGCTCGTCGTCCGCGGGGGGCATGGTCTTCCGGTAGTACGCGTGCAGGGAGTCGTAACGGCTCCTCACCTCCGCCAGGAGGTCCGAAGGGAGAGGGACCGGCGCGGCTCTCGGAGGGGCCTTGACGGCGGGATTCTCCGCCTCCTTCAGGAGCTGGAGGAGGTCGTCGGTCCGTTCGGGGAAGTAGAAGGTGATCGTCACGGGGGTGCCCCCCCTCTGCACGTCTCCCTGCGCCTTGGCGCCGGGCTGGAACGTGCGGAGCCAGGACCTCAGCCCGTCCAGGAAGGCCTGGGGATACTGGACGTCGAGCCTTTGGCCGGCGAACCAGAAGAGGCGGTCCCAGGACTGGAAATAGGCCCCGGGCGCCTGCGGCACGCCGCGCGCGATGAGGCCCCGGATACGCTGTTCATAATCGACGAGCCTGGAGTGGAGGTCGTCATGCTCCTGGACTTGGCCGCTGTAGAGCAGGAGGGTCGCCAGGAGGCCGGTCATGTTGGCCCGGGCCACGAGAGCCTCGAGTTCCCTCTGGGCGATACGGCCGTCATCCCGAGGGATCGGCTCCGTCGCCGGGGCCGGCGCGGTTCCCGTCTCCACGATGACGGCCGGCACGCGGACTCCGGGAGATTCCGGGGGCGCGGAATCGTCGCGGGCCTCCGTCCGCGGCCGAGGCGCGGGCCTGTCCTCGCGGGTGGCCATGAGCAGGAGGAAGACTCCCATGAGGATCACGAGGACGCCGCTTGAGACCGCGATGAGCAGGGCGAGAGGCTTGTCCTTGCCGGCCGGGGCGGGGGCGGGCGCCGGCGCCGGAGCGGCAGGGGCCGGGGGCGCGGCGACCGGCACCTGGGCGTCGCAGGAAGGGCAGTTCACGAGCCCGCGGGACTTGGCGGGGACGTAGAACTCCAGCCCGCAAGGGCACCGGACGGGGATATTCCTCGTTGTCTTCCGTGCGGTGCCGGGGACCGCCGGCGCCTTGGCGGCCTGTTGCGGCTTTGCCTTGTCCGGCGGACGGGGAGGGACGGCCTTCCGGCCCTCTTCCTCGCCGGCTTCATTCTTCAGGATCATGCAGTGGGGGCAGAAACCGCCCAGGATTTCGCTTTCGTATTGGACGCCGCATCGTATGCATCTGTTCGACATAAGCCCCTATCCCGGCTGGAATACGACCGCAGTGAGCACCCTCCCTTTCGGCTTGTAGATAAATATTACCCTAAAAACGGACCGGTGCCCGGCGGCGTTCGATAAATTTAAGCCGCTCAAGCGGGGAGGGGATCACGCCCGCGCGACTTCCAGGAGGGGCTTCTCGGCGGGGAAGGCCTCGGCCACGATGCGGGCGTCCGCGATCCCCCGTTCGTGGAGCTTCCGGAGGCACGCGTCGGCGTCCCCCGCGCGCACCCCGAAGAAGAGGCCCCCGGAGGTCTGCGGGTCCCAGAAGAGGGCCTGCTCGACGTCGCTGAAGCCTTCCCGGAAGACGATGCCGTCGGCCGCGTTCTGGCGGTTCGCCGCGGTCAGCCCCGTCGTGACGCCCCGGCCGATGAGTTCCAGCGCCCTCGGGAACTTCGGGATCGCGTCGTAGAAGAAGCGGATGCCGACCCGCGAGGCGCGGGCCATGGACAGGGCGTGGCCGGCGAGGCCGAAGCCGGTGATGTCCGTCGCGCCGCCGGCCTGAAACTCCATCATGGTCTCGCAGGCGGCCTTGTTGAGCTGGGCCAGGCTCTGCCCGAGCCGCGAGATCTCCTCGTCCTGGACGAGCCCCTCGATGGCGCCGTTGATGAGGACCCCGCTTCCGACGGGCTTCGTGAGGATGAACCGGTCCCCTGGGCGCGCCCCCGAGTTGGGGGTGTAGCGCTTCGGATGCACGAGGCCCGCGACGGCGAGGCCGTATTTCATCGCGTCGTCCTTCACCGTGTGGCCGCCCGCCAGGAGGGCGCCGGCCTCCTGGGTCTTGTCCAGCCCCCCCTGGAGGACCAGGGCCAGGGTGTCGGCGTCGAGCCCCTTGGCCGGGAACATGCAGAGGTTCAGGACGACGAGGGGCCGGCCCCCCATCGCGTAGACGTCGCTGATGGAATTCGCGGCCGCCACCTGGCCAAAGAGGTAGGGGTCGCGGGTGAACGGGGAGCTGAAGTCGGCGGTGAGGACGAGGGCGGCGGCGTCGTCGATCCTGTAGATCGCCGCGTC
>CAYNDR010000254.1:0-1302 GCA_964395295.1 uncultured Planctomycetales bacterium
GGATACCACTTCGACGCGGAGGAGGGCAACCTGGTGGAGGCGCTCCGGTGGCTCCGACCCGCCGCCGAGAAGAACCACGCCCGCGCGCAGGCCCGCCTCGGATCCCTTTACTTCAGGGGCAAAGCGGGGATCAAGCAGGACTTCAACGAAGCCCTCCGGTGGTGCCAGCGGGCCGCGGCCAACGGTTCCCCTTTCGGAGATTATCTGCTGGCGGCGGCCCACTACGAGGGGGAAGGCACGCGCAAGGACCTGGATCGCGCCGATGCCTTCGGCGAAAAGGCCTATCCTCCCCTCCGGCAACTGGCCGAGCAGGGGGATCCCGAGGCCCAGCAGGCCGTGAGCTGGATGCATCTCAGCGGGATGGGGACCCGGCAGAGCAACGAGGAAGCGTTCGCCTGGATGCGCAAGGCCGCAGAGCAGGATTTCGCGCCCGCCCTTCGCTCGTTCGGATGGCTGCACCTGGACGGCGTCGGCTGTGCGGCGAACCTGAACGAGGCCGTGAAATGGATCCGAAAGGCCGCCGAGAAAGGGGACCCGGCCGCGATGATCAGGATGGGTTACCTGCACAACGACCAGATCGGCCCCAAGGACAATCCGATTCGAAACTACGAAGTGGCGGTCCACTGGTACCGGAAGCTCGTCGAGAAGGAAGACGCGCACGGCTATTACAACCTCGGCCGCATGTACATGAATGGCAATGGCGTGCCCAAGGACGAGGCGGAGGGGCTCCGGCTGTGGCGGAAGGCCATCAAGGCCGCGGACGCCGTTGTCTTCCGGCACCTGCACCACGCCATCGGCTACTCCTATCACAACGGCCGGGCCGGCCTGAAGAAAGACATCAACGAAGCCATGAAGCATTACAGGATAGCCGCCGACGCGGGCTTCGCCCGGGCGATGTGCTGCCTCGGAGACGCTTGCCGGGATCTCAAGAACGATCGGGAAGCCGTCAAATGGTACACGATGGGGGCGAAGGCGGGCGACCACTTCGCCCAATACGAGCTCGGCTGGCATTGCCACCAGGGGCGGGGAGTGCGAAAGGACCTCGACGAGGCCGAGCGCTGGTACCTGGCGTCGGCACAGCAGGGCTATGAAAAGGCGGCCGGCGCCCTCAGGACCGTGAGCGGCGAGAAGGAAGCCGCGCGATCCAAAAAGCATTAGAGTCCCTAACATATTTCACCACAAAGACACGAAGCACACAAAGAAGATACAGTAATGGAGGATCCCCCCCCCCGGGGGGGCAAGGGGGCACGGGTCATATCTATTCCTCTTCGCGCCCTTGGTGCCTTTGAGGTGAGAGCCCCT
>CAYNDR010000254.1:1312-9072 GCA_964395295.1 uncultured Planctomycetales bacterium
ACACGAAGCACACAAAGAAGATACAGTAATGGAGGATCCCCCCCCCCCCCGGGGGGGGATCAAGGGGGGACGGGTGATATCTATTCTTCTTTGTGCCCTTGGTGCCTTTGTGGTGAGAGTCTTTTTGTCAGGCGTTCTTGGGGCGCCAACCAAGAAGATGCCCGCCGCAAGGGGAATCGCATGCGGACTCCTACCCCTTGAGGCCGCCCGGGCGCGCCGGCTTCGGTCACAGCTTCCCGGCGACGGCCTCGCCCATTTCGGTCGTGGAGTTCCTGCCGCCCGTGTCGTAGGTGCGGACCTTGCCCTCGCGGATGACCTCCGCCACGGCCTTCTCCACCCTTGCGGCCATCTCCTTCTCCCCCAGCCATTCGAGCATCATCCGGGCGGCGAGGATCGTGGCGATGGGATTGCACTCGTTCCGGCCCGCGTGCCGGGGCGCCGAGCCGTGCGTGGGCTCGAACACGGCCAGCTTGTCGCCGATGTTGCCGGAACAGGCGAATCCCATGTCGCCGGCGAGCTGGGCGCACAGGTCGGAGATGATGTCGCCGTAGAGGTTGGGCGCCACGATCACGTCGTAATTGAACGGATTCCTGAGGAGCCACATGCACAGGGCGTCTGTGATGGCGTCGGCCACGTCGATGCCCGTGTCGGGCCGCGCCATCTCCCGGGCGTCGTCTAGGAAGAGGTCGTCCGAGGCGCGAACGTCGTTGGTCTTCTGGTCGATGGTCACCTTCCGGCGGCCGCATTTCGCGGCGAACTCGAAGGCCGCCCGCGCGATCCGCTCGGAGCCCTTCCGGGTATTCACCTTGCAGGAGATCGCATACTGGTCCAGGGGCGTGTCCTTGAACGCGGCGAAAGGCTTGGAGATCCTGAGCAGGAGATCCTTGAGCTCCGGCGGGACGGGGGCGAACTCCACGCCGGCGTAGAGGTCCTCGGTGTTCTCCCTGAAGACCACGAGGTCGATCCCCTCCTTGAAGTTGAGCGGATTGCCCGGATAGGCCTTGCACGGCCGCAGGCAGACGTAGAGGTCGAAGAGCTGGCGCATGCGGACGATGGGCGAGCGGTAGGCGATGCCCTGGCCCTTGAGCGCCGGGGAGAGCTCCTCCTCGGCGGCCTTGGCCGGCTTGCTCGTGATGGCCCCGAACAGGGCGGCGTCCACGCCCTTCAGCAGGTCGATGGTCCGCGGGGGGAAGGCTTCCCCCTCCTTGCGCCAGAACTCCCAGCCGATGTCGCCGGGGACGTATTCCGCGTCGAGCTTGAGGGCGTCGAGCACGATCCGGGCCGCGGCCATCACCTCCACGCCGATGCCGTCGCCGGGCAGCCAGGCGATCCTGTACCGGGCCATGAAGCCCCCTTTCACGATTTCCCGGGGATTTTCCGGAGGATGCTTTCCACGATGTCCAGGCAGCAGTCCACGTGGTCCTTCTCGACCATGAGCGCGGGCGCGAAGCGGATGGAGTTGGGCCCGCACCCCAGGATGATGAGCCCCCGGTAGAAGGCCTGGTCCAGGATCCGGTCCCGCAGGCGGGGATCGGGTTCCCTGGTCTTCCGGTCCTTCACGATCTCCAGGCCCACCATGAGGCCCAGCCCGCGCACGTCGCCGATGACGGGGTATCTCCGCTTCATCCCTTCCAGCCTCGAGAGGAGATAGCGGCCCATCTTCGCGGCGTTCTCCATGAGCCCGTTTTCCAGAAGCTCGATCGTCTTGAGCGCGGCCGCGCAGGCGACGGGGTTGCCTCCGAACGTGGAGGCGTGCGAGCCGGGCGGCCAGTCCATGAGGCTGGCCCGGGCGATGATGGCCCCCAGGGGCATCCCCGACGCGATGCCCTTGGCCACGCAGGTGATGTCCGGCACGAACCCGAAATGCTCGCTGGCGAACATCTTCCCCGTCCGGCCCATGCCGCTCTGCACCTCGTCCGCCACCAGGAGGATGCCGTACTTCCGGGCCAGCTTCTGGAGCGCGGCCAGGTATTCCCGGGGCGGCACGATGTAGCCGCCCTCGCCCTGGATGGGCTCGATGAAGATGGCCGCCACTTCCAGGGGAGGCACCGTCTTCTGGAAGAGGATGTTCTCGAGGTACCTGAAGCACTCCAGATCGCACCGGCCCCGCTCCCGGCCGAACTGGCAGCGGTAGCAGTAGGGGTAGGGGATGTGGGTCACGCCCTGCAGGAGCGGCGCGAAGCCCTGCCTCTGGATGACCTTGCTGCCGGTGAGCGACAGCGCGCCGAGGGTGCGTCCGTGGAACGCGCCGATGTAGGCGATGAGCCGCGTGCGGTTCGTCTTGTACCGGGCGAGCTTGATCGCGGCCTCGATCGATTCCGCCCCCGAGTTCGCGAAGAACACCTTGTTGGGGTGGGTCCCGGGGGCCAGCCGGTTCAGCTTCCGGGCCAGCTCGGCCTGGGACTGGTAGTAGAAGTCCGTGCCGGACATGTGGATGAGCTTTTCCGCCTGGCGCTGGATGGCCTCCACGACCTCCGGATGGCAGTGCCCCGTGGAGCAGACGGCGATGCCCGCGCAGAAATCGAGGAACTCGTTCCCGTCGATGTCGGTCAGGATCACGCCGCGTCCCCTCTCGGCCACGCAGGGATATCCGCGGGTGTAGGAAGGCGACACGAAATGCTCGTCGGTCCGGATGATCTTCGCGGCCTTGGGGCCGGGCAGGCGCGTCCGGATGTTCAGGTAGGGATAGCTCTTCATGCCGATTCTCCCTCGGGGATCACTCGAACCGGATTCCCTGCGCCAGCGCGATGCCGCGGCTCCAGTTCACCGCGCAGGTCTGGCGCCGCATGTAGGCCTTCCACGCGTCCGCGCCGCTTTCCCGGCCCCCGCCCGTCTCCTTCTCGCCGCCGAAGGCCAGGCCGATCTCCGCGCCGCTCGTACCCAGGTTGACGTTGGCGATGCCGCAATCGGACCCCGCGGGGCCAAGGAATTTCTCGGCCTCGACCAGGTCGCCCGTGAAGGCGGCGGAGCTCAAACCCTGGGGCACGTCGTTCTGGAGGGCGATGGCCTTCTCGATCGCCCCCTTGTAGCGGATCAGGTAAAGGACGGGCGCGAAGGTCTCCTCCCGCAGGATCGGCATGGAGGGAAGGGCCTCGACGACGGCCGGCGCCGCGTAACATCCCCCCCGCGGATGCCTCCGGCCGCCGAAAAGGACCTTCCCCCCCTGGGCCCGGATGGTCCCGATCGCCTTCATCATGGCCTCGACCGCTTCGGCGCTGACCAGCGGCCCCATCAGGCATTTCCCGTCCAGCGGATTGCCCACCGTGACCTTCCCGTAATGCCTCGCCAGCGTCCGCGCGAACCGGCGGTAGACCTTGTCCTCCACGATGACCCGCCGGGTGGTGGTGCAGCGCTGGCCGGCGGTCCCCACGGCGCCGAAGAGCACGTACTTGGCGGCCAGGTCCAGGTCCGCCCTCGCCGTGACGATGACGGCGTTGTTGCCGCCCAGCTCGAGGATGGCCCGGCCGAAGCGGTCGGCCACGGTCCGGGCGATGTGCCGTCCCTGGCGCGTGGAGCCGGTGTAGCTGACGAGCGCGACGCGCCCGTCGCGGCTGATGCGCTCGCCGATGTCCGATCCCTTCCCGACGACGAGCCCGGAAATCCCGGCGGGCCATCCGCCCTCCAGGAGCACCCCCTCGAGGATCTTCTGGCAGGCGATGGCGGCCAGGGGCGTGGCGCTCGCGGGTTTCCAGACGCAGACGTCCCCGCAGACGAGGGCGATGGCGAGGTTCCAGCTCCAGACCGCCACGGGGAAGTTGAAGGCCGAGATGATCCCCACGACGCCCAGGGGGTGCCACTGCTCGAACAGGCGGTGCCGGGCGCGCTCGCTGTGCGTCTGGAGGCCGTAGAGCATGCGCGACTGGCCGCAGGCGAAGTCGCAGACGTCGATCATCTCCTGCACTTCGCCCAGCCCCTCCCGGATCGGCTTGCCCATTTCCAGGGTCACGAGGGTGCCCAGCGGCTCCTTGCATCTCCTGAGCGCCTCGCCGAACCGGCGGACGACCTCCCCGCGCTTCGGGGCGGGGACCTCGCGCCAGGCGGCGAACGCCTTCCGGCCGGCCTCGACCACCCGGTCGTAGTCCCTCCCGTCGGCCTGCCGTACCCTGGCGAGGAGCCGGCCGTCGATCGGGCTTCTCACCTCGGACAGGGGCCCGCCGCCGGACCAGCGCCGGCCGTCGGACGCGCCGGGGTTGACGGGCCGGATCCCGAGCCGGCCGAAAACGGACCGGAGCGGTGATGCCGTTCCCATGGATCCCTCCTCGACGGGGCCCGCGCCGGCCGGGCCTTCAGGGTCCCCGCTTCGCCATCAACCTCGCCCGCGTGTACGGGATCAGGCCGCCGGCGTCGATCACGGCCTGGCGCGTCTCCGGGAGCGGCTGGATTCGGAACCTCTTCCCCGAGGCCTTGTGGATCACCTCGTTCCCGGCGATCTCGAGTTCGTCGCCCTCCTCGGCCTCGATGCCCGGCACGGCCAGGGTGCGGAGCCCCAGGTTCACCGAGTTCTGGAGGAAGATCCTGGCGAAGTTCCCGGCCACGACGGCCAGTTCGTGGCCCTTGAGGCAGGAGACGGCCTGCTCGCGCGAGGAGCCGCAGCCGAAGTTGCGGCCGGCCACGATCAGGCTGCCCGCCGGGATTTCCTTCCGGTTCAGCCGGGCGTTGAACTCCTTGAGATCGGCGAAGGCGAACTGGGGCGTCTCGCCGGGCAGGACGGTCGCCATGAACCGGCCGGGATAGATCGCGTCCGTGGAGACGTCGTCGCCGAGCTTGAGCACCACTTTCGCCATCTCACTTCCCTCCCTTTCTTGGGTCCGCGATCCGGCCCGCGATGGCCGAGGCCGCGGCGGTGGCCGGGGAGCAGAGATAGACCTCCGAGTTGGGATTGCCCATGCGGCCCTTGAAGTTGCGGTTGGTGGTGGCCAGCGCCACCTCGCCGTCCGCCAGCGCCCCCTGGTGGACGCCCAGGCAGCAGCCACAGCCGGGATTCATGACGACGGCGCCGCTGGCGGCGAGGACCTGGAGGAGGCCTTTCCTCATGGCCTCCCGGTAGATCCTTCCCGAGGCCGGGAACACGAGCATGCGGACGCCCCGGGCGACCTTCCTTCCCTTGAGGATCCGGGCCGCGATTTCCAGGTCGTCCAGCCGTCCGTTGGTGCACGATCCGATCACGACCTGGTCGATCTTCACGCCCGCGACCTCCCTCGCGGGCCTCACGCGGTCCACCGCGTGCGGGCAGGCGATCAGCGGCTCGAGGCGGGAGGCGTCGATGTCCACGGACCGCTCGTATCCCGCGTCAGGATCGGGCAGGACGGAGGTCACCTTGCCCCGGATCCCGGCCTCCTTCCGCAGGTACCGCAGGGTCTCCCCGTCCGCGGGGACGATGCCGGCGGTGGCGCCCGCCTCCACGGACATGTTGCAGAGCGTCAGGCGGCCGGACACGGAGAGGGCGTCGATCGTCTTCCCGTGGAACTCCAGGACCTTGAAGGTCGCGCCGTCGGCGGAGATCCTGCCGATCAGGTGGAGGATCACGTCCTTGGCGTAGACGTGCCGGGGCAGGCGGCCGCGGATGCCGATCCTGAGGGTGGCCGGCACCTCGACGTTGAGCGCCGTGCCGAGCGACCAGATGCTGGCCATCTCGGTCGCGCCGATGCCCATGGCGAACGCGCCCAGCGCGCCGTGGCTCGTGGTGTGGGAGTCGGTCCCGACCACGAGGTCGCCCGGCTTCACGTAGCCGTTTTCGGGCAGGATCTGGTGGCAGATGCCTCCCTCGTCCCCGCGGATCTCGTGGAACTTGCGGATCCCCTGCTCGGACAGGAACTTCCGGATCACCCTCTGGTTGTTGGCGGTCTTGGAGCTCTCGGCCGGCACCCGGTGGTCGAAGATGATGGCGATCCGGTCGGGGTCCCACACCTTCGGGGGAAGTCCCGTCCCCTGGAAGATTTCCTGGAACTGGTTGATGACCAGCGCGGCGTTCTCGTGGGACATGGCCAGGTCCACGGCCGGCTCGACCACATCGCCGGGCCTGACCGCGGCCCTGCCGGAGGCCCGGGCCAGGATCTTTTCGGCGACCGTCATCCCCATGCCATCCTCCCCGAAACGGCTCCCGGCCTTCTACCCCACGATCTTCCCGACGCCCTGGTACTTGGCGTCCAGGCGCTCCCGGGGCAGATAGGCGTCTTCCATCCGCCGGTATTCCTTGAGCCCGACGAAATCCGTGTATTCCTCGAACGTGGTGACCCACCGGCCCTGGCCCGGGAGGATGCCCTGGGGCGAGGCCTTGAGCGCCCTGAAGAAGTCGAGAAGAGCCCTGTGCATGACCATGATCGAGGCCACGGGGATCGAGACGCGGCCCACGCCCATCGCGGCCAGGTCGGGCACGGGGATCAGCTCGGTCTTCATGCCCGAGATGGCGTCCATGAGGTTCACGGAAAGCGGGCCCTTGACCCTCTGGACGGCCGCTTCCACGTCCTTCCGGGTGCGGATGCCGTCGATGAAGGCCAGGTCCGCGCCGGCCTCGAGATACAGGTTGCTGCGCCGGACCGCCTCGTCCAGGCCCGCGACGGCAAAGACGTCGGTGCGGGCGTTGATGATGAAGTCCTTGTCGAGCGCGTCGCGGGCCGCGGCGCAGGCCATGACCTTGCCGGCCATCTCCTCGGCCGAGATGACTTCCTTGCCGGCCATGTGCCCGCACCGCTTGGGGAAGACCTGGTCCTCGATGTTCATGCCGGCCAGGCCGCCCATGACGAGGCGCTCGGTGGCCCAGGCCGCGTTCACGGCGTTCCCGCCGCCCGTGTCGATGTCGGCCATGACCGGGATGCCCACGGCCTGGGCGATGTTGACCGAGATGTCGAGGATGTCCTTCATGGACACCAGGCCCACGTCCGGCTTTCCCAGGAACGATCCCGCCACGCCGTAGCCCGACACCTGGATCGCCTCGAAACCGCAGGCCTCGATGACCTTGGCGGAGAAGGCGTCGTGGCATCCGGGGACGGCCACGGCCCGGCGTTCCAGGATCGCCTTCCGAAGCGCGGACGTCTTCTTCACGGCTCCCTCCTTCCCGGCCATGAAGGCCAATGGTATAAAGCCCGCGCGGAGGGCGCGAGGGAAAAGCGAGGAATCGGCCCGCCCGTCCACGAGCGAGAGGCGCACGCGGTGACGCCGGTCACGCGCTGTACCGGCGGAGCCCCACGTCGAGCGGCAGGAGCAGGGCCGCCAGCGCGAACAGCCAGGGGGCCAGGCCGCGCCGGCGCTCGGCGGGCGGCCTCGGGGCCCCGAGCTTCCTCTCGAGCTCCGGCCACGGGAGCGGCCGGGCCACGGAGGCGAAGAGGTCGCCCTCCGGCGCGGGGGGGGCGAACTCCTCCTCGTAAGGCTTCTCCGCCCCGATCCAGAGGCTCTTCCCGTCCGCGCGCTTGAGGAGGATCCTCTGCAGTTCCCCGGCGCGGCCGAGCGGGACCTCCAGGAGGGCGCCCCCGTCGGGCGCGGGCAGGGGCTTCCACACCCGCCGCGTGAGGGGGTCCGAGGCGATGAGCCCTTCCTCCGGGGAGCCCGGATCGATCCGCACGAGCGCCCGGTCCCCCCGCAGGGTCACGCGGATCCGGCTCGCCAGGTCCGCGTCCGGCGCGGCGGCCGAGAGGTGGCGCACCAGCTGGGCGAAGAGCTTCCCGGCCGCCGGCCAGGCGAGCCACTCGGCGCTCCAGCGCCCCGCGGCGGAGCGCGAGGGAAAGGAGGAGCCGGTTCATGAGCGTAGTCTACATGGCACCCAG
>CAYNDR010000254.1:9082-9386 GCA_964395295.1 uncultured Planctomycetales bacterium
GCCCCGCCGCCGGCGGCACGGCCGCCCCGGGCCGCGACGCCGCGCCCAGCAGGCCGCGCAGGGAGGGGAGCCGTGCCGGATCGATGCCCTGGAGGACCTCGTGGTCTTCCAGGACCCTCACCGCGATGCTCGCGGGAGGCGTGGGGCCGGGCGACGCGGACGGGACAGGATCGGGAAGGGAAGCAGGCGGCGGGACCTGCGCCTCCCGGGGCGCCGCCCCCAGGACCTGCCGTGTCTCGTTCGTGAAGATCTGCGGCACGTGGTCGAAGCCGGGGGCGAACTTGAAGCGGCCCTTCCCCCAGGC
>CAYNDR010000255.1:0-9380 GCA_964395295.1 uncultured Planctomycetales bacterium
CCCCTCTATTATATATGACCCTTTTGGAGGCCAAAACGCGGCCTCGGAAATCTCGTTTCATCGGAAATGGGTGACATAATTCCTCTCTGCCCCGTCTTGCCCCGGCCTGACGTACTCCTGGAGCGCTGGAGTAGATCCGCGGCGCGCCTGTCGTCATGCCCGTCTCGCCTCCTTCGGGGGCTCCTCGCCCCCCTATTAAGACCAGATGGTTGAGGAGGCCAAATTGCCTACAACAATCGGCGTCGATCGCGCAGAAACTCCGCGCTTCTCCATGGGATTCACCTTCGCGGCGGCATGGGCGCGCGGCTCTTCCTTCCCGAAGGTGCGTTGATCCACCGGATCGCAATCCAACCTCTTGACGTCGAGAGCCTTCTGTGGCCATTTTCGGCGTACTTGCATATAAGGCGATTGCAGGGGCGCAAATCGGGCAGGAAGCCCTCAAGGTCCTCCCACGCGCGGGGCGAGCCTCTGCGGCCCGTATATGCGCTTCCTTGCCGGGACCCTCATCTTCCAAGGACAGCCGGGCGGGGAGCCGGCGCCTGGGTCCCATCTCGCCCATCCAGTCGCCCTGCTTGAACGTCACCATGTCCTCCTACATAAAGGGTCCCATCGACCCGATTTTGAAAGGGGATTGCGTCGATTCTCGTGCAAATAGTTTAAAAAGTTCCGCCGCGCCCCGCCCTGACCCGGCGTGACGCCCTCTTGGACCGCTGGAGGTGGTTCGCCGCAGGCCTGTCGTCATGTCCGTCTTGCCTCCTTCGGGGAATTGGTCCTTCATTCCCCTCATATATTCCTCGAGGGGGTCAAAGTTCGGCCATCAATCGGCATCGATCGCGAAAATAATCCATATTCTCCCTTCGCCCCCATCTTCCGGGCGACCGCAACTCGCGGCGGACGTCGCGGACCGGTACGACGACTACCTCTGCAAGGCCGAACAACCGATCGTGCCATTTCACGGCCTCTGGGAAACTCGCGCGCGGTCTTGCTCATAGCGATCCATGGCGCGGAGCCCCTTGCCCTTCCCCCGCCCGCCGAGCGGAGCGAGGGGGCGGGGGCCTTTCTCCCTTCGAGAATGTACCGATCCCCTCTCCCTTCGCCCCTATCCCTTGGGCCGCGCCGGAGGCGCGGGCCCCTTGTCCTTGGGGGGGCGGTGAAATCTTTGTCGGAGGGGGAAGGGCCTTCGGGCCCTCCCCTCGCCGACACTTTTCCTGAAAGATCCCATGGTCAAGCGGAATTTCCATTGCGAGTCTTTCGCGGTGAACCTCCCCAATGGCCTCAAGGGGACGGTCCATCTCCGGATCGATCTCCCGGCCCTCGCGCGGGAACTCGGCTGGAAGGCTTACTACAACAGGAGCAGGCGGGCCACGCTGATGAACGGCATCGTCGATGCGAGAATCTGCGATGCAGGCGTGGTATCGGCGAATCGCGCAGTCCTTTGACGGTGGCCGATTCCACGAATCCCTTTCCCTTCAGACCTCTTCAGCGGCCGATGGTGGGCGCTGGATGCGCTCGCCATCGGCCGTTTTCCTTTTTTGCACGGACCAAGGGGAGACCCTCCGAGGGATCACTGGTTACGGGTGGCGGCCAAGTTTCCCAGCTTTGTCCGGCGGCGCGAGTTCCAATTCTTCTCCACATGACCTGCCGCCGGGTGTAGAGTCTTCCTTGGTCGTGGGGCTGCCGCGGGAGATGTCGTAACGTAGGCGGAACCGCCCGCGCGTGCGACCGGGGCCCGCGTCGTGGCCCCACGATCTTTCTTCATGGGATGCCTTGTTTGGGAGCCCAGCGATGCCCGCGATCCATGCGTCCGAGTTCGCCCGGACTCTCTCGGGCCGGCTCCATGCCCTTCAGCACCGCCTGGATGCACTCGAGGCGAAGCTCCCGATAAAAAGATTGAGCCGCGAGGCCAAGAAGGAGTTCTACAGCATCCTAAGGTGTTTCTTGACCCTCCGCATCGACTCGGGAGGCGCAGGGCGAGAGATCACCGCCCTATTTGATGCCCTCGGCAAGAAATGCAAGGGATTCCGCCAGAAGCGCTCCGCCGTCCACCGGGCACTGAACCGCTCGATCGATCCGTGTCCCCACGACTGTCCCGGCACCTCCATCGAGCACTACGAGGGCAAGGTCATCATCGACCGCGATGGACCTCTTCGGCTGTGCCTGGCGAAGGCCCTCGTCAAACGATTCCCTCGGAACTTCCGTCTCAGGTCCATGCCCCCGCCCGAGTCTCGCCCACCTCATTTCCCGAAGAAGCCTTCGAAGAGGCTCTCCTTGCCTTTCTGCCAGATCTGCGGCTCCAGGCCGGGGCCGATCCGGGTCGGCCTCTTCGTCCACCTCTCGGCCGCCCAGAGCTACTGGATCTGCTGCCAATGCCTCTCGCGCCCGATCCACGACCTCCTCAATCTCGCGCCGGATGCCCGGCGCGCCGTGAATCTGGCCCGGAAGATCCACGAGGGGGTGATAACCGCATGGATCGAGGAAGGCAGCTTCGGAACGCGGCTTGTCACCTCCTCCCCTGAGTGACTGTTTGAAGATGTCTTGATCCCACCGTCCGAAGTCCGTTAGAATCTGAACTGCGACCGGGGTGAATGGGGGCTGTCGGGGCCCCAGGGGAGGGACCAGTGCGCCCGGTCGCTGGCCAATCTCAAGGCGACGGCTTCGCGTCCACCTATCAGCGCCTCTCATCAGGGCCGACGGACGTTCTGGTGCCGTTCGGATCCGTATCGGCTCGCGCCTGGACGTTTCGGGAGATCCCGCCATGATCGTTTCACGGAACGGCTCTCTCGTTGAATCCATCTTCCATGAGGTCGCGCAGGCCGACGACCTTGAGGAGCAGCTCGCGATCCTTCTCCGGGGCACCCTCGATGTTTCCGGAGCCGCCTTGGGACTGGCGGCGCGCTTCGATCCGACGAGCCGGGCCCTGGAGATCCTCGCGGTGGAGGGCGGCTCCGGGTTCGCCGTCGGACGGATCGTCTGCCCGACCGATCCCGCTTGGGCGTCGCTCACCTCCGATGGGATGGTCCGCCAAGGCCTGACGGGGCCCGGTTGCGTCGCGGGCGCCAACCTCTTCGTGCCGACGCTGGATCCGGACGTCCAGAGGGCGGTCGTGCACCTCGAATGGCGCCGCGAGGAGGATCTGCGCGCCGGAATGCTGGAGGAACTCCTGGCCGCCTGCCGCCGAGTGAGGAACCTCGTCGGCCTGGCCGACAAGGCCTGGGAGTACGAGCGACTACGGGCGGGCCCTCCGGCGCCCATGGAACCGGCCCCGGACTTCGATCTCGACGAGCCGATGCTGGAAATCCTCCTGAAGAAGGCGACGGATCGCGTGGCGCGCCTCGCCCGCTCTGGGCAGGCGGCGATCTTCATCGTGAATGACGGCGGTGACCTTGATTTCCGGGCGACCGCCTATCAAGGCGACCTCCTGCCGGATCCTCGGTCGCTGCCGCGCGTCATCCGCCGCCGCGCCCCGAAAGGCCACCGTGGACCGGAACGGAGGGCCTGCCGGGGCGCCGCCTCCGGCCTGGCGTTCGCCGCCCTGGATGCCCGAAAGACTTACCTGGCGGGGGATCTCGCGCGGGACGTGCACCACACGCCCTTGTTCAGGGACACGGTGTCGGGCGTGGCGGTCCCCGTCTTCCTGGCGGGGAGGCCGCTGGCGGTGATCCTCGCCGAGTCCGCCTCTCCGAGCATCCTTGAGGAAGAACCGATTCGGCGCCTCGAGGAGTTCTCGAGGGAATTCGCCATCCACGTCGTGAAGTCGATCATCTACGAGAAGTCCAAGCGCAGCCGCCCCGAAGATCCGGTCGTCCTCGTGGGAGTCCCCCGGCAAGTGATCGAGGCCGCGGTATCCGCCGCTGGGGCGAAGGCCATCCTTCTGGTCCACGGAGAGCGCGGCACCGGGAAGGAGATGCTCGTCCGGTTCGTCCACGAGGTGGGGCCGCGGCGGGAACGTCCCTTCCTCGTGCTCAACTGCGCGGCCGTGCACGAGAGCCTGATCGAGGACGAGCTCTTCGGGCACCTCAAGGGCGCCTTCACGGGGGCGCACGCCAACAAGCAGGGGATCTTCGTCAAGGCCAAGGACGGGACGGTCTTCGTGGACGAGATCCATCACCTGCCCAAGCACTTGCAGGTCAAGCTCCTCAGGGTCCTGGAGAAAGGCGTCGTGTCGCCGGTGGGATCCTCGGGGGACGAGGTGTCGGTAAACGCCCGGGTCATCGTGGGCACGAACAGGGAATTGCGGGGCCTTGTGAAAGACGGCCAGTTTGAAAGCGACCTCTACGATCGGGTGAACGTTTGGCCGCTCCGGATGCCCTCGCTCCGCGAGAATCCCTCGGTGATCCCGCGGGTCGCCGAGGTCCTGCTCCGGGGCCTGGCCGAGCGGAACAGGAAGCCGGTGCCCGTTCTCGCGCCCGCGGCGCTCCGGGTCCTCCGGGAATTTCCATACCCGGGCAACGTGAGAGAGCTTCGGAACGGCCTCGAGTGCGCGCTCATGGCGGATCGGGATGGCGAGATCGGGCTGGAGGACCTGCCGGCGGTGGTGGTGGAGGCCAGCCCTCTTCGGAGCGAGGAACCCGGGAAGTCCCTCCTTGAATCCCCGCGAGCAGGGGACGGAGATCCTGAGGAGAAACGCAACCTGATCCGGGCGCTCAAGGAGCGCCATGGAAACGTGGCGGGGGCGGCCCGGGATCTCGGCATGAGCCGCAGGCAAATGTACCGGTTGATCCAGAAGTACGGGATCGAGCCGGAAGACCACCGGCCATAGTGTGCCGTATGTTGGTCGAGAGTTAGAGGCACATGTGCCAAGAGTGTGCCATTGAGTCATCCCATTGCCTGGCAGGGGATTAGAGCGAGTTTCCACAAACGGGTGTCGGATCCTGGCACACTTCGGCTTGGCACACTTTTCCCTATGCCTTCCATCCTCCTCAGGTAAAGAAGGTTACGAGGGGGACCGCGGTTCACGCCTTGGCCCATGAATTGCAACACAAATTCTCTCGCGGTCGTTCCTGAGACCTGGGGAGGGTCCGGGCGGGGAGAGGGAAACGAGAGGGACCGAAGCGACCAGCACCTGCAGGGTGCATTCGATCGAGGGTGGGGTTGATGGGGAATCCCGCGGCCGTCCGGGGCAAGCTGGCGCTGGTGTTTCTGGCGGTCTCGGTGCTGGGCGCCGCTGTCACGGCACTCACCCTGCTTGCCGGAGGTCCGGAGGCCAGGCCGGCCTATGCCAGCCCGGATCATCTCACCGCCGCCAAGGTCGCCTATGCCGAGGGCGACTTGGCGCGGGCCGAGACGATCCTCCGCGAAGCCCTCACCACACGGCCCGACTGCCGCAAGGCGAAGCTCCTCCTTGGGCGCGTGCTCCTGGGGCGGGGGAGGCTTGAGGAGTCGCGCGCCACTTTTTCATCAATCATGAAGGACGACAAGGAGAGCTGCGAAGCCGCGAGGGGTTTGGCGGAAGTCCACGAAGCCCTCAACCAGCCGGATCTCGCGGCGGTCTGGTGGCAGCGCGCGGCGTCCCTTAATAGTGGAAGCGCGGAGCCGCATCTCCGCCTCGCCCGGGTCCTGCAGAAAAAGGGCGACCTCACGGGTGCCCTCTCTGCCCTCCAGCAGGCCCGCGCGATTGACCCGAAGCGCGAGGACGTGGATGCATTCTTCCAGGAGGTCCTCGCCGCGCAGATGCCGCCTGCAAGCTCGATCGGAGGTCCCTTCCCCGGGGCCTCCCTGGCGCCCCGCCTCCAGACGCCGGACCCGCGGGCGCTCGGGCCCGTCCCTCAGCCGCCCGACCCCACGAGGCATTTCCCCCGCCCGGGAGGGAGGAATCCATGACGCGAATCTCCAGTCTCTTGGCCCTTCTGATCACCGCGGCGGCTCTCGGAGGATTTCGTGAGCCGGTGGATGCCTTCGCGAAAAGGTCCATCCCTGTCTGGCTGGACGCGGAGGGGCGCGTCATCGCGCAGATGGTCCGGCCCGGGATCCTCTACCTTTATACAAGGGACCAGGCCGGACGGGTCGTGCGGGTCCAGGCGCAAACGGGGAATTTCAACCTCAAGTCGAAAACGATCCCCTCGGGCGGGACCGCGGTCTGGGTCCATGTCTTCGAGTATGACGAGAGAGGCCATCTGACTCGTGAACTCGATTGTCTCGGGAACGTCCACGAGCTTGGCACCCCCAACTGCCTTGAGGTCGATCCCGTGCGGGGGACCGCGATCCCGGACCACCGGCATGGAGGCGAGCCTCAAGGTCCTTCGGACCGCCCCGCCCGCCGCGTGGCCACGTTCGAGTACGACGAAGAGGGGCGGATCCTGAAGCGAGACACGAAGGAGGCGCGGAATGATTGAGAATAATCCCGCAACCGGCACGGGGAACGCGGCCATATTCCGCGTGACGCTGGGCATCCTCTTCTTCGCGGTGGCGATCTTCCTGGCCGCCCTCCTGGCCCGCGTCGGGAAGACAGTTGAGTTGCGCGAGGGCCGCGAGGTTGCCCAGGAAGTCGCCTCGCCGCAGGCCCCCGCCGCGAATGCAGATGAGCTTCCGCCCGCGGTTCCACCGGCCAAGGCCGCGAGCAAGCGCCCCTGGCATCCCTGGCCTCCCAAGGAGATCGTGATCGGCCCCCCGAGCGTCGGCGCCAAGGCACCCGAGAACAAGGAGGCCAAGGACGGGCCCACCCTGGAGGAGAAGAAGCCGCTCGAAGAGCCTCCCAAGCCTACGCTTGCGGATCTCAAGGAAGTTGCCTCCTGGAAGGCCGGAGACCCCGAGACCCTCAAGAAGGCCCAGGGGGTGCTTCTTGAGCCAAAGGCATCGTCCACGCTGAAACTCGCCGCGATCGAGAAGGTCCGGACGCTACCTCCCGAGGATGCGGTGCCGCTTCTGGTGCGGTTCCTTGAAGCCCCCGCCCCGCAGGGGGGCGCCTACACGAAACCCACGGCGGTGAAAGTCCTGGTCGATTTCAAGCATGCCCTGGCGGACGCGGCGCTGGAGCGGCTCGCGAACGCCTCGGACGACCGCGTCCGGCTTGCGATCTTGTCTTTTAAACCAGAAGGAAGGCGCCCATGAAGAAGAACGGCCTTCATCCGCCCATGGATTTATCCAGGGCACGAGCCGCCGGCTTCATCATCGTTGCGGCGCTCCTTGGGTCGGCAAGCGCCTCTCCCGCCCTCGAGCCCGACCAGCTCTCCGCCCGATGGACCTTCGCGGAAGGAACCGGGCTCACGGCGGAGGATTCGTCGGGCCACGGAGTCACGGGGACGCTCCGGAACGGCGCCGCGTTCGCCCAGGGCCGGATCGGGTACGCCCTCAAGCTCGACGGCGCCAACGACTCCGTGGACCTGGGGACGGATCTCCCCTTGCTCCGGAACGTCGGAGCCGCCACCCTGAGCGGATGGATCCAGCTCGCCTCCCTCCCGCCCTCCGGGGCCAGCCGGGAGATCCTGTCCATTTCGATCCACGCGGGCGGCCCGACGAACTCGTCGCGGGCGAACCTCAAGGTCGTGGGGGACGGCACGGCCGCCGACCTCGCCGCCGGCGGGCGCTCGACCGACACCGAAAGCTGGAAGGGACACACCGCGACGGATTCGAACCTCCAGGTCAACCGCTGGTACCACGTGGCCGCGGTCCTCGACTACGCCGGCGACGCGATCCGACTCTACGTGGACGGCGTCCTGGCCTCCACGGGGGCCATCGCGTTCGACGCGGCCTCGACGCCCGACACGTCCCCCACGAGCGGGGCGATCGGGAGCGAGGAGAAGGGGGACTCCGGCTTCTTCCACGGCATGGCGGACGAGCTTGAGGTCTGGGGCAGGGCGCTTGCGGAGGCCGAGATCGCGCGGCTGGCGCAGGGCGACAACCTCTCCGGTCGCTGGACCTTCGACGAAGGGGCCGGCCCGACCGCCGGGGACTCGTCCGGAAACAGTTACACCGGAACCCTCCAGAACGGCCCGGCGTGGACGCCCGGGGTCGAGGGGGCAGCCCTGGCCTTCGACGGGGTGAACGACTTCGTTGCCTTGGGGACCGGCCTGGGGATCCTCCGGGACGTGAACGCGGCCACGGTCATGGCGTGGATCCGCCCCGCATCGACCCTCGGGGCGAACCAGTATCGCGAGATCGTCTCCATATCTGTGGGAGGGGCGGCCCCCACGAACACCTCCAGGGTCGCCCTGGCCCTCAAGGGGGACGGCACCGCCGGAGACCTCTTCGCGGGCGGGCGGTCCACGGACGCCGAGGCGCAGAAGTCCGTGACGGGAGACGCGAACCTGGAGGCGGGAAGCTGGGTGCACGTCGCGGGCGTCATCGACTTCGCCGGCGGCCGGATCACTCTCTACAGGAACGGCGAGCTTCTGACAACTAGCCTGGCGGCATTCGCGCAATCCCACACGCCGAACACCGGCTCGGCCGTGGCGGCGATCGGGGCGCAGGACACGGGGGACTCCAACTATTTCCATGGGGACATGGACGACGTCCGCGTCTACGGCCGCGTGCTATGCCCCTGCGAGATCCAGAAGATCATCGGCAAGGACGGCCTTCGGATCTGGCACCGGATCGAGGAGGGCCAGGGGACCACGGTCGCGGACTCCTCGGGCCACGGCGTGACGGGGACGCTCCGGAACGGGGCGGGGTGGTCCACGGGGCCCCTGGGCGGGGCCCTCAGCCTCGACGGGACGGACGACTCCGTGGACCTCGGGACGAACCTCGATGCGCTCCGGAACGTCCGCTCCGCGACGCTGGCGGCTTGGGTGAACCTGGCGTCTCTGCCGGGATCGGGGCAGAGCCGGGAGATCATCTCCATCTCCATCGGCAACGCGACGGCCACGAACTCCTCGCGGGCCAACATCAAGGTCGTGGGGGACGGCACGGCCGCGGACCTTGCCGCCGGCGGGCGATCGACCGACACGGAGGGCTGGAAGGGATACACCGCGGCGGCCTCGAACCTCCAAGTCAACCGCTGGTATCACGTGGCGGCCGTCCTGGACTACGCGGCGGACTCGATCAAGCTCTACGTGGACGGCGCAATCGTCTCCACGGGCGGGGCGGCGTTCCCCGCGGAGGGGACCTCCGATACGCCCTCAGCCAACGGAGCCCTGGGGGCGGAGGACAAGGGGGACATGAGTTTCCTCCATGGGCTCGTGGACGAGGTGCGGGTGTACTGCCGGGGGCTCTCGGCGGGCGAGATCGCGGACCTGGCAAGGCTCGCGCCGCCCGCGGCCCCCGTACTCCTGGAGGCGAAGGCGGCCGATTCCAAAGTGGACCTCGCCTGGAGCGCCGTCACCGGGGCCACGATGTACGGCGTGAAGCGCTCAACCACCGCGGGCGGGCCGTACGAGACGATCACCCGCGTCTCGACCACGACCTACGCCGACCTGGGGCTTTCCAACGGAACGACGTATTACTAC
>CAYNDR010000256.1:0-3978 GCA_964395295.1 uncultured Planctomycetales bacterium
CTCCGCGGCTCCCGTGTTCTCCGTGTTTAATCGACTCCGTTGCCTCCGTGCCCTCGGGGCGCCGCCCCCCCGGCGCGCAACTCTTGTACAGGCCCGCCCCCAATTCCTATAATCCCGCCCTGCGGGAGGACGGAAGGCCCATGAACAGCTTCCTGGAGGAGCAGTTCTCGCTCGCCGGCGAGGTCGCCGTCGTCACGGGGGGCGGCGGGGAGCTTTGCGGCGCGATGGCCCGCGGCTTCGCCGGGGCGGGCGCCAAGGTCGCGATCGTGGACTACGACGCCGCCAAGGGGGAACGGCGCAAGGAGGAGATCCTCAAGTCCGGCGCCCAGGCGATCTTCGTCCAGGCCGACCTCACGAAGAAGGCCGAGGTCGACCGCGTGGCCGCCGAGACCGTGAAGGCCTTCGGGAAGATCACGATCGCCCTCAACGGCGTCGGGATCAACTCCCCCACCCCCTTCCTCGAGATCTCCGACCAGGAACTGCAGAGGATCCTCGACACGAACTTCAAGTCCGTCGTCTTCGGCTGCCAGGCGTTCGGACGGGCCATGGCCGAGCAGAAGCTGGGCGGCGCGATCCTCAACATCGCCTCGATGTCCGCGATCCGCCCGCTCTCGCGCGTCTTCACCTACAGCGCCACCAAGGCGGCCGTCCTCAACATCACCCTGAACCTGGCCCGGGAATGGGCGCCGCAGGGCATCCGCGTCAACGCCCTCTCTCCCGGATTCTTCCCGGCCGAGCAGAACCGGAAGATCCTCCAGCCCGAGCGGGTGGAGAAGATCCTGGCCCACACCCCCATGGGGCGCTTCGGCGAGCCGCACGAGCTCGTGGGGGCCGCGATCTTCCTCTGCTCGCGCAAGGCGGGGAGCTTCGTCACGGGATGCCATCTGACGGTGGACGGGGGCTTCTCTTGCATGGAGTTCAACTGACATGAAGATCCGCGACGCGAAGGAGTGCCGGCTGGACATCCTGGCCCTCGGGGAGTGCATGGTGCGCCTCTCGCCGGCGGGCCACCAGAGGATCGAGTTCTCCAACGAGTTCGAGGCCTGGGTGGGCGGCGGCGAGTATAACGTCTCCTACGCGGCGGCCCGGCTGGGCCTCCGAACCGGCTGGGTCTCGCGGATGGTGGACAACCCGGTGGGGCATCTCATCCGCAACCACGCCCGCGCGGCCGGCATGGACGTCTCCAGCGTGGTCTGGGTGCCCTACGACGGCGTGGGGCGCGCCGACCGCGTGGGGCTCAACTGGACCGAGGTGGGCACCGGGGTCCGCGCGAGCGTCACGATGTACGACCGCGGCCATTCCGCCGCCAGCCACATGAAGCCGGGCGACGTGGACTGGGGGAAGGCCCTCTCCGGGGGCGTCCGCTGGTTCCACACCGGCGGCATCTTCTCCGCGCTCTCGCCCACCTGCCCCGAGGTCGCCGCCCAGGCCCTCCAGGCCGCCCGCGAGTCCGGGGCGGTCACCAGCTACGACCTCAACTTCCGCTCCAAGCTCTGGAGCGCCAAGGAGGCCAACGCCGCCACCGAGAAGCTCATCTCCAACATCCGCTTCATCATCGGCAACGAGGAGGACTTCATCAAGGTGCTGGGGATGAAGATCGAGGGCGTGGGAGAGGACTTCAAGGGGCTCAAGGTCGAGAGCTACAAGCGGATGGTCGAGCAGGTGGTCAAGAAGTACCCCCAGATCGAGGCCGTGGGCACCACCCTCCGCGAGGTGGTCACCGGCCTGGTGAACCACTGGAGCGCCATCCTCTGGTACGAAGGGAAGTTCTACGAAAGCCGCCGGTACGAGAACCTGGAGATCGAGGACCGCGTGGGCGGCGGCGACGGGTTCGCCAGCGGCGTGATCTACGGGATCCTCTCCGGGAAGGGCCCGCAGGAGGCCGTGGAGTGGGGCGCGGCGCACGGCGCGCTGGCCATGTCCACCCGCGGCGACACCTCCATGGTGACCCGCGAGGAGGTCGAGCACGCGGTCAAGGGCGGGAGCGCCAGGATCAAGAGATAGCGCCATGACGAAATCCAAGATCGGGCTCGTGGGCCTCGCCGTCATGGGCGAGAACCTCGCCCTCAACGTCGAGAGCAAGGGCTTCCCCATCTCCGTCTACAACCGCACGGCCGAGAAGACGGAGGCCCTCCTGGCCGGACGGGCCAAGGGGAAGAGGCTCGTCGGCGCGAAGACGATCCCCGAGTTCCTGGGATCGCTCGAGCGCCCCCGCCGGGTGATCCTCATGGTCAAGGCCGGCGCCCCGGTGGACGACATGATCGCGCAGATCGCGCCCCACCTGGAGCCCGGCGACATCCTCATCGACGGCGGCAACAGCCACTTCGCCGACACCCGCCGCCGCCACGACGCCCTCAAGGCCAAGGGCCTGAACTTCATCGGCTCCGGCGTCTCCGGCGGCGAGGAGGGCGCGCTCAAGGGCCCCTCCCTCATGCCCGGCGGCCCCCGCGAGGCCTACGAGCACCTCCGCCCCGTCTGGGAGAGGATCGCCGCCCAAGTCGACGACGGCCCCTGCTGCGCCTACATCGGCCCCGACGGCGCCGGCCACTTCGTCAAGATGTCCCACAACGGGATCGAGTACGGCGACATGCAGCTGATCGCCGAGAGCTACGACGTCCTGCGCCGGCTCCTGGGCCTGGAGGCGCCCCAGCCCGCGGGGATCTTCGCCGAGTGGAACAAGGGACTGCTTTCCTCCTACCTCGTCGAGATCACCGCCACGGTCCTGGCGAAAAAGGACCCGGAGACCGGGAAGCCGCTGGTGGACCTCATCCTCGACAAGGCCGGCCAGAAAGGGACCGGCAAGTGGATGAGCCAGATCGCCCTCGACCTGGGCGTCCCCATCCCGACCATCAACGCGGCCGTCGAGGCGCGGATCCTCTCGGCCTTCAAGGACGACCGCGTCCGCGCCAGCAAGGTCCTCCCCGGCCCGCGGCCGGAGCCCTACAAGGGCGACCCGAAGGCGCTCGTCGAGGCCGTCCGCGACGCCCTCTACGCCTCGAAGATCTGCTCCTATGCCCAGGGCATGGTGATGATCAAGGCCGCCGGCGACGAGTACAAGTGGAACCTCGACCTCGGCGAGATCGCCCGCATCTGGAAGGGCGGCTGCATCATCCGCGCGCAGTTCCTGGACCTCATCAAGAACGCCTTCCGGAAGAATCCGGACCTGCCCAACCTGCTCCTCGACGGCCACTTCAAGGCGTGGGTCTCCGAGGCCCAGCCGCGGTGGCGGCACGTGGTGCAGGCGGCCCAGGCGGCGGGGATCCCGGTCCTGGCGATGAGCGCGAGCCTCGCCTACTACGACTCGGTGCGCGCCGAGCGCCTGCCGCAGAACCTCACGCAGGGCCAGCGCGACCTCTTCGGCGCCCACACGTACGAGCGCGTGGACAAGCCCGGGAAGGGCCCCTTCCACACCGAATGGAGCTCCCCATGATCCCTGATTATAAATCAAAGCGTTTGATTTATAATCAGACCGAGATAATTCAAAGTGTTTGATTTATAATCACCGCCATGAGCCAGACGCGAATCCTGATCACCACGACGTCGTTCCAGGACACCCCCGGCCGCCACCACCAGCTGCTGGCCGAGACCGGGTTCGAGATCGACCGCGCCCGCGGGCCGCTCCCCGAGGCGGAGATGCTCAAGCTCGTGGGGAACCACGACGGCATCCTCTGCGGGGACGACGCCTTCACCCCCGCGGTGCTCCAGAAGTGCCTCCCGCGGCTCAAGGTCCTCTCCAAGTACGGGATCGGCCTCGACAAGATCGACGTCAAGGCGGCCACCGACCTCAAGATCCCCGTCTGCTTCACCCCCGGCGTCAACCACACCACGGTCTCCGAGCACGCGTTCGGGCTCCTGCTGTCGCTCACCCGCAACATCCCGGCCCAGGACGCCGTCGTCAAGCGCGGCGAGTGGAAGCGCGCGACCGGCCACGAACTGCTGGACAAGACCCTGGGGATCCTGGGGCTCGGCCGGATCGGG
>CAYNDR010000256.1:3988-9315 GCA_964395295.1 uncultured Planctomycetales bacterium
GGTCGCCAAGCGCGCCGTGGCCTTCGGGATGAAGGTCTGCGCCTTCGACGGGGCCTGGGACGCGGCGTCCGCGCGGCAGTACGGGGTCGCGCGGAAGACCACCGCGGAGGACGTCCTCCGCGTCTCCGACGTGGTCAGCCTCCACATGAACCTCTCCGATCAGAACCGGGGCCTCATCAACCGCCAGCGCCTCGGCATCATGAAGGAGGGCGCCTACATCGTCAACACGGCCCGCGGCGCGCTCGTCGTCGAGGAGGACGTGGCCGAGGCCCTCAAGAGCAAGCTCCTGGGCGGGTACGGCACGGACGTGGTGGAGCCCGAGCCGATCCTGAAGACCAACCCGCTCCTCTCCGCCCCGAACGTGGTCTTCACCCCGCACATCGGGTCGCGGACCTACGAGAGCGTGGAGCGGCAGGCCCTGATGTCGGCGGAGAACATGATCCGGAAGCTCCACGGCGAGCCCCCGCACTTCCAGGCCAACAAGGTCTAGGCGCCGGAGGGCGGACGGGCCCGGACGGGAGAAGGGCTCGATGAAAAGACGCGCGCATCTCCCCGTCCTCAGCCCCGCCGCGGCCGCCGCCGTCCCCCCCGTCGCGGGCGACACGGCCGGGCTCCTCGCCGACCTCCGCGAGATCCTCCCGCCCGGGCGGATCGTCGACTCCCCCGACGACCTCTTCGCCTACGAGTGCGACGCGCAGACCCTCGACCGCGCCCTGCCCCTGGCCGTCGTCTTCCCCGAATCGACCGGCGAGGTCTCCGCCATCGTCCGGGCCTGCAGCCGCCGCGGCGTCCCCTTCCTCCCCCGCGGGGCGGGGACCGGCCTCTCCGGCGGCGCCGTGGCCGTGGGCAGTCTCGTCGTCTCCACCGTCCGCATGAACCGCATCCTCGAAGTGGACGTCCCCAACCGCCAGGCCCTCGTCGAGGCGGGCGTCGTCAACGTCAACCTGGACAAGGCCGCCAGGCCCCACGGGCTCCACTACGCCCCCGATCCCTCCAGCCAGACCTCCTGCACCCTCGCCGGCAACGTGGCCGAGAACTCCGGCGGGCCCCACACGCTCAAGTACGGCGTCACCGCCAACCACGTCCTCGAAATCGAGGCGGTCCTCCCGGACGGCTCCGTCGTCCAGCTCGGCGGCCCCGCCGCCGACGCGCCCGGCTACGACCTCCTGGGCGCCTTCGTGGGCTCCGAAGGGACCTTCGGGATCGCCACGAAGGTCCGCGTCCGCCTGACCCCGCTCCCGGAAGGCGTCAAGACGGTGATGGCGGTCTTCGACGGCGTGGTGGACGCCAGCCGCGGCGTCACGGAGATCCTCGCCCGGGGCATCCTCCCCGCCGCCATCGAGATGATCGACCGGAAAGTCCTCCGGGCCGTGGAGGCCTACATCCACGCCGGCCTGCCGGTGGACGCGGGGGCGATGCTCGTCATCGAGGTCGACGGCCTCTCCGAAGACCTGGAGCCGCAGGCGCGGGCGGTGCTGGACGCCTGCCGGGCCGCGGGCGCCCGCGACCTGCGCCTGGCGAAGGACGAAGCCGAGCGCGCCGCGCTCTGGAAGGGCCGCAAGCAGGCGTTCGGGGCCCTCGGACGGCTCGCGCCCAACTACTACACGCACGACGGGGTCATCCCCCGCACGAAACTCCCCGAGGCCCTCGCCGAGATCGGGCGCATCGAGGAGCGGCACGGCCTGGCGATCGCCAACGTCTTCCACGCCGGCGACGGCAACCTCCACCCCGTGGTCCTCTACGACGAGCGCCAGGAGGGCGTCCTCGACCGCGTGCGCGCGGCGAGCGAGGAGATCATCCGGCTCGTGGCGCGGCTCGGGGGGGCCCTCAGCGGCGAGCACGGGATCGGCCTCGAGAAGATCGCCTACATGAGGGACTTCTACTCCGAGGAGGACCTCCGGGAGATGCGCCGCCTGCGCGACGCCTTCAACCCGCGCGGGCTCTGCAACCCCGGGAAGCTCCTCCCCCCGCCGGCGAAGGGGCCCCGATGATCCGCCTCGACTCGGAAGCGGAACTGGCCGCCGTCGTGCGCGAGGGCGCCGCGCGGAAGCGCCCGATCCACACCCTCGGGAGCGGGACCAAGCTCCACCACGGCCCCCCGCCGGCGGCGGACGCGGAGACGGTCTGCCTCCGCGGGCTCGCCCGGATCACCTCCCACGAGCCGGGCGACCTCGTGGTCTCCGTCCAGGCGGGGATGCGGCTGGCGGACCTCCAGGCGGCGCTGGCGAAGCACCGCCAGTGGCTCCCCATCGACCCGCCCCGCGCGGAGGCCACGATCGGGGGGATCATCGCCGCGCACGCCTCCGGCCCCCGGCGCCTGGCGTACGGCACGATGCGCGACCTCGTCCTGGGCCTGCGCGTCATGGGGCCCGGCGGCGCGGTCACCCGCTCCGGCGGCCGGGTGGTCAAGAACGTGGCCGGGGTGGACCTCCACAAGCTCCACATCGGCGCCTTCGGCACGCTGGGCATCATCGTCGAGGCGAACCTCCGCCTGCGGCCGCTCCCCGAGGTCTCCGCGGCGGCCGTCTTCGCCTGCGGCTCGTTCGAGGAGGCCCACCGCCTCCTGCTGGAGGTCCACGCCTCGCCGATGCGCCCCGCGGCGCTGGAGGCGCACGACACGCGCGCGATCGTGGGCCTGGAGGGATCGCGGGCGGTCTTCGAGCGCCACCTCCGCGACCTCGGCCGGCTGGGCCGGCCTTTCGAAGTCGCGGAAGGCCCCGCGATCTGGGACGAACTGCGGGAGCCCCCGCGCGGCCTCGTGCGCGTGCGCGTGGGGGCCCGTCCGCACGACCTGCCCAGGGTCGTCCCGCCGGGGGCGCACCGGAGGGCCCGCGCGGGAAACGGGATCGCCTTCGCGGAGCTCGAGCCCGCGGCGAACCTGGGGGAGAAGATCGCGGAGTGGCACGCGAAGGCCGCGGCGCTCGGCGGCTACGCCGTCTGCGAGTCGGCGCCGCCCGACAGCCCCGGGCGCGAGCGGCTCCCCTGGGGATTCCCCGGGGACGCGACCATGCGGGCGATCCGGAGGTCGATGGACCCGGAAGGAATCCTCAACCGCGGGAGGCTGGGGGCCCCATGAAGCCCGCGACGGAAGAGGCGCCCTCCTTCGAGAAGGTGGCCGTCTGCATCCACTGCGGGCTCTGCCTGGAGGCGTGCCCCACCTACCGGGAACTGCGGCTGGAGATGGACTCGCCCCGCGGGCGGATCTACTTCATGAAGGGGCTCCTGAACGGCCGGATCGGCCCCACCGGCGCGGTTTTGGGGCACATCGACAAGTGTCTGGCCTGCCGCGCCTGCGAGACGGCCTGCCCCTCCGGCGTGGAGTACGGATCGATCGTGGAGCGGGCGCGCGCGGCCCTGGAGCCCGGCCGGAGGCGCTCCCCGGCGGCGCGGGTTCTGCGCTGGATCCTCTTCCGGAAGCTCCTCCCCTCGCGGCCGGCGCAGGAGTGGACGTTCAGGGCCCTCCGGCTCCAGCAGGCACTGGGGATCGCGGCGGCGGGGCGGTGGCTCGGCCTCCGCGGGTTCCTCCCCGGCCGGCTCGGCGCCGCGGCGGCCCAGGCCCCGTTCATCCCCCCCCGCTCGTTCCGCGGCGCCCGCCGCGACGCGCTCGATCCCGCCACGGGCGTCCTCCGCTTCCCCGCCCGCGGCGAGCGGCGGTTCCGGGTGGCGCTCTTCACCGGCTGTCTGGCCGACCGGCTCTTCTCCGGCGTGAACGAGGCGACGGTGCAGGTCCTCACCCGGAACGGGTGCGAGGTCGAGGTCCTCCCGGGCGAGGCCTGCTGCGGGGCGCTCCACCTCCACAACGGGGAGCGCGGCGCGGCCAGGGACCTCGCGCGCCGCAACGTGGCGGCCTTCGGCGCGGGGAACTACGACGCGATCGTCTCGAACGCCGCGGGCTGCGGCGCGGAGCTTCGCCACTATGGGGAGCTCCTCGAGGGCGACGGGGCCGCGAAGGCTTTTTCCCTGATGGTCCGGGACCTCACGGAGTGGCTCGAGGAGATCGGCTGGACGCCGCCGGCCGGCGCGCTGAAGCTCAAGGTGGCCTACGACGAGCCGTGCCACCTGGTCCACGCGCAGAGGATCGGCGCCGCGCCCCGGGCGGTGCTCGGGAAGATCCCGGGGATCGAGCTTGTCCCTCTCGAGGAGGCCGACGCCTGCTGTGGGAGCGCGGGGATCTATTCGGTCGTGGAGCCGGAGCTCTCCGCCCGCATCCTCGCGCGGAAGATCGAGTTCATCCGGCGGAGCGCCTGCGACGCGGTGGCCACCGACAACCCAGGCTGCATCCTGCAGATCCGCCGGGGCCTGCGGGACGCGGGGCTCCCGATCCGCGTGGCGCACCCCGCGGAGCTGCTGGCGGAGGCCTATGTGCTAGGATAACGGCGATGAAGGCGCGATCCCTCGCGGCCGCCGTCCTGCTGGCCTTCGCCGGCGCGTCCCTGGCGGTGTTCGTCGTCAAGCGGGTCCGCCCCGCCGCCGCGGAGGCGGAGGATCTCTTCCAGTTCCGCTTCACGGCCGCCTACCTCCACGGGAACAAGCGCTGTGAGACCTGCGTGAGCATGGGCGCCATGGCAGAGGAAGCGATCAGGACGGGTTTCAAGGCTGAGATCGATGAGGGGCTCCTGGGATACAAGGTCATCAATTACGAAGCCCCCGGCCGCGAGAACTACGGCCGGGACTACAACGTCGTGGGCCCGACGGTGCTCCTCATCCAGACGGGCGGGGGAAAGGTCATCCGCTGGAAGACCCTCGACGGGATCTGGGACCTGAACGAAAACAAGGCGGCCTTCCTGGATTACGTGCGCCGGGAGACGGCCGCGTTCCTGAAGGAGGAGGCCGGGGCGCCCGCCGCCCCCGTCCCGACGACCTGGCTCCTCGCGATCGCCACGGCGCTGGGGCTGGGGCTCCTCACCGCCATCAGCCCCTGCCCGATGGCAACCAACGTGGCCGCGATCTCGTTCCTGGGCAAGAGGGTCAGCCGGCCTGCGCACGCGCTCTTCTCGGGCCTGCTCTACTCGGCGGGCCGGATGGCCGCCTACGCGGCCCTGGGCATGATCCTGGTCGGAGGACTCCTCTCCGTTCCGGGCCTGGCCGCGTTCCTGAGCCGGTACGTCAACGGCCTGCTGGGGCCCGTGCTCGTGGCGGCCGGCGTGCTCCTGCTGGGCTTCATCGAGATCGGCTGGAGCGTCGGCGTGCCGGCGGAGAAGCTCCAGGCCCGGGCCGATAAAGGCGGCCTCCTGATCTCCTTCGTCCTGGGCGCGGTCTTCGCCCTGGCCTTCTGCCCCGTCTCGGCGGCGATCTTCTTCGGGGGGCTGGTCCCGCTCGCGATCAAG
>CAYNDR010000257.1:0-1766 GCA_964395295.1 uncultured Planctomycetales bacterium
GCCCCTTCAGGATCAGGGTGGCCGCCGAGCCGCCGCTCTGGGCGGGGGCGACCGCCCGCTTGGTCATGGCGGCGGTGTTGGGCGAGCTCTCGGTGACGTGGCGGAAGGCCTGCTGGGGATGGGCGAGGCCGTCCACCAGGAGGGCCAGGCCCGAGCAGTTGTTACCCTTCCAGTAGGCCCCGAAGTGGTACCAGGTCTTCTCGAGCGGAAGGAAGGGCTGGCGGACCTCGGCGGCCCCGTTGGCGATCGGGACGCCGGCGATCCTGATCGTCGTGTCGCTGGCGGTGAGGATGAGGAACCCGCTCTCCACCCGGAGGGTCAGGCGGTTCAGGTAGTCCTGCTCGCGGATGTCGAAGATCGTCATGGGATTCGTGACGGCGTCGAAGCGGACCCACATCTCGACGCCGCCCTGGGCCACGCTGGGCCACTGCTGGTCCGCGGGGGTCGGGGCATCGGGATTGTAGGGAGTGGTGCCGAAGACCTTGCTCCAGGGGTAGGTCCTGGAGCCGCGGAATCCCTCGTGGGTGTCGTCGAAGTGCTCCGGGATCTGCAGGACGTCCTTGTACTCGTTCTCGGACACTTTCGGGGTCATCCCCCGGTAGTCGCTCGCCGGGCGGATCTGGAAGAACGCCTCGTTCCCGTTGGGGCCGCCGGTCTGCTGTTCCTTGAGCGCCGTGTCGCTGTAGAGCCCCGAGCCCGCGACCGACGTCAGGTTCGGGAAGGTGATGATGCGGCTCCCGTGGGGATAGTTGCTGAGCCGTCCGCCGACCAGCGGGATGGCCGTCCCGGCGGCGCACATCATGTCGAAGTCCAGCTGGCTCTCGACGAACGAGGTCAGCGCGACGGGCGGCGAGACGGTCACGACCTCCCGGCAGGCGCGTCCGGCCACCTGGACGCCCGCCGGGTTGTTCTGCGAGGCGTGCGACTCGAACGTGTAGGCGTCGTAGGTCTTGTAGCAGAGCGGCGCCGTGCCGGATCCGTCCAGGAGGGCGTAGGCGGGGTCGATCGCATTGAGGGCCACCGCGACCCTCTGCTCGGGGGCGAGGTCGATCCCCGCAAGGAGTTCCACGAACATCTCCAGCCTCTCGATCCGGCCGCCGGCCAGGGCCATGGCCAGGCGTGCGGCGGCGGCGCGGTCCACATTGCTGTTGGGGACGTTGAAGAGCGAGAGGCCCTCGAAAAGGGCCATCAGCACCTCGGGGCGGGCGGTGTTGACGTTGACCGGGTGGCGGGCCTCGACCTCGATGATGCCGTCGGCGTACTGGCCCCCGATCTGCGGGTCGGTCTCGATGGTGTTGCCCCGGCTCGGAATCACGGCGAGTCCGTTCACCGTGACCCTGGCGTACATCGGACGGGCGTCTTGCTTGGACACGCGGACCGTGGCCCCCTTCCCGTAGTGGTTCGCGTTGTCCACCCCGACGCCGAAGAAGGTGGTGTTGGGGTCGTCGGGGAGGGGCCGGTCGCCGAGACTGCGGATCCTCTGGGGGAAGACCCAGGCGGCGTCGCGGCCGGAGTAGATCGTGATGTAGTCCCGGGGGTTGGCGGCCACGTTCCTCAGGAAATCCTGCAGACTGCGGATGGCCCGCTCCGGGGCGGTGCGGAAGTTGAGCTTCCCCTGCTCGTCCTGGACCGACACCCCCCAGATGGACCCCTTGGTGTTGAGGACGCTGGCGGCCGGGAGGGAGGCGTTGGCCACGGAGACCTGGATCTCGTCGATCGTGTCGTAGTAGTAGGTCCGGAACGCGCCCGTGGGGTAGCGGCGCTCC
>CAYNDR010000257.1:1776-6071 GCA_964395295.1 uncultured Planctomycetales bacterium
AGCGTGCGGCCTGGGCGCCCCGCTCCTGGAGGATCATCGAGAGGACGAACGGGGTGGCGATGATCGCCAGGGCCAGGATCACCGTCAGCACCAGGACGAGGGCCAAGCCCTTCCGGCGGCGGCGGGCCATCGGACTCCCCCTAAAAAGAAAGGGAACGGGTCCCGCTCCTACGGACCCGCTCCCTTGGATACTATAATTCTACACTCGTAATCGTTCAGGGGCATCATAGAATCAAGAATTAAGCATCAAGGGATCGCGTCCCCCCCTGCCCCCCTGGGGGGCTTGGTGGGATACCCCCTTGATTCTCGATTCTTGACGCTTGATTCCGATAATGCCCTAAACGCATACCTCTCTGCTATTGAAGACGCCGAGAAGAAAAGGGGTCTTGCGGGATTTCCGCATCGCGTGCCGAGCCATGTCCTCCCCCCTGGGGGGCCCCAATGGCTCAATGACTCAATCGCCCGATGACTCAATCCTTCAGAGCGATGACCTTCCAGTGAAGGTCGTTCCCCATCCGGGCCCCGAAGGCCGCCTTCTTCCCGTCCGGGCTGAAGACCGGGGCGCCGTAGACCTCGTCGTAGGTCTCGACGCTCTTGTTGAACTGGATCACCATGTGGACCTTGTTCTGCTTCCTGGCGAAGTGGGCGACCTTGGTGCCGTCCTGGTTCCAGGCGCAAGGGCCCACCGCCTCGAAGAGCTCCGAGCGGCCCCCGTCGACGACCATGACGTACAGGTTGTTCCGCATGGCCATGTGGGCCACCTTCATGGAGTCCGGGCTCCACGAGGGCGGCCCGAGGAGCTCGAAAAGGTCCCCCGGCTTCTCCCCCGCCACCATCATCCACTTGCCGCCCTTGAACGCGGGATAGGCCACCTTCCGGCCGTCTGGAGAGAAGACCGGGTCCTGGACGCTCGGGTGGCTCTCCAGCCGTTTCCCGTCCACCACGACGAAGCACTGCCCCTCCCTGAAGGCCACGTAGGCCACGGACCTCCCGTCCGGGCTGAGGACGGGCGTGCTCACGCTGTCGTACTCCTCGCCGCGGTTCCCGTCCACGACCACGGCCTGCTTCGCCGCCGTCCCGGAAGTGTAGACGAGCCTCCCGTCGGCCGTGTATCGCGGAGGCCCGAGGACGTGGCTCGACGGCCCCTGGCTCGTCCCCGCCACCATGGTCCACTGCTCGTTCATCCCGACGTTGATCCCGATCCGGGCGCGGTACGCGATGGCGTTCCCCGCGGGGGAGAAGACGGCGTCCTCGATCTTGTCGAACTCCGGCCCCCGTTTCCCGTCCACGACCATGATCTCCTTCGTACTGCCGGCGATCCCGCCGGCGCCCACGTTCTTGGGGATCCGGATGGGGACGGCCCAACTGCCGCCCGTGGAGTTGAAGACGGGGGTCCCCGCGTGATGGAGGTCCCCGCCGTACTTCTGGCCGCCGATGACGGCCAGCCACGTCCTCCCGGTGCAGGCCGCGTAGGCCAGCTTCCGCCCGTCCGGGCTGAGGACGGGCGTCCCCACCTGGTCGTAGCCCGGCTCCTTCTTCCCGCCCAGGACGACGCAGACCTTCCCCGAGGCCAGCCCGCGATAGAACACGGTCCGGCCGTCGGGGCCGAAGCGGGGCGCGTCCAGGACCTGGTCGAACTCGGGCCCCTTCTCCTGGTTCACCATGACGAAGGACTTGTTGCCCATCCTCGCCCGCCAGGTCACCTGGCGGCCGTCGGGGCTGAAGAGGATGTCCCCCGCGGCGGCCCCCTCGGGCAGGGTGGAGAGGAGCTTATCCTCGAAGGAGGCCTGGGGCGGCGCCTGGAGGCAGGCCAGGACGAGCGCGAGGGTCATCATCATCCGCCCCTCCCCCGGCGGGCCGGGGAAAACCCTAATAGTCCAACGACTCGATCACTCAATCCCCTCACCGTTGAATCATGCCGCCGAGCCCCACCTCGATCCGGCGCTCCCCGGCCGGAGACTTGATGGAGAACTTGACCGGCTGGGAGTGGCGCGTGGGATCCAGGCGGCCCTCCAGGTCGAAATGGATCGTGTATTCGCCGGTCTTCGGGTTCGCGGCCGCGGGGGGCGCCAGCTCGAATCCGGCCTCGCCCGGGAGATCGTAGACGTCCCGCGGGACGATGAGGCTCACGCGCAGTTCGTCCACCGCGCCCTTGAAGGGGGCGTTGCGGTCGCCCACCACGAACGGCGAATTCTGCGTCCAGAGGGCGGCGCCGGCCTTGGAGTCGGCCAGGCGGTCGTTGAGGTAGAGCTTGAGCTCTCCCGCCCCGTAGACGAAGTGGATGTGGCACCACGAGGGCTGGGGGAATCCCTGGGGCACCCGGAGGTCCCTCGAGGAGACCGAGAGGCCCCCGATCCGGGCCTGGACCTTGCCGTCCCCCTCGATGGCGATCTCCATCTCCTTGCCGAGGGTGCAGAGGACCTGCCTCCCGCGCGCGGGCTGCCACAGGACCCAGATCTCCACGGCGATGCCCTGGCCGGGATCGTAGACCGGGATCTCCCCGCAGTCCACCGTGCCCCCGTTCAGCAGGAGGGCCTGGCCCACGCGCCCCGGGATGAGGGTGTTGGCGGAGACCCGGGCCGTCCTCCCGAAGGCGCCCGCCTCGGGAGGGTCCTCGAAGTGCCACTCCCCGATCGTCTCCTTGGCCAGCATGTAGACCGACCTGTCCTTGGTCCGGAGCACGACCCAGGCGGGCGAGGCGGAGCCCCGGGAGGACTGGTGGGCCCCGCGGAGGAGCGCGATCACGTGGTGGGAGGCGGCGGTGACGCCGAGATCCTGGTCGACGTTCCTCAGGATGCCGATGCTCAAGGCCAACAGCATGGAAAAGATCACGATGACCGCGATCATTTCGAGGAGGGTGATGCCCCGGCATCGATGGCCCATGGTCTCAGGAGATCACAAAGAGAACAGAGGATAAACCGCGGAGGCCGCAGAACCCACAGAGAGGAATACCCGGGATGTTTCCCGGATGAACTCCTCTCTGTGATCTCCGCGATCTCTGTGGTTGATCCTCTCTGTCTCCTCTGTGCTCTCCCTACCGGCCGACGACGATGTCATCCTCCGTCCCGGGCTTTCCGTCCTTGCCCACGCTCCGGATCTGGAACGACGCGGGCCCCACGTACGTGCTCGTGGCGGGGCTCTTGAAGGGCTTGATCTCCACGTTGTCGGCGGCCCGCATCAGCTTGTACTTCACGAGGCGCGGGTTGTTCCTGGCGTAGTCCTTGTGGTGGTAGTAGGCTATGGGGAATCCGAAGGCGTCCATGTACTCCCGGAGCTGGCCGTCGCCGAAGTACCAGTCCAGGACCTTCGCCGCCGAGTCCGACTTGTCCCCGTCGATGTTCTCGAGGAACCCCTCGTCGGCGGTATACTTGATCCCTCCCCCCCGCTTGGAGGACATGCATCCCACCAGCGCCTCGGCCCCGTTGTTGATGTCGTTGATGCCCGCGCACCCGAGCCCCTGCAGGTCGGTGGGCGGGTAGTCGCCCCACTGGGTGTAGTAGGTCCCGCAGGCGCCGCTGAGCGCCTTGATCATCCCCTCGGTGGTGCTCGCCTTGGCCGAGTTGATGGCGTGGTTCACCCCCACCGCCACGAAGGAGGCCAGGATCCCGATGATGATGATGACCACCAGCATCTCGATGAGCGTGAACCCGACCGCCCGGCGCCGCCGCGTCATTTCCGGGTCCTCTCGTAGATGCGCACGTTGTCCACGTCGAAGGTGTAGGACTGCCCGCGCAGGGTGCGGCCCCAGACCGACACGATCCACTGCTTGGAGGTCGGGCCTCCCGCGAGCGCGGAGACGTCCTTCTGCGCCAGCGTCCACTCGTTCTTGCCGGGGTCCCACCAGAAGATGTTCCAGACCGGCCGCCGCTCCTTCTCGGTGCGCGTGACGCGCATCGTGACCTGGGCGGGGTCCGGGAGCGGCGCCTTGATCTCGTTCCACTTCACGATCCCCATGTCCTTCATGTCCATGTCGTTCGGGTAGGACAGGGTCGGGTTGAAGAACGCCTTCCCCTTGTCGTTGAAGCCCACGTGGAATCCGATCCGGGTGGTCCCCTGCGCGCTGGTGTAGATCGAGACGCCGAACTCGGCGCCCTGCACCTTCTGGGGAAAGAGCGTCAGCTCCAGCGCGTAGTAGTTCTCCGAGGGGATCTGGCGGTCCAGCAGGGTGATCCCCATGTCCGCCTTGGTCTGCTGTCCGGAGAAACGGCCGCGGCCCTGGCCGGTGGACACGTCCACGGTGATGTCGATGCCGTTGTTCTCCGTCTCGAGCCACCCCTGCCCGATCGAGGGGGACG
>CAYNDR010000257.1:6081-9310 GCA_964395295.1 uncultured Planctomycetales bacterium
CGGATCGCGCTGGAACCGCTCGTCCACCCGCAGGGACGTGACCTTCCAGTCCGCGATGTCCTCCGCTACCTTCTTGGCATCGGCCACCACCTGGGCGCCGAAGGCGTCCTGCGGCTTCAGCTCGGCGTTCGCACAGCGGGCGAAGGACCCCAGGGCCTTCTCGAGCCGCTTCTCGTCGGGATCGGACGCCGGGAACCAGTATTCCACGTACCCGAGGGTGTAGTGCAGGAGCGGATCGACCTCCTGCTGGAGGGCCTGCGCGGCGGCGCGCAGGGATTCCTGGGCGTCTTCGGGCCGGTCCAGGAGGGCGTAGACGCACCCCAGGGCCACCAGGGTGTTGGCGCGCGAGGGATCGAGGGCCTTGAGCCTCTGCAGGAGCGTCTCGGCGTTCAGCCGCGACTCCCGCGCCTTCTGGGAGAACTCCTGGGCCCTCGCCTCGTCCTTCTCCAGCTCCGCGTCGGCCTTGGCCTTCCGCGCCGCGCGCAGGAACGCGATGGACGCGCCGTAGCAGGCGGGCATGTAGGAGTAGTCGCACCGGAGCGCTTCCCTGTAGGAATCCAGCGCGGCGTCGTCCATCCCGGCCGTCCGGCGCTTGAGGTGCCCCAGCGCCGCGCGCGCCCCGGCGTGCCTCGGGTCGATCTTGAGGGCCTTCTCGATCGACGCGACGCCCTCCGCCGGCTTGCCGCCCATCGCCAGCGCCAGCCCGGTCCCCAGGAGGGCCTCCGCGGAGGTGGGGTCCCGCTGGGCCGCCCCGGCGTAGGCCGCCTCGGCGTCCGCCCAGCGGCCCGCCAGGAGGAGCAGGGTCCCCAGGTTGGTCCAGGCGTCGATGTGGTACTGGCTGGCCTTGATCACGCCGAGGAACCCGGTCCCGGCCTGGCCGTACTTGCCCTCGAGCGCGTCGAGGACGGCCTGGGCGTTGAGGATCTCGGCGTTCTGGGCCTCCGCCGCCTTGAGCGCCTCGGCGGCCTGCGGCGCCGCCTGCGGCTTCGGCGGCACCGCCTCGGGCGCCGGCGCCTTGAGCGCCTCGAGGTGCGGCCCCGACAGCTTGAGCGCCTCGGCCAGGTCCGCTCGGGCCTTCTCGGCGTCCCCCATCCGGAGCATCGCCACGCCGCGGACGATGAATCCCTCGACCTTCTCGGGGACCCGGGTGTCGGGGGAGGAGCCGAGCTTGGTGAAGAAATCGGTGGCCTCGTCGGCCGCGGCCTTGGCCTGTCCCCGGTCGAGGAGCGTGCGGGCCTTGGCCACCTTGGACTTCTGGTGGCGGGGAGAGGCCTCCAGCGCCCGTTCGAACGCCGTCTGGGCGGCCTCGATCCAGTGCTCCTCCAGGGGCGCCAGGGCCCGGCAGATCCGCCCGATCTCGTAGTGGAGGTCCGGGGCGTAGGCCCCCGCGGCGATGCCCGCCTCGTAGGCCGCCATGGCGCCGTCGAAGTTGCCCTGATCGATGTAGATCCTCCCCAGCAGGAGGTAGCCCTCCACGGCCTCCTTCCTGAGCTCGATGAGCCGCTTGGCCTCCGCCTCCGCCTCCTGGACCATCCCGATCTCGTCGTAGCACCAGAGGGCCAGCTTCAGCCGGTCCGGCGCCTCCTGGGTCCCGGGCTTGATGGCGCGGGATTCTTTCTGGTACTTCTCCTCGTTCGTCCAGTTGGGCAGTTCCTTCTTGACCATGCTCAGCGGATACTTCTCCCGCTGGCCCGTCTTGGCGTTCTTGATCGTGATGCTGGCGGCGTCCCGGTCCAGGAACTGCCCCTCGACCTTGCCGCCGCTGTTCAGCTCAAGCGTGTAGAACTCGCGCTCGCGCTCGGCCCGCCGGTCCGCCTTGGGCTTGACCGCCGGCTCCTCGATCTTCTTGATCGCCTCGATCTCCGCCGCGGGGGGCGCCTCGGCCTCGGGAACGGCCGGCGCGCCGGGCACGAGGCACGGGTATTTCAGCTTGAGCGCCTGGAGCTTGGCGTAGGACTCGAGCGACGGGCCCGGCCGGAAGAGGGGCGCGGGCAGGTCGTCCGGGCGGGGCTCGGGCGCCTTGATCACGGGCACCGGGAGCCGCTGGGTGTATTCCGGCTTCCAGATGTCGTCCCCCCCCCAGTAGACCTTGAAGTCCGCCTGCACGAACTCCGCGAACCGGCTGGGGGGGCGGGCATAGGACCGCTCGGGCGCGCTGACGATGACGTCCACGGCCGCCACCCGGCCGCCCAGCAGGGCCTTCCCCATCAGCAGGGCGCAGGCCGCGGCCGCGACCGCGGCCGTGATCTGCTCCTTGTTGAAGCTCCTGAGGAATTTCATCGTTTATCCCGGGGTAATCCGCCGCTCCCCCCGGGGGTCCCTCGCAATCAGGGGGGACGCCACCTTGATTCTTGATTCTTGGTATCCGTTCAGGGGTATCTGAGAATCAAGGGGCAGTCCCCCCTTTCCCCCCGGGGGGGCAAGGGGGCAAATCCATTCTTGATTCTTGATTCTCACTGTCCCTTCTCCTCCTTCACCTCGATCGGCGCCTTCTCGTCGATCCGGAGGAGACTGACCCGCAGGTTCACGTTCAGGTAGTCCCTGGTGGGGTCCGTGCGGTCCACGTCGAACCTCTCGACCGCCAGGAAGGACCCCTTCTTCTGCACCCCGTGGAAGACCTTGAAGACCGACTGCTGGTCGCCCTTGAAGGCCATGTGGACCGAGTACTTGTTCAGGAACGCGCCCTTCTTCGTGACCGCCTCGTCCTTGCGCGCGCCCGCGTGCGCCACCGGGAGCAGGTCGACCGCGTCGATCCGTTCCACCTTGGGCTCCACCACCGCCAGCCGGACCAGCTTCTCCACCACGGCCAGCCGGAGGAGCAGTTCGCGGGCCAGGTCCTCCGTGATCTCCTCCGTCCCTCCGATGGCGGGGGGCACGAAGTTCCTGGGGGCGTTGATCCCCCGGACGACCGTCTGGAGCTCCCGTTCCACCTCCATCTTCTCGGCGTTCCAGTGCTCCACCCAGGTCTGCCCTTGCTGCTTGTTCCGGTAGCGGTCCGGCTCCTTGAAGCTCATGTCCTTGGCGAGGGACTCCAGGAGGTCCTGGGTCCGCTTGATCTCGGCCCGCGCCAGGCCGACCGTATCCTCGTCCGGGACGCCCTTCTCCACGCGCGCCAGGAGGGCCTTCACCTCCGCCTGGCGTTTCCGGGCCACCGCGTCGGTCTTGGTCCAGACGGGGCCGAGGACGATCCAGCTGTAGAGGATCGCTAAGAAGAGCGCCGCCGCCAACG
>CAYNDR010000258.1:0-9273 GCA_964395295.1 uncultured Planctomycetales bacterium
GTCCCGATCCCGCCCCGCGGCCTCCGGCCCCCGGGAGGCCTTCTTGCCTAATATACGAGCCGCGGCCCCGGGAGGCGGCAGAAACAGGCGCCCCGGGATCCACCGTTCCAGCAGGAGGCGAAGGCGGAATTCGGGAGGGAAATCGACGGCGCGAAGCGGCGCGTAGGAGGAGTTCGAGTTGTCCTGCACTGTGCCATCGGAAGGGGGCGTCCGCCGGACGATGATCTTCCGTACGACCCTGGGCTTGACCTTGACTCCTTGCGGACCGGGGGCCCGTCTTGCGGAGAGGCCGACCCAGGGACAATGTCCCGGCGGCAGGACCGTAAAACCCGCCAGGAGAAAGACCCACGCCAGGTGCCACTTCAAGCGCCCGCCTCCGAGGGTGAATGCGGCAGGGACCTCCGGCCGCCTTTCGGCGCGCCCTCACCGATGAATTGGCCCGGCGTCCCCCGAGGTTACCGTGAAATGGGCCGACTCCCCTGCGGCCCGCTTCCCGGGCCGGCCGGCCGCCTCGGCGGGCGTGAGCGGCCGTGCGGCGCGCCGGAGCGGCTCCGGAGGGGAGCCTACTTCTTCTTCAGCACGTCCTCGGAGGCCACCAGCGGCCGCGTGGCCTTCTTGAGGAAGATGATGGCGAAGCAGGTATCCTGGGTGTTGCGTTCCGACTCCTTCTCCTTGCTGTCGGGCTTGTCCTGGTGGTCTCCCCAGGAACCGTTGGCCTTCTGCTCCTTGAGGAGAAGGCGGGCCCCTTCCTGGTACCAGTCGTGCGTGCCCAGGGTGGCCGTTCCGAAGAGGATGCCCACGCGCTCGAGGCCGTACATGTAGTAATAATTCTTGTTGACGCTGAAGTGGTCGGTGAGCCACTTCATCCCCGCCTTGACGAACGAATCGTTCTCCCACTCGCGCCCGAGCATGTAGTCGTAGATGACGAGGCAGCCCGTGCCGCCGGCGGTCATCGCGTGGTACGGCCCGCGCTTGTCGGCCTACTTGGTCTTGTAGTTCCAGCCCCGGCCGCCGTAGACCCCCTCCTTCTCCGAGGGGGGATGAAGGCTTTCGCGCCACCACTTGGCCGCCAGGAGGACGACACCTTCCGGGATCGCGATCCCCGAATCGAAGCAGGCCCGGAGGCCCAGCGCCGCGTACTGGGTGTTGGAGTTGTCGCCCGACTCGGGCCCTTCCTTCATCTTCTTGACGGCCATCTTCCGGCGGATCTTGGGCTTCACCTTGCCGGTGCCCTCGCCGTAGACCCGCGGGCCTTCCCGGGGCTGCTCCGTCGTCGAAGTCGCCACGTCCTTCGGGGTCTCGACCTCCTTCACGTGCTCGGAGGGCTCCCCGTACGACCATTGGCCGTTCTGGCACTGGTTGTCCGCCAGGAACTGGGCGCACATGGCGATCCGGCCCTGGTGCTTCACCCGATCGAGCTCCTCCAGGATCATCGCCTGGAGCGACACCTTGTAGGTCTTCTCGAGCGGCCCGCCCATCATCTTGGTGAAGTACTTCTGGAAGGCGGGGTCGCTCTCGGGGACGTCGGCGACGAGGAGGGTGTAGAGGATCAGCTCGTCAGAGTCCTTGATCCCGGCCCACGCGGCAGGCGAGGGGGCATGCTTCAGGTAGTCGGCACCCTTCTTGATCGCGGCGTCCACCGCGGCCTGGGTGAGGGCCGGAGGCTTCGGCGGATCCGGCTTCTTGTCCTGCGCGATCGCCGACGCCGGAAGAATGCACCCCAAGAGGAATGCGCAAACCCGCTCCATGGCTCGCCCCCTTTTACCTACTAAAACGTCCCTTCCCGGGCTGCGGATTCGATTTTTAACCGATCCGCCACCTCCGAGTCAAGGCCCAGGCGAGGCCACGGCCGATCACTTCCCTCCCAGCACCAGGTGCAGGCCCACCTGCAGGACGAAGGAAAGATGGCCTTCCAGCTCGAGGTTGCCTTCCTCGGAGAGCAGGTGGTCCTGCACGGTGAAGATCCCGCCTCCGAGCAGGAGCGTCACGCCCGGCCCGACCCGCGCGTAGAGCTGGGCCACGAGGACGTACGCCTGGTAGTTCTCCTCGGTGCTCTCGGCGCCGGTCAGCTTGTCCTGCTCGACCTCCTCATCGACGAACTGGACCTCCCCCCTCACGTCGATCGTCGCCTCGGGCGAGACGTGGAACTCCGCGCCCAGGAACACCTGCCCGATATTGGGCCTCTCGTACTCGGTGTCCTTCCGCTCCGCGTCCCCGCCGAAGAGATAGCTCAATCCCACGTAGGGCTCGAATGCGCCGAACCGCTTGCTGATGGCCGTTCCCAGGCCGTACCTCCAGACGCCTTCGCCGATGCCGCCCTTGTCCCCCTCGACGATGGTCGTGCCTCCGATCGTGATCTCCGCCTCGGCCTCCTTCCAGTACCCCGTCGGCGCCACCACGATCGCGGAGACGACCCACTGCGGGGTCTCCTTCTCCCCCTTGAGGAGCCGGTAGACGCCGTGGAGGGTCAGGCCGCCGACGCTGTAGGAGTCCGCCCCGTATTCGCCGCCCCCGCTCGCGGCGCCGATGACGCCCTTGATCTCGTAGGGGATCGACGCCTCGATCTCGAAACCCCTCCCCAGCCCGATCCCGGCCGCGAAGATCAGGTCGAAGGTCTCCTGGTCCACGTCCAGGTCCCAGGTCCCCGCCGCGTCCCCGACCTCCGCACCGCCCAGGCCGATCCGCAACGCCGCAGTCAGGGAGATCTGGGCGGCCTCCAGGACGTCCGTGGGCGTGAGCACGTTGTCGTCCTTTTCCTGGGCCGCCGCCAGGGACGCCGCAGAGAAGATGATGAGCGCTACGACCATTCCCCTCTTCATGCCTGCCTCCTTTTCCATCCTTGTACCGCGGCCGGGCCGCCGCGGTTTCACTCCCGCTTCCCAGAATCGAGAACTTACCACAAGGCGCCGCCGAAGGCCACCAAATCGCGCCGCGGGCGTCCTCAACTCCTTGACAATCCCCCCCCGTTGCCTATACTCGCCAGAGTTCGCGGGTGGGGTCGCGCTTCCGTCCGGAAAGACCGATCGCCCGCCTTCATCCAACAAAGACGACTGGAGGAAAAGCCATGGCCCGTCCCGTCACCCTCTGCACCGCCCAGTGGGCCGACGTCCCCCTCGACAAGATGTGCCAGATGGCCAGGGAATGGGGCCTCGACGGCCTCGAGCTCAACACCTGGGGCCACTTCGACGTGGACAAGGCCCTCGATGGCGACAAGCACGTCAAGGAGGTCCGCGGCCTCCTCGACAAGAACGGCCTCAAGTGCTGGTCCATCGATGTCCACCTAGTGGGCCAGTGCGTCTGCGACCCCATCGACAAGCGCCACAAGAGGATCCTGTCCCCCCAGATCTGGGGCGACGGCGATCCCGAGGGCGTCCGCCAGCGCTCCGCCCAGTGGATGATCAAGGCCGGCAAGGCCGCCAAGGCCCTCGGCGTCACCATCCTCAACGGCTTCACCGGCTCCGACGTCTGGGGCAAGCTCTACTTCTTCCCCCCCACCAGCCAGGAGGACATCCAGGAAGGGTACGCGGACTTCGCCCGGCGCTTCACCCCCATCTTCGACGAGTACCAGAAGCTGGGCGTCCGCTTCGGCCTGGAGGTCCATCCCACCGAGATCGCCTACGACATCATCACCATGCACCGGGCCCTCAAGGCGGTCAACAACCATCCCGCCTTCTGCATCAACTTCGACCCCAGCCACCTGATCCACCAGTTCGTGGACCCGGCCGAGTTCATCCTCGAGTTCGGCCCCCGCATCGTCCACACCCACATGAAGGACTCCAAGGTCAACCTCACGGGCCGCAACAGCATCCTCTCCTCGCACCTGGACTTCGGCGACGCGCGCCGCGGCTGGGACTTCGTCACCGTGGGCTACGGCGACGTCCCCTGGGCCAAGGTGGTCCGCGCCCTCAACGCCGTGAAGTACGCCGGCCCGCTCTCCATCGAGTGGGAGGACTCGGGCATGGAGCGCAACAAGGGCGCCAAGGACTCGATCGAGACCGTCCGCCGGTTCAACTTCGCCCCGGCCGGGACGGCGTTCGACGCGGCCTTCCAGAAGTGAGCGGACTCAACCGTTACTAGGGAGGAATGACCATGTCCCAGAGACCCCTGAACGTCGGCTTGGTGGGCGGCGGCGGCGGCGCCTTCATCGTCCACCCCCACCAGAAGGCCATCCACTTCGACGGCACCCGCCGCGTCGTGGCGGCCGCGCTCCACCCCGATCCCGCCGTGGCCATGAAGGAGGCCGAGAACTGGCCCTACCCCATCCGCGGGTACAAGAGCTACGACGAGATGATCGCCGCGGAATCGAAGAAGCCCGCGGGCGAGCGCCTCGACTACGCGCTGATCGTCACCCCCAACCACGTCCACTACGACCCGGCCAAGAAGTGCCTGGAGGCGGGCATCCCCGTCTTCTGCGAGAAGCCCCTCACGGTCACCCTCCAGGAGTCCGAGGACCTCGCCCGGATCGTCAAGGAGAAGAAGATCCCCTTCGGCGTGGCCCACACGTACCTCGGCCACTGGACCACCCGCCTCTCTCGCCACATCGTGCGCAGCGGCCTCCTCGGCGAGGTCCGCTGGGTGGACGCCTACTACATCCAGGGCTGGCTCTTCGAGCGCGCCGAGGACAAGAACTGCATGCAGGCCGAGTGGCGCGTGGACCCCAAGCGCGCCGGCGCCAGCGGCTGCGGCGGCGACATCGGCACCCACGCCCTCATGCAGCTGCGCTACGTCACGGGCCTCGAGGTGAAGCGCCTCTCGGGCCACCTGGAGGTCTTCGTCAAGAACCGGAAGCTCGACGACCACTTCACCGTCTACGCCGACCTCTCCAACGGCGGCAAGGCCCTCATCCGCGCCAGCCAGATCTGCATCGGCCACAAGAACGGCCTCGGCATCGAGGTCAACGGCACCAAGGGGACCCTGCGCTGGGAGCAGGAGGAGCCGGAGAAGCTGGTCATCCACATCCCCGGGAAGCCCGACCTGGTCTATTGGCGCGGCTGCGTCCAGGCCAACGACGGCTTCCTCAAGGACCTCCCGGCCGACCTCATGGCGGAGCCCACCATCCCGCCCGGCCACGGCGAGGCCTTCCACGACGCCTTCGCGCGGCTCCACCGCTGCTTCGAGGCGGACGTCCGCGCCTACCTCGACAAGAAGCCGTTCGCGTGCGACGGCTCCAAGTACGCCAACGTCGAGGACGGCCGCATGGGCATCCACTTCATCACGAAGTGCGTGGAGAGCAGTTCCAAGGACGGCGCCTGGGTGGAGATGTAGGCCCGGAAGGAACGAGCCGAAACGGGGGGCGGTCGCGAGACCGCCCCCCTGTTAACGGCCTGACCGCATCCGCTACTTCTTCCTTCTCGCCCCCTTCCTTGTGGAGCCCTTGAGGCGCCTTCCCGCCTGGCATCCGCATCCGCAGTTCCTTCGACGCATCGATATCACCTCCTTTCCGGCATCTCTGGCTTCTTGGGCCATCCTGCATCGGCAAACGCATCTCTCGGCGAAATCCCGGGGCAACCGGTCCAACCGCGAATCCCTTCTTGCTTTCTCGACGATGCCGAGCTGCAGCCTGGCGCGGGCATCGTGCAGTCGCTTCCGGAGGGCGCCCGGCTTGATCCCGAGCACCCCCGCCGCGGCCGACGGAGACAGCCCGTCCTGCAGGCAGAGAACGGCCGCCGCGCGCAGTCCCCGGGGCAGATCCCCGATCATGCAAGGGATCCCCAATACGGCCCCGCCGTCATGATCCTCCGGCCTCGTGATGGGCGACCTGACGTCGTCCGTCTCATCTCCGCGCAATGGACGGGGAAGGGGATTTCTCCCCCTGCGGCGCCGCTGAATCGCGCACTGTCGGAGGACGATGGCCCGCAGCCAGGCGCCGAACCGGCTCGCGTCGCGCAGCTGATTGAGCTTGCCGTGGGCGAGGACGAACGCGTCCTGAGCGGCTTCCTCCGCGATGCCCCGGTCCCCCACCCGCGCCGCCGCCAGATCAAACATGACCTCCTGGTACTTCCGCACCAGCGACTCGAAGGCCCCGAAGTCGCCCTTGCGGCTGGCCTCGACCACCATCGCGTCGTCCATTGCGGGCTTTCTCCGCCATGAGCATTGCGGACCTCTCCCCCTCGAAAGACAAGATGCGGCGGGCCCGCGAAACGTTACCCGGAGAAACGGTCCCGCGCGCCCGTCATTCCGCCTCGATCGCGGCCGCGAGGTTCTGGAGGTAGTAGAGGTCTCCCCGGCCGTAGGGAAGGTCGACGTATCTCGCGAGCGACGCCGCGGACTCCCTGAAGATCATCGCCCTCGCCTGGAAGACCGGCCAGCTCATCAGCGGCGAGAAGTAGGCGTCCTCCCCCGTGGCGTGCAGGTTCTCCGCCTTCGCCACGTACCACGTGGGCAGTCCCTCCTCGACGCACGTCAGGTAGTTCTTCTGCTCCGCCATCGCCGTCTCCGCGAGGAATTTCGCCAGCGGCGGCGTGAGGTCCGCCCACGCCAGGATCGCATGGTCGTGCCAGAAGTTCCCGATCTCGCTGAGGTACCGGTCCACCGTCCAGACGAAACCCACTTGCGGCGCCGTCCGCCAGTCCGCCCCCTTCCGGTAGGCGGGGAGGAAGACGTTGAACTTGTGGGCGTTCCGCGCGTGGAAGCGGGGGAGGTCGAAGTCCTTGGGGACGACGTACTGCCCGGAGAGGAACCGGTGCTCCGAGAGCTTCACGAACGCGAACCGGTTGACGAGCGCCTGGACGAGGAGGAACGCCGCCTCGTCCGCGGACCTCCGGTCCCCCTTCTGCCGGGCCAGCCAGAGGAAGCCGAGCAGGCCCTTGATCCGCAGGTTGAGGTCGTGCACCCCGGCCCGGTGGAGCCCCAGCTCCCAGTCCACCGTGTCGTCCCGCCGGTGCGCCGCCTCGCGCGCGAGGTCCCACTGCGAGGCCATCCATCCCCAGTCCTTGAAGTGCGAGGCGTACTCCCAGAGCCCCCAGAGGCTCTCGACGCCCGCGGCCTCCGCCTTGCGCCGGCGCCCCACCACGTCGCGGACCGAGAGGTCCACCTCGTGCCCCTCCCGCCGCGCGCCGTCCTCGGGCGGGGTCCAGCCCCACTTGAGGATCGGGTACTTCTCGTTCTCGGCGCGCAGATAGGCGTCGATCTTCGGCTTGAGATCCTCGCCCACGTGCCGCCGCGCCGCCAGGAGCGCGCTCGCCAGATCCGCCGGCCGCCCCCAGAAGGAATTCTGCATCGTGCCCTGGAACGACTCGTAGGGCGCGAGGTGGCCGGCCTCGACCATGTCCCGCACGTGCTCCTCGAGCTTCGCCGCGAGGCGCGGGTCCCGGTTCTTCGCGGCCGCCGGCGCGGGGGGCTCGGCGTATTTCTTCCACCCCGAGAAGCGGACCGTGTGCGAGTCGACGTTCTCGAAGCCGGCGAACGTCCCCGTGAGCGTCGGATAGGCCAGGTCCACGGGCTGGGCGGGCGAGGTCGAGAGGTTCTTGAGTCCGGAGAGGAGCGCGAGGGCCGTCACCGGCGGCAGCGGCGCCAGCCGGACCCCCGCGGTCCTCCAGTCGTCGGCCACCGGGTAGAAGGTGAACGAGGTCCGCACCTCCGCCTGGTCGCCCTCGACCGAGTACTCCTCCTCGAACGACTCGGGGACGAACTTGAGGTAGCGGTTCCAGGCACGGCAGCGGGCCGCCACGTCCGCGGGGAAGCTCCTCGTCCATCCGGCCGTCTCCGCCCCCGGATGCCATCGCAGCCCCCCCAGGGGGAGGAAGGCGACGATCCCTGCGGGGCCGGCGTAGTTCACGCTGAGTCCGTCCTGCTCGATCGCGATCCGGCTGGGGCGGCTCTGGAAGACGACGAGCCAGGGCGCGTCGGCCGGCTGGGGGGCCACGTGCTTCTCGTAGTCCGCCTTGTCGATCGGGTTGGGCGCGAGATGGAGGAACGAGGGAACGAAGGAGAGCGGGTGGGGGGACCCCGTCCCCCACCAGACGAGGATCCACGACTCCACGAGTTGGTCGCCGGTGGCCATCTCGCCGGCCTTCTGGACCACGGAGATGCCCCGGGACGAGAGATAGGCGAAATGGCGCGGCCCGGCACCCGCCGGGCACCGGAAGGCGGTGAACTCCCGCGCGCGGCAGTCCATCCAGAGCGCCGGGGAGATCCTCCGGGCGGTGAAGGTGCACCGCGTCCCGCCGGACAGGGTGTAGAGGATCTTCCGGGTGAAGAGGTCGGGGGACTCGTCCTTCCGCTCCAGGACCGCCCCCTCCGGGACGATCTTCCCGAAAGACGCCTCGGGCACCATGCTGTGACCCCAGGGGGTGTGGCGGTCGGTGGACTTGAAGACCTCCGGGAATCCGTCCCCCTTGGGATCGACCTTGACCATGAACCCCCCGAGGGGGAGGCGCTGGCCCTTCAGGATGTCCGCCTTGTAGAAGGGCTTCGAGGACTTCCACTCGCCGCCCCCGCCGGCGCCCGCGAGGAGGACCGCCCCGAGGATCGGCAGGCCCTTCATCGGGCGCCCCCCTTGAGGGCGAAGAGCCACGATCCCTGGGTGATCCAGTAGACGTGCCCCCGCGCCAGGCTCGCCGCGTGCCAGCCGGGGTGGTTGTCGTGGTTCCCGAACCACTGCGCCGCCCGGTCGTCCACCGGCCGGTCCCGCTGGCCCATGATCTTCAGCGCCTCCCTCTCGGGGTCCGGGTCCAGGCGCGAATCCGCGCAATGGAGGTAGTCGTGGTGCGAGGAGAAGAGCCAGGGCCCCGCGGCGCTGTAGCCGTAGCTCTCGTCGCCGATCGCGGGGAGGTAGCCGTCCCTCACCTTCCGGTTGGACTCCTCGATGATCGAGAGGCTGGTCTTGCCCGAGGAGCGGGTCTTCTCCCCCGCGGGCGCGGGCGTGGCGATCCGATCCCCCGGCAGGACCACCGGCGGGTAGGGCACCGTCCCGCCGCCCGCCGTCCAGAGGACCGGGAAGACCGTCTCCGCGCCGCCCTTCTTGTCGAGGGCGAAGAAGCACCGGCTCATGGGGTCCTGCTTGAGGAGCTCCGCCACGCGCGCCAGGCGGTCCGGATTCTGGACGTCCGCCCGCTCGCTGTAGGCGTGCTGCCAGAAGGAGCGCGCCGGGAGGGTCCGGTAGTAGACGAACTGCTCCGAGACCGCCGGCCAGTAGGAGCGCACGCTCTGCCCCGCCAGCTTCAGGGTGTCCTTGCTCTTGGCCTCGAACTGCGGTGAAGCCTGGCGGCAGAAGTCGAGCTGGCGCAGGAAGAAGCCCAGCCGGTCCAGGACCGGCTCCGGGAGCTGGACGGC
>CAYNDR010000259.1:0-9245 GCA_964395295.1 uncultured Planctomycetales bacterium
GGCCTGTACTCCGGCACGCCGACCGCCCCCGGGGCGTACAACTTCACGGTCACGGCCGAGAATGACGCGGGCTCCAACAGCCGCGGATACACCCACGTCATCGACGCGGCCCCGCGCATCAGCCTGAGCGCCACGGCGCTGGTCTTCGAGGGCCCGCCGGGGGGCCCCAACCCTCCGCCGCAGACGGTGGACATCTCCAACATCGGCGGCTTCTTCTTCGACTGGACCGTCTCCGAAAGCGGCACCTGGGCGGGGAATGTCGTCGAGTTCCCCGCGGTCGGGAGGCTCACGGCGGGACTGTCCCAGCGGATGACGGTCGCCGTGGACTTCACGAGCCTGGCCGCGGGGACCGACACCGTGACCCTCCAGATCGACGCCCCGCTGGCGATCAACACCGGCCGCCAGATCGCCGTCACCATCAACGTGAACAACTCCCCGAAGCTGGCCCTCAGCGAGACCAGCCTCACGATCGACGCCCCGGAGGGCGGTCCCGATCCGGCCCCCCGCGTCGTGACCGTCTCCAACGTCGGGGCCGGATCGCTGAGCTGGACCGCGACCGACAGCGCCGCCTGGCTGAGCGTCTCGCCCACGACCGCCGTGACCCTCGGCGGCGGGGCCTCGGACGAGCTGTTCGTGATCGTGGACACCGCGGGCCTCACGGCGGCGGCCTCCCCCTACTCGGGGACCGTCACGGTGACGGCCCCGGGCGCCACGGGCTCCCCGGCCGCGATCGCCGTGACCCTGAACATGCACGCCACGCCCAAGATCGCGGTCGATCCCGGCGAGCTGACGTTCGACGCGCCGCAGGGAGGCCCCAACCCGGCCCCGCAGACCGCCACGCTGACCAACGTGGGCGCGGGGACGCTGAACTGGAGCGCCTCGCCGGGCGCCACGTGGCTCGCCGTCTCGCCCGCCTCCGGGTCCCTCGCCGCGGGGGCCTCCCAGACGCTGACATTGAGTCCGAGCGTCTCCGGGCTCGTTGCGGGCCCCTACTCGACGAGGGTCTCGGCCACCGCGCCGGGCGCCGCGGAGAAGCAGTTCCCGGTGACGCTCAACGTGTACTCGGGGGCGCCGCGGATCGGCGTGAGCCCCGCGAGCATGGAGTTCGACGTCCCGGCCGGGAGCGCCACTCCGGTCTCGCAGTCGGTGACCGTCGCCAACGTGGGCACGGGCACGCTCGCCTGGACCGCCGCCGAGGGCGAGACCTGGCTCAGCGTGGCCCCCGCCTCCTCGAACCTGAGTGCGGGCGCGTCGGCGTCGCCTGCCGTCACCGTGAACCCCACGGGGCTCGCGGCGGGGACCTACACGGCGCTCGTCACCGTGAGCGACGCGGCGGCGTCGAACAATCCGCAGGTCGTCGCGGTGAGGGTGAACGTGGGCGCCACGGCCCGTGTGGGCGTGAGCCCGTCCGCCCTCACGTTCAACACTGTCGTGGGGGCCTCCCCCGCGGCCCAGCCGGTGACGGTCTCCAACACCGGCGGCACGGCGCTGAACTGGACGGCCGCGCCGTCCGAGGCGTGGATCGCTGCGGGCGCGTCGGCCGGCCCCCTGGCCGCGGGCGCGTCGGAGGCCATGCCGGTGACGCTGGACGTGACGGGCCTGGCGGCGGGGACCTACACGGGCCGGATCGTCGTGGGCGACGCCTCCGCCGCGACCAGCCCGGAAGTCGTCGCCGTGACGCTCAACATCACCACCCTGGTGGTCCCCGAGGAGAAGGACTTCGGCTACTGCGGGTCCGTGGGCCTGGAGCTCATGCTGCCGCTGGCCGTCCTGTGGGCCGCCCGGAGGATCCCCGCGCGCCGCGGGAAGAAAGGGAGGAGAGGATGACCCTGACCCTGTGCCTTCTGCTCCAGGCCGTCGCGCTCTTCCCGCCGGCCGTCCCGGATGAGGTCGGCGACGAAGGGGAGGCCCTCTCGCCGGCGGCCGCCCCATCGCCCTGGTGGGACGGGCTCCTGCGTCCCTCGCTCGCCCTGGAGGGCGAACCCTGGCAGCAGAGGGCCCAGTCGTCGGGCCCGTCAGGGAGCCAGTTCCTGGACTTCAAGCGGATGGAGTTCGAGCCGCGGCTGAGCCTCCTGATCTTCGGCGGCGACGCCGAGGCCGACCCGGAGCTGGGCGGCGGGGTCCTCGTGCGGGCCCCGATGCCCTGGCTCTCCCCCCGGTCGAAGGAGAAGGGCGAGTACTTCGGCCTCTTCGTGGAGTTCACGATCTCGCGGATGGACCGCGACCTCGACCCGCCTCCTTCCGACACCTCGGGGACGATCTTCTTCGCGGGCGCCGGGGTGGACTACACGTTCGTCCGCGGCAGGAACGGCCTCGTCATGGCTCAGCTGGGATTCGAGTACGGGAACTTCGGGGGGATCTCGGACACGGACGACGGCGTGGCGCTCCTTCTCGGGGGCGTGGGCGGCCTGCGGCTCTGGGGCCAGCTCTGGGCGACGTACAACCCCCAGTTCCACCTGGCGTTCACCGGCGACTGGATCATGTTCAACAGCCTGGGGATCCTGCTCCGGTTCTGAGGGCGCGGGCCCGTCACTTCGCGAGCGGCTCCTCGGCGGCGGCCATGTACGCCTCGAACGTGGAGAGCGTCGGGCAGGCGAGCGCCTCGCGGATCACCAGCCGCACGCCTTCGGCCGTCACGGCCGGGAAGCGGAGGAGGCGGCGCGCCCCGATCGTCTTCCCCGAGGCGATCTCCTTCCAGCCCTGCGCGTCGCGCGCCTCGACCGAGAAGGACGCGATGCGCTGGCCGAGGGGGAGGTGCTCCTGGAGGCGGATCCGGTTGAAGCGCGCCGGCGCGCCGAAGTCCACGGCGAGGGTCGCCTCGCGGACGGCGTCGTCCGCCGCCCAGTAGGTGGAGCGGTCGCCGTCGGTCGCCAGGCGGGCGGAGAAGGCCTCGGCGTTCCCGCGGACGCTGGAGGCGGCGGCGGTCTTCCCCCGGGCCAGGTCCGTCTTGAACGAGTCGTCGAGGACGGCCTTGAGCTCGAGGAGGCGCTTGACGTCGTCCTCGTGGAAGAGGCCTCGGCGGTCGGGGGGGACGTTGAGGAGCAGGCAGCAGCCGTTCCCCACGCTGTTGTAGTAGATGTCGAGAAGCTGCCTGAGGGTCTTGGGCTGTTCGTTGGCGTGGAAGAACCAGCCTTTGCGGATGGAGACGTCGACCTCGGCGGGGCGCCAGGCGGCGCCGTCGGGGTCGCCGCGCGAGAGGCGCTTGGCGTCGGCCACGCCCGGGAAGATGCCCTAGGGATGGATCCGGGCCCAGCAGGGATCGGGGGCGAAGCCGCGCTCGTTGCCCACCCAGCGGATGTCGGGGCCGGCGTCGCTGAAGATGACGGCGCCGGGCTGGAGGCGGCGGACCTGCTCCCAGACGGCCGGGAAGCCGTAGTAGGTCTTCGCGTCGATGGTGCGTTTTTCCCGGGCGCCGCCGTAGTAGCCGGTCCCGCCGTTGGCGCCGTCGTGCCAGACCTCGAAGATCTCGCCGTACTGGGTGAGGAGCTCCTCGAGTTGCCGGCGGTAGTACTCCACGTACTCGGGCCGGGCGTACTGGAGGTGGTTCCGGTCCCAGGGGGAGAGGTAGACGCCCATCTTGAGGCCGAATTCCCGGCAGGCGTCGGCGAGGTCGCGGACCACGTCGCCCTTGCCGTCCTTCCAGGGGGAGCCCTTGACGGAGTGCTCGGTGAACTTGCTGGGCCAGAGGGAGAAGCCGTCGTGGTGCTTGGCGGTGAGGATGAGGCCTTTCATGCCGGCGTCGCGGGCGGCGCGGGCCCACTGGCGCGGGTCGAGCTGGGCGGGGTTGAAGATCTTGGGGTCCTCGTCGCCGTAGCCCCATTCCTTGTCGGTGAAGGTGTTGACGGTGAAGTGGACGAAGCCGTAGTACTCCAGGGCATGCCAGCGGAGCTGGCGCTCGGTGGGGACCGCCCCGAAGGGGGCGGGCGGGGGGACGACCGCCTGGGCGGCGGCGGCGCCGCAGGCGGCGAGGCACAAGGCGGCAAGGAGGGGGATCGCTCTCATCGTCATGCTCCCGGTTGGTCGCCCGCCAGTCTATCGGTGCCCCTCCTCCCCTGACAAGTGTTAACTCCGTCGAGTCGCCACTGCGTTAACACCTCTGCCCAGTGTTAACGCAGTGGCGACTCGACAGGGTTAACAGTTCGTGGTATCGTCTGGCCCGCCCGAGGCAAGGGAGGACGGCCATGGCCAACGGGAAGGTCCGGATCATCGGGGTCAGCTGCAGCCCCCGGAGGGGCAAGACCACCGCCGCGGCGATGCGGGTGTGCCTCGACGCCGCCGGGGCGGTCAGCCCCCTCATCGAGACGGAACTCATCGACATCGGCGGGATGAAGATCGACGGGAACCTCGCGGCGGGCCTCCCCCCGGAGCCCGGCCGCCCGGACGACTACCCCGCCGTGGCCGCGAAGCTCGCCGATCCCGCCGTGGGCGCGATCGTCCTGGGCGTGCCCGTCTACATGGGAGGCCCCCCGGCGCACGCGAAGGCCTTCATGGACCGGTGGACGGAATTCCGCAAGAACGGCTTCGCCCTCCGCGACAAGGTGGGCGCCTGCCTCGCGGTGGGCGGCGGCCGCAACGGCGGCCAGGAACTCGCCGCCGTCTCCGTCCTCGTGGCGATGACGTACCAGGAGATGGTGATCGTGGGGGACGGCCCCCCCGCCTCCCACTTCGGCGCCGCGCTCGTCCAGGACGGCAAGGACGACGTCTCCAAGGACGACGCGGGCCTCGGGATGGCCCGCAGCCTCGGCAAGCGCGTGGCCGAGGTGGCCCTCAAACTGAGCCCGAAGCGCGAATCCTGAAGCCGGGCCCCACCCCTGCCAATGGTTGCCATTTCCCTCGAAGCGGGCCCGGGAATCCTGTATCCTGAAACTCCAGACCCCTTGGAGGCGAGGATACCATGGGTGTTTGGGGAACCGGCAACTTCCAAAACGACGAGGCGCAGGACGTCCTTGCAACAGTCTCACAATTGCTGAAAGAGCAGATGGCGGTCCCCCAGGACGTGGAGTTCATCGACACGCCGGTGGCGGCCGTGGCCACGCAGGTGATGCTGTTGAAGCACTGCGGCGGGCCCTGTCCCGAACTGCAGGAAATCATGGAACTGCGCCAGGGATTACTCGCCCTTTACGACGCCAAGATCGACGGGCTGACCCCCAGCCCCGAATACAAGAAGGATCGACGACGGGCGATAGTCGAGACGTTCGACGATCTCATCCATCTGATCGAGAGCGGCGACTCGGCCGAGACCGGCCCGTAGTCCATCTGAATTCCCCTCCCTGGGCCCCCGGCGTCGGCCATAATTTCCATCGGGATACGGGCTTGAAAATCCCATACGGGGGTGGGGGAGAACGATAGCGAGGGCCCGCGACCTCCGTGGGTCTGCGTCACCCACACGGGCGCTAGGCCACCACTTCGAATTTCGCGACGGGAACCCGAATCGTGCGCCTGGCCGAACTACGCCTCTTGAGGATGGCCTCCATGCTCCTCACCACACTCGAGTCGTAGTATCGCATGCCGCAACGGTTGCATTGCAGCGCAGGCACGTTCTCGATCAGGATCATCCGCCGTCCCCGACTCCGGACTACCCGAACATGGCGGGGTTCCATCCGGCCTTCGCAAAAATCACACGGCTCCTTCATTCCTCTCCTCACGGCGCTATTCTACGACATACGTGGTAATAATTGCCCCCACCAGACGACATACCCCATCGAGGGTGCGGCCGTCCAGGGCCTGGCCCCGCATCACATAACGAGGCCCGCGCAGATCATGCGTTTGTTTGCCCTGCAAGGCCCTTCCCACGACGGCGGCCACTACATCCGGCGCCGATACCCCCTCGTCATCCATCTCCTGAAGGGAATGATCCGTCATGCGATAGCGCCCCTCTTGGACCCCCTGCTTGATCATCCGAACGACATGGCTGGCGCGCCGACGAACCATTGCCCCTCCCGGCTAGGATCATCTCCATTAAGATCCCATGTGTCGGTCTTTTCAAAATCGCTCTGATCCCGATCCCCTGGGTGGTGCCTCTTGTGCGCCGCCCAAGGGAGGAGGAGACCGCCTGTGCCGGCCCCGGGATTCTCCAGGCGCACCAAGTGTCCTTGGGCCACTCCGAACCACCCTCCCCCGGTCCCCGGGAAAAAAGAAGCCGGAAGCCGGAGGATCGAGGCTGGAAGCCGGCGGCTTGCCGGAAGACCGGCCCCCTGATCGAAAGCCTTCAGGCCACGGTCCCCTCCCCCCGGACGCGGAGGACCGCCGGGAGCAGTTCCTGGACGTCCTCGGCGTGCGTCACGACGAAGACCTGCCGGAAAGGCGGACACAGCCGCCCGAGGGCGCGCAGGACGGACCGCCTCCGCGGCCGGTCCTGGCTCCCGAAGATCTCGTCCAGGACGGCGAACTCCACGGGACGCCGCGCCGTCATCAGCCGCAGCAATCCCAGCCGGAGCGCCAAGCACGCGAGGTCCTGCTCGCCGCCCGAGAAGCGGCCGATCACGTACGACCGCCCCCCGTCCTCCATGCGGACGTTGAAGTCCCGGTCGAGCTGGACCTTCGAGTAGCGGCCCTCGGTGGCGGAGGCCAGGAGGCCCGAGCACTCTCGGTCGAGCGCGGGGAGGAAGCCCGCCACCCTCTCCCCGCGGAAGGCCTCCAGCAGTTCCTCCAGGCACCGGAGCTCGGCGGCCCGCCGCCGATCATCCAGGCGGCGAACGGGCCCCAGCCGCGCGTCGAGGGCCGCCTTGCGGGACGCCGCCTCCATGACCGCGGAGTTCAACTCCTTCCACCGCGCCTGCGCCCCGGCATGGGCCGCCTCGTCGAAGGCCAGCCGCGCGACGTCGTCCCTCAGCCGCGCCAGCCTCCCGTCCAGGGCGGCGAGATCCGCCTCGCGGCACGCGACCTCGCGCTCCAGGGCCGCGCGATCCCGCTCCCGCCGCCCGGCCCGCGAGGCCTCGCGCCACTGATCCGCCAACTTCCGTTCGGCAACCCCGAGCGCCTCGACGCGCTCCAGCAACTTCCGCCGATCCTCCTCCAGCCTGCGGCCCGCCTCCGGCGAGAGCGGCCCCCCGCAGACCGGACAGCGCGCGCCGGCGGCCTCCTTCATCACCTGAAGGCACTTCGAGAGGCGCGCGAGCTGAAGCGAGCCGGCCCGGGCGCGGCCCCGGACCTCGCCGAGATCCTTCGCGAGGGCGGACTCGCCGACGGCCGGCCCCGGCGGCGGCCTCCCCAACGCCTCGATCGCGCGACGGCGGTCCTCCAGGCCGCGGACGAGGGCCGACCGTTCACGCTCCAGGACGCCGATCCCGGACCGGAGCGCACCGTCCTGTTTCCCCCGCTCTTCCAGGGCCTTCACCTCCCGCGCCGCCTCCTCCCATTCTTCGCGGAGGCGCCGGACTTCGCGCCCCGCTGTCTCGATGAGGGGCTCCAGCCCGGCGCCGCCCTCCGGCTTCAAGCCCCTCCGATCCGCGGCCACCTGCCCCCGCACGCGGTCCAGGAGATCCAGCTCCAGGAGGCCCTCGATCAACCGCCGACGGTATCCCAGGGTGTCCCTGGCCAGGCCGCTCAACTCGCCCTGGCGGGCGAAGACGGTCTTGAGGAACACGGGGGCGTCCAGCCCGACGATCCGGCGCAAGGCGGCTTCCGCGGCGCTCCCGCCGGAGGCCAGAAGGGCGCCGCCTTCGAAGACCTGGGCCGACGTGAACTCGCCGCCATGGGTGAGCCGGCGCATGACGCGGAAGGCCCGGCCGTCCCGCTCGAACTCGAGATCGACCGAACAAGGGGCCCCGCGGCCGGCGGCCGTGGATGAGATCCCGAAGCCCCCCGTCCGCGACATCCGGTTGCCGTACAAGGCCCAGGCCGCCGCCTCGAAGATCGTGGACTTGCCCGAGCCGTTGGGCCCCACGATGCCCACCAGCCCCTCGGGGAAGGCGATCTCCGCGCGCCGGAACTTCCGGTAGTTGACCATCCTGAGGCGGCGGAGGATCATCCGTCCTCCTCCCGCCGGGCGCGGTCGAAATAGGACCGGGCCAGGCGAAGGACGTCCCGGCGAAGGTCCGCGTCGCCGACGCGGTCCGAGACGAACTCCTCGAACTGCTCCCGCAAGGGGGCGAGGGACCACTCCATTCCCTTGGCCTGCCGCGTCCTCTTCCGGCGGAGCCGCACGTCCACCCAGAGCGCGCGCCCCAGCCTCCTGCGGACCTCCTCCATATCCAGGGCCTCGCAGGCCTCCTTGGCCAGGCCCGCCAGGGTCAGACGGACTATGGAGCCCGGCGCCACCGCGGCAGAGGCCTCCCGCACGAGGTTCATGATCTCGGGGGGCGGGAGCCCCGTGCAGTCGAAGGGTCCCAGCTCGACCGCCGGGCGGGTGGGCAGGACATGGCGGCGGACCGCGCGCCGGTCCAGGTCCGCGACCAGGAATCCCTTTTCGCCCCTGGACCGGTCCTCCTGAAAGCGCTCGATCGCGCCCGCGTACCAGGCCATGGGGGCCGCCTTCATGGGCCGGTGGTAGTGCCCGAGGGCCACGTAGTCAAAGAGGCCCGCCTTCTCCCGGATCAGGCCCCTCGGGACCCTCGCCTCGGTCCACTCGCGGGGCGGCCCGCCGCAAAGGCCCGCGTGGACCAGGAGGATGTTGTAGCGGGCAGCGGGGTCCGGGCGGGCCTCCTCCACCGCCCGGACGAGGTCGGCCTCGCGTCGCAGGTGCGGGATGGCGGCCACACAGGCCGCGCCGACCCGGAAGGACCGGGGCCGGTCGACAGCCACATGGACTCCATCCAGGGCCCCGAGGGCGTCCACGATGCAGGCGGCGCCGCGGTCGGCCGGGAGGGAGTGGTTGCCGGCCGCCAGGACGACCGGAATCCCGGAGCGCCCGAGGGCGGCGAACTGCCGGAGCGCCAGGACGATGGCATGGTTGGGAGGCCGGGGGTGGTCGAAGAGGTCCCCCGAATGGAGAAGGAGGTCGGGCTTCAGCCCCGCGATTTCCCGGCAGGCCCGCTCGAAGGAGCGGTAGACGTCGAGCTCCCGGGCGTTGAGGCCGGTCCCGGGATCGCGGGCCTCGTACTCGGCGTATCCCAGGTGCGTATCGGACAGGTGCGCCACCCTCACGACATCCAGGGAGCAAGCGCGATGCCAAAGGCCTCCCCAGGGAGTAGACCGCCGGCCGCGAGATTGATGTTACGAAACGTAACGGGGGTAACGCCGCGGCTCCCTATACTACTAACGATAGACTTCTTGTTTTCGCGAGAAGATTTCCCGCAAGGCGGCCC
>CAYNDR010000260.1:0-9237 GCA_964395295.1 uncultured Planctomycetales bacterium
TCGGGGCGGTGGGACGATACGGCTCGATCGCGGTGGTGGAGCGGTTCATCCGGACATTCAAGGAGGGGTTGCGAAGGATCGTGGTCCCCATTCGCCGGGAGGGCCTGAGGCGCGAGGTGGAGTCGTTCGTCGGGTGGCACAACGAGCACCGGCCGCACGAGTTCCTCAAGGGCCGGACGCCGGACGAGGTCTACTTCTACAGGCCCCCCGCGAACGAGGAGCCGCGGATCGAGCCGAGGGTCCGATGGCCGGCGGGCTCCCCCTGCGCGGGGCCCATGGGGGTGTTCCTGGGCTCTCCGGGCGACGGGGTGGTGATGGAGGTGATGTTCCTCGCTGGCCGGCGGCACCTGCCGGTCGTGAATCTCAGGCGGGTCGCGTAGGCCCGTGTCCCTCATCCGTCCAATCCATCTCAGGATCCGTTCCGACAAGGCCCATGTCCGGCGATCTTCCCAGGCCCAGGGCCGGAAGGGGCCCCGCGCGAGCCTTCCGTATCAAAACCTGACCGCATCCGAACCTCAATTCCCCGCCGCTTTTCGGCCACCGAACTCGATGGACCGGCACAGCGGCCCTGGGCGTCGTAGAAGTTCTCCGTCTTCCTGCCGGCCGCGTCGAACGCGCGGATGAGGTTGCCGTCGGCGCTCACGCACTTTCCCCGATTCCGCGACTCCTTGGCGTGCGCCAGTGCGAAGAAGGGCTCGCAGTAAAAGATCGCGCAGAACGTCAGCAGGACGCACATCCCGCGCGCGTGGGTGGGGTGGAAGGATGGCTTTACGGCGATGCCCATTCTAACACTCCCGAACGGACGATAGAATGGACCTGTCCTTCGAGGGATGCGCCATGAGTGACCCGATCCCCGATATCCCCCTTCCCAAGGGCTGGCCCCGTCTAGTCAAGTCCGCCCTCCTGCACGTCTTCTCCCTGGCCCACTATGCCCTCATCTCGGCCCGCGGCTGGGCCGCCGACGGCCTCAATCCCCGCGCCCGTCATGCCTCGGAAGTCGATCGGCTACCCTATCTATCTTGTATTCGTTGCCATATCTGTTCCCCCACCAATGGCCTAATCCATTGCTCTAAAGAGCGTATTTTCGCCATTAATGCATGAATAACAACCCTATCGAGCGGCTCTGCCTTTTCTACGCTATTAAGCAGCTCCCTGAGATGATTTCCTGCATTAAGATCCCTTTTAGCGCCTGATATTATAACATTGTATGCATGTCGAGATGGCCCACTTATTGAAGTATTGTTATCGTATAAAGCAAGTCGTTCGGCGCACTGAATGACTCCCTCCCTTGACTGAAGACTGTAATATAAATTCAGCATTCTTTCGTCAATTTCGGAGATTCTACGTCTTATAACCCTGGAATCGATTGAATCACTGGATTGATAAAGTAGCCGAGCCACCTCATACTCAGCAACAGCGTCGATTCGATCACCCTGTAGCTCACATATACGAGCCTGTAGAAATGCGGTATAAGCGAGACTTGGCGTTTCGGAATCCCTTTTGCGGGTTAGAAGGATGCTGTCAACCATATCAATGCCAATGCCTGAAATTATGACACGTCTTATGTTGTCACTTAGTGTCGATGCGCTCTCCACGCTAGGATGGGCTAAATATTCCGCAACAATATGCTTGATCTTGACCGATATATCCTGATAATTGTCCGGTTCCTGCATAATCGAATCCTTGAGAAGAATTATGGGTCCGCGATGGTAGATCCTATTTGAGGATAAGACTCCTTATATTTATCAGTAAAATCCTGAGCAAGACGCTTATTCTCCTCTTCGCCAATACTCCTTAAAAACTCAATAATGTGATTCCCGATGGATCCCAACAATTCTATAAGTACCATTGCCGGCTCCGCACCTTCAGCGATAAGTCTTACGGCAGCGATTACATCTTCCTTGATCTTAACCAGCATTCTTATGAAATCAGGCATTATCGGCAATAAGAAGCGATCATAGGCGGCATCGATCGCGTTAAAAAGCGCTATGGAAATAACCCGAACCAGTTTTTCAGCCTTTATAAATAATGCCGATAATGCCGCAGCGAGTGTAGCAATCGTATCAATGGTAGCCTCAACCAGCGCCCGGGCAAGATATCCTCCGGAAGTCATATCGATAGTGGCAATAAGAAGAACCATCGCTAGTAGTAGATGGCCAATCGTAAGTGTACCGAGCAACTCTATAAGCGTAAAAGTCTGCAATCCGGAAGGATCAATATTGTTGGTGGGATCCGCGGCCGCATAGAGATACTTATGAAATGTGACCGGCTCCATTGCCAATCCATCAACGCGGTCTCGGGAAATGAATGTATTAGAATCTTGATGAAGATACCTAAATCTAAGATAGTAAAATCCCGCATTGGGGTCATACTGCTCCCCCGTGTAGAGGTAGTTATTCGGGGTCGAGCCGCTTGAGGCGAGGAGCACCCCGAACGCATCGTACGTGTAACTGTCGGTGACCTGGGCATTGGAATCGGTCAACTGCCTGGTGGAGAGCTGGCCGTCATAATGGTAGAAGGAGAAATATCCGCCCGCGCGCTCTTGGCTGATGAGGTCATCACCGTAGACGTAGGCGACTTGCACCGTGCCAGCGGCGTCCCGCTCCTCGACCACCTGGGCGAAGTCGCGGTTCTTGTCCACGAGGAAGCGCGTGATGGTTCCATTGACCGATTTCCCCGTCCTGATCCCATCCGCGTCATAACCGAAGGCCAGCGTCTGGCCGGCCGAGATTGAGCCCACCAGCCGCCCTTCATGGTCCCACTCGTACGTGACCACCCCAACGCCCGGCGCGCTCTTGGAGATGGTTTCCCCGTTCATGTTGTAGCCGTACGTGAGGAGGCCCTCGGGGCCGCTCTCCGTCAGCAGCTCATCGTTCGCGTTGTAGGCGTAGGCCGTGGCCTCCAGCGTCCCGTCCGGCTTGGCCACCACCTTCTGCCCGCGGTTTCCCACCAGGTCCAGCGCGTAGCCGATCGTCGTCACCCCGGCGGTTTCCGTGATCTTTTCCTGGGTGAGGCGGCGCAGGGTGTCGTAGGTGTACTCCACCTTCCGCCCTGAGTGCTCCACGACGCTCGTTCTCATGCCCCGGCTGTCGAGCGTGTAGGCGTAGCTTGAGAAGACGGTCGCCCCCGCGCGGTTCTCAATGCTCGTCAACTGGTTCCTCGCGTTGTAGGCCAGCGCCTGCTCAGTCCCGTTGATGTAGACGACGCTCTCCCGGTTCCCCACCTTGTCGTAGCTGTATCGCGCGTGCTCCACCCCGCCGCGAAGCACCAGGAAAAGCTCGTTCCGCGCCGTCCACTGGTAGCCGATCTCCTGGCTCACCAGCCCCAGCCGCGAGACCTTGACCCCCGCCACGTTTCCCGCCTCGTCGTAGGACCAGTCCAGCCGCGTCCCGTCCGGGTTGGCCTGGAACGAAAGCCTGTTGCGCCCGTCCAGCCCGAACGCCGTCTCCTGGCCCCCCACCGTGAACCCCGCCCGCTGGCCCCCCGGGAAGTAGGCGAACGTGTGGCTCGGCCCCCCTGGGAACGTCTTCGCCTTGAGGAGGTTCAGCCCGTTGTACTGGTAGGATGTCGTCCGCAACATCGCGTCCGTCCGCGTCTCCACGTTCCCCTGCGGGTCGTACGTGAAGGCCTCCGCCTGGCCCATCGGCCGCGTACGGATCGAAAGCTCGTTCCTCAGGGTGTACGCGAACTGCGTCTCCCTTCCCGCCGAGTCGAGCTGCGTCAGCTTCCGCCCCAGCTCGTCGTACTCGAGCCGGGTGACCGTGGTGTGGGCGGCCGCGTTCGCGGGGTCGGGCTGCTGGACCTCCAGGAGCTCCCCCGTGGGGGCGTAGACGAACTTCGTCTTGATCCCCGCCTCGTCCGTCTCCTCGATCCGGCGCCCCAGGGCGTCATAGGCCGTCTGGCGGTTCGTGCCGCCCGGGAAATTCGTCCTCGTCAGCCTGCCGTTCAGGTCGTAGACGAAGTACGTATACCGGTTGAGGGCGTCCCGGACGGACGTCTGCTGCCCCGCCGCGTCAAAGTAAAAAAGCGTCTCGTTCAGCAGAGGGTCCGTGACCTTCGTCCTTCTTCCCGCCTTGTCGTACTCGAAGACCGTCGAAATCCCCCGCTCGTTGGTCTCTCCCACCACCCGCCCCGCCGCGTCGTAGGCCGTGACCCTGGATGTGCCGTCGGGGTTCGTGACCTTGAACGGACGGTTCAGCTTGTCGTACTCGGTCCGCGTGACGTTGCCGTTGCGGTCCCGGAAGCTCGTCCGGTTCCCCTCCGCGTCGTAGCCAATCTCCTCGGCCGGGGTCACGGGCTGCCCCGCGACCTCGATCGGGGGGAACTCCGTCCTTTCCAGCAGGCCCCTCAAATTGTACTGGAACGTCGTGACGTTCCCGTTCTTGTCCGTCACCGTCTCCTGCTGCCCGAGCGCGTTGTACGCCGTGAAGACGGAGTACCCCAGCGGGTCCCGGACCTCGACCGCGCGGCCGTTCGAGTCGTAATCCGTCGTGGTCGTCGCGTAGGCGACGAAATCGCCGGACACGTCCTTCTTCCAGGCGGTCTGAGTCCGCTGCCTGCCGCTCGCGTCATAGGTGAACGTGGTCTTTCGGAGCAGGACCGCCGTCGAGGACAGGACCCTCTGCTCGACGACGTATCCGTGGGCATCGGGGACGAATTCCGTGCGCGTCCCCAGCGGGTCCACGGTGGCGATGAGGCGGCCCTGGGCGTCGTAGAAGTTCTCCGTCTTCTTGTTGGAGGCATCGAACGCGCGGATGAGGTTGCCGTTGACGTCGTACTCGTTCCGGTTCGACCTTCCCAGCGGATCGATGGTCCGGGTGACCAGTCCCAGGCTGTTGTACTGGAATTGCATGCTCTGGCTGAGGGGGTTCGTCCGGGTGAGGAGGTTGCCCTTCGCGTCGTACGTCGAGTGGGTCTCGTTCCCGATCTCGTCCCGCTCCAGGGTCATGTTCCCGGCGGCATCGTAGGCGTAGGTCCGCGTGCGTCCCAGGGCGTCCGTCCTGGCGACGACGTTCCCGTTGTCGTCGTAGACGAAGACCGTGAGGTTGCCGCGCCGGTCGGTCACCACCTCCTGGCGGCCCGCGAGGTCGTGGTCGTACTCGATCCGGTTCCCCAGGGCGTCCACGTTGGCCGTCAGGCGCCCGGTCTCGTCGTATTCGTTCCGGACGGCCTGGACGCCCCGCGGGTCGATCACCTTTTCCAGTCGCCCGCCCAAGTAGGCGTAATGGGTCTGGTTTCCCTCCCGGTCGGTCGAGGAAGAGAGCTGGAGGAGCGGATTCCCCACAGGATCGTAGGAGTACGCGACCTCCTTCCCTTCGGGATCGACGAGCTTGAGAACCTTTCCCGTGGCCGAGTCCCGCACGATGTCGATCTTCTTGCCCGTGGAGTGCGTGATCGCCGAATCCGTGACCGTGAGCGAGTTCCCGTTCGGCTCGCGGATCTCGACCAGGCGGCCGCCCCCCGCGACCTGGTACTCGTACTCCGTCCCGCGCTGGTCGGAAACCACGTAGCCGGGCGGGTTGTACGGGGTGAAGTCGTAGTAGCGGACCTCGAAGTCGACGACGATGGGGACATCGCCCATCGGCCCCGGGAACGTGGCCAAGCGCGTCGGGATGGCCAGGAGGTCCTGGGGGCCCAGCGACCGCAGGTCCCATTGGGGGGCAACGGCCTCAGGCTCGTAATGGGCCGTGCGGTCCCTCGAGAAGATGGGGGCGATCCCGAGCTCCGGGTGGGCCTCGGAGAAGGCGTTGAAGTCGTCGAAGGTCCCCGTCGGGGCGAACCGGAAGAGGGTCCGCCGGCTGTCGGGCAGCGTGGCCATGACGTCGTGGTTGGACCTCGCCCTGACGTTCCCGGCCACGACGTCCAGCCTCCACCCCTTTCCGAAGTCCCGGTCGGCCGCCAGGCGCGAATCGTACGTCCGGGTCACCACGATCGGGATCCCCTGCACGGGCACCGAGAGGTCCTGGAAGGTGAGCGTGAAGATCCCCACCTTCTGCGCGCCGGTCAGGGTGACGGGGACCGAGGCCGTCACGGTCTGCCCGAAGGCGTCCCTGGCCGCGATCCGCACCTCGTAGAAGTCGTTTCCCAGGAGCGTGGGGTCGATCGTCCCGAGCGTCCCGTTCACCACCGGGGAGGTCCCCGAGCCGATGACGGGGCCGTCCGCCTGGCCCTGCCGGACGAGCTTGACGGTGTAGCTTTCCAGGTCCGTGTCGTCCACCGTGCCGATGACGGGAGCGGGACCCTTGACCTCGTCGAATTCCGTGGGGCTCGTGACATCAACGGCGGGAGGGGGATTCTCGGGGACCACGGTCAGGGGCGTCTGGGCGGAAATGCCGTTGAAGGCGGCCGTCACCGTCGCCGTCCCCTGGGACACTCCCTTGGCCAGGCCCGTGCCGCCGATCGTGGCGACCGAAGGGTTGGACGTGGACCACGCGACCGTCCCCGTCAGGTCGAGCGTGCTCCCGTCGTTGAAAGTCCCCGTGGCCACGTATTGCAGGGTGGAACCCACGGGCAGGCTGGCGCCGGCCGGACCCACCGCGATGGAGACGAGGGACGGGAAGGCGGTGAGGGTCGCCAGGCCGGTCGTCCCGTCCTTGGCGGCCCGGACCGAGGTGGTGCCCTTGCCGACCGCGGTCGCGACGGCCGCCGCGTCGATCGTGGCGACCGAGGGATTTTCCGTGGACCAGGCCGCCACGGCCGTCAGGTCCTGGACGTCGCCGTCCGCATAGGTCCCGATCGCGGCATAGGGCACCGTGAAGCCGATGGGCACCTGGGCCACGGACGGCGAGACCTCGATCCGGATGAGGTCTACCTTGATGACCACGAGCAGGGTGGTCCCGCTCACCGACCCGCTCGACGCCCGGATGGTCGCGTTGCCTACCTTATATTTGGCCGTGGCCTTCCCCGTCGAACTCACCGTGGCGATGGTGGTATCGCTGCTCCACCAGTAGGCCGAACCGGTCAGGTCCTGCGTGGTCCCGTCGTTGTAAACCCCCGTCGCCGTGAACTGGACCTGCTGGCCGGTCTTGACCTGCGGATTTTCCGGCGTCACGACGATGGATGCCAGCATCTTCGGATTGACGGTGAGCCACGTGTAGCCGTACACCGCGCCCATCGTGGCGCGGATCTGGGTAGCCCCGGAGGCCAAGCCGGTCGCCAGCCCCGAGGCGTCTATGGAGGCTGCCGAGGGGCTGCTGCTCGACCAGGCCACATGGGAGGTAAGGTCCGCGGAAGTGCCGTCGTTGTAATTCCCCGTCGCCGCATACTGGAGGGTGAATCCCACGACGAGCTTGGCATTGAGGGGGCTCACCGCTATCGACGTGAGCTGAAGGGTTTGCACGCTGACCGTGGTGGAGCCCGAAACTCCCGACTTGAACGCAAGGATGCTGGTCGATCCCGGCGCCACCGCCGTCACCAGCCCGGTCGCGTTGACCGAGGCGATGTCGGGCCTCGGGCTGGACCACGCGGCCGTCGCCGTCACGTCCTCGGTCGTGCCGTCGTTGTACGTGGCGGTGGCGGTGTACTGGCGCGAGCGGCCGACCACGAGGATGCCCGTTGAGGGAGCGGTCAGCGTGATCTTGGTGATGATCCGATCCACCACCTCGAAGACCGTGGAGGCGCTCACCCCGTCGCGGCTCGCCGCGATCGCGGTCTGGCCGGCCTGGTGGCTCGTGGCCAGCACGGTCGCGTCGATCGCCGCCACGGCGGGATCGCTGGAGGTCCAGGCCACGGCGTTCGTGATGTCCTCGACGGTCCCGTCGTTGAAGTATCCCGTGGCCAGGTACTGCCGCTTCTGCCCCTCCACCTTGGGGCCGTCGAAGAGCGGGTCGAGCTTGATGTGGACCACCTTTCGCGGGATCGCCGTGAAAATCCCGCTCGATGTCACACCCTCGAAGGAGGCCGTGATCCTCGTCGATCCCGCCTGCGCGGCCATGGCCTGCCCCGTCTCGTCGATCGTCGCCACGGAGGGATCGTCCGAGCCCCACGTCACTTCCGAGGTCAGGTCGCGGACGCTTCCGTCGCTGTACGTGCCGATCGCCGTGTATGCATAGCCGGTCCCCTCCAGCAGCCGTGCCCACTCGGGATAGACCGCCAGGGACTTCAGGGCCACCGGGATTACAGCGGCGGCCGCCAGGGCGCCATCGCTCACCAAGTAGGGGGTGAGCGGAGAACCCTCGGGGCCGGCGGAGGTCTCGGCGTCCCGGGACTGCTGGGTGGCGGAGCTCACCGCCGCCTTGCTTTGGTCCTTCGGGACGGCGACTGCGCAGACGGAGAAGGCGGTGTTGCCCGAGGAGTCGGTGGCGGTTACGACGATCAGGTAGACCCGGCCGTCCCCGTCCCCCTTCCTCTCCGCGCGAAGCTGGAGCCGCACGTCCGCGGGATCGGCCCCCGGGATTATCACCGCATCCGGGAGATGTTTCCCGTCGCCCGTCAGGTCCTCGTCCGGCTCGTCGCTATAGACCCGGACCGAGAAGGCCGGCCGGGGGTCCGTGTCGTCCGTGACCGTGATCCTGAGGCCCACGTCCACCAGCTTGTGGTCGGGCGGGAAGAGAAGGCCCTGGGCTACCGCGCAGGTCACCACGGGGGGCACCGCATCGCCCTCCACGGTCACCGAGGTGTCGCACGTCACCTCCGCTTGGCCGTCCGTCACCGTCAGCTTGACGGGATGGGTCCCGAGCTTGTACCTGTGGAGGAAGTCGCTCGCGCCGGATGTCGACAACGCCCCCGCCGTTACCGTGTCGACGGCCTCCACCGGCCCGCCATCCACGTTCCAGAGTATCCGCAGCGCGTTGCAATCCGAATCGGACGCCCCGGCCGTGAGCGTCACCTCGGTGCCCTCGGGGGACTCAAGTTGGACCGTCACCGGATCGGGGCAGACCAACGCCGGGGGCTTGTTGAAGGCCGCCGCAGGATCGCTCCGGACCGCCAAGCCATCCACCCGGCCCGCCGCGTGGATCGGCCCCACCTCCACCGCGCCCGTCCGGATGTTGAAGCGGTAGACGTTGCCGGTATGCACTCCCGCGGCCCAGAAGGACGTCCCATTGGGATCCAGGGTCAGCGCGAACCAGTCGTCCTGGCCGAGGGCGTCATAGGTCTGCACCACGTCTCCCACGCCATCCAGCCTTTTGATGTCATCGGTCGCGGCAACGATGAGGCCGCCGCGGCCGTCTCCGGGGGGAAGCAGGCGCAGCGCGTAGAGCACGTGTTTGTTTTTTAATGATACGGCGACCACCGAGA
>CAYNDR010000261.1:0-2935 GCA_964395295.1 uncultured Planctomycetales bacterium
CGCCGGCGAGGCGATGGTCGTGGCGGACACCATCACCGCCTGCCTGGACGACCTGATGGGGCTGGTCCCCCGGATCGTCATGTGGGGAGAGGACGTGGCGGACCTCTCCCGCGAGGAGTTCGCCCGGCACCCCGAGCTGGAGGGCAAGGGCGGCGTCTTCGGGATCACCAAGGGCCTCCAGCGGAAGCACGGCCCCCGCCGGGTCATGAACTCCACGATCGCGGAGGCCACGATCGTGGGCCGCGCCGTGGGCTACTCGCTCCAGGGCTTCCTCCCCGTCGTGGAGGTGCAGTTCCGGGACTACCTCAACCCCGCCTGGCAGCAGCTGGTGGACCAGGCCGCCACGATGTGCTGGCGATCCGACGGCCGGTTCACCTGCCCCATGGTGATCCGCATGGCCTACGGCGGCTACCTCGGGGGCGCGGGGGCCCTGTGGCACAGCGAGTCCGCCAACGGCCCCCTGCTCCATTACCCCGGCCTCCGCCTCTGCGTCGCCTCCAACCCCGAGGACGCCGTGGGGCTCCTCCGCGGGGCCGCGTTCTGCGGGGACCCCGTCCTCTTCTGCGAGCCCAAGTCCCGCTACCGCCTGCGCGACGAGTTCATGGAACGGACGTACCCGGACTTCAACCACGTCCTGTGGCCGGGGGCCTCGCGGAAGTACGGCGACGGCAGGCAGATCGCCATCATCAGCTACGGGACGACGTCCAGCATCTGCTACCGGGTGATGCAGATGCTCCAGGCGCGGAAGATCGGCGCGCGGTTCCTGGACCTCTGCTGGCTCAACCCGCTCGACGCCGAGGCCATCCGGACGGCCGCGGACGAGTGCGGTTCGGTGCTCATCGTCGAGGAGGACCGCCGCACCTGCGGCGCCGGGGCCGCGATCGCGGACGTCATCTACCGCGACCGCGCCCTCCGCCGCCGCGTGGACGTGGAACGCATCGCCGCGCTGGATTGCCGCGTGTGCTACGGCCCCGCGGGCGAGCGGGCCGTCCTCCCCCAGGCCGAGGACATCATGCGCGCGGCGCAGGACCTCGTGAAGTTCCGCCGCTAGTTCCACACGCGGAGGCCGGCGGGGCGGTTCCCCTCCGGCGTCACCACCCTCGCCACGAGCCCGTGGTCCCCGTCCCCCTGGTCGACCTTGATGAGGACGAGGTGGATCCCGCGGGCCAGCTTCACCGCGCAGGCGTTGTCGTCCTCCTTGACGGCCCGGTGCAGGTGCTGGCCCATCCGCAATTCCCCGTCCAGCCAGAGCCGGAACCCGTCGTCGGAGCCCAGCCGGATCTCGACGTCCATGTCGCGGTCGCACTCCAGCCAGCAGGCGGCATATTCGATGACGAACTCCTGCCTGTCGGACAGCCCGAGGTGGGGCACCTTGAAGAAGTCGATCCTGCCCCCCTCCACCGCGCAGGGCGCCCAGCGGACCTTTCCTCCCGCCTTCTGGACTTCGACGCCCTCGGCCGGCTCGTGCTGTTCCTCGGTCTGGAGGAAGTCGGTGTAGAACCCCTTGTCCTCCGTGTTCGGGAAGGGCCCGAGGATGAGCCAGTTCTGGATGAAGCCCGACCCGTCCAGCTCGAACGGGCCCTTTCTCCTGACCAGCGCCTTCTGCTTCGACTCCCCGAAGGCCTTCTCGTACTCGGCCCGGACGCGCTCCGCCTCGGCCCGGCGCGGCCCCCCCAGGTCGAGCGCGGACTTCAGGAGTTCCATCACCTCGCCACTTCGCGCGAACCTGGGATCCGCCTCGCGGATCGCCCTGGCCTGTCCCAGGAGATGGTCCACCTGCGCCTGGTCGCGCAGGCGCCGGGCCTCCTCCTCGCGCTTGCGCCGCTCTTCCCGCGTCCGCTCCTCCTCGCGGATCCTCGCCTCGTCGTTCTCCCCGGGGCGCGGCGCCACGGCCGTCGATCCCCGGTCCCCCGGCGGGGCCGTCTTGACCGCGACCGCATCGGGCATCTCGTCCTTCCGGCCCGTCAGGAGCACCAGGAGCAGGGCCGCCAGGGAGATCCCGCCGAACGCGCCCCCGATGACGAGCGGCAGGCGGGACCCCGCCGGCCTCCCCTCGGGCCGCGGCTTGAAGCGCGACGTGGGAGGAACTCCCGGGCGCGGCATCCGGGTGGTGAGAATCTTCTTGAGGGTACCGCTGGTGATGTTGCTCACCGCCTTGACGGGGCGGCACTCCGCGCAGTAGGGGACGTCGTTCTGATGGCCGGCCTTCCCCTGGACGAAATCGTCCTTCCGCAGGCTCTTCCCGCAGTCCCCGCAGTAGACGATCTCCATCCCCGTGGCCTCCTGCCCTCCCCCGCGTCCATTCTACAACGGCCCGCCCGGAATCGGGCGCCCTTCCGCGGCCGACTTCACCTCCCGGCGGGGGCTTCCAGCATCACGACGTTCAAGGGGGACGAGGCGGCGTACTCGTCGTTGATGAAGAGCTGGAAGAGGTAGCGGCCGGGCTTCTGGAGCGGAAGCCCGTGCGTGGTGATCCCGAACTCCGGCCCCTGGAGCCGGTCCTTCACCTCGAGGTCGATCCCCTCGAAGGTCGAAAGACAGCGGTCCTCGGCGGCGTCGCGGAACTCGATCCGGATCTTGTACCGTCCCAGCGCGTCGGCGATCTTCACGTAGATCGACACCACGGGGTGCACGCAGGGGAACTTGGGCGCGTAGATCCGGTCGAAGATGCCGATGACGGACCACTTCCCCGTGGCCCGGTCCTGCAGGACCCCGTCGGCGATCAGGAACGACTTGACGAGGGGGGTCGGGGGCATCCTACACCCGACCCAGGGTGACGATGTCCGCCACGATGCCGGACAGGATGTCCAGGAACTGCTCCCCTTCCGCCGGCGTGGCGGCGGCGGGATCGCCGAAATAGGCCTGGAGTCCGCCGCACTCGGCGTAATGCGCCTTCCCCTCACGGACCCCCCGGTCGAGGTCCGCGACGGGAAGG
>CAYNDR010000261.1:2945-9223 GCA_964395295.1 uncultured Planctomycetales bacterium
CGCATCCACCCGGGACAGCCTCTTGCGGATCTCCTCCCTCACCTTCTCCTCCTGCAGGACCATGAGGCAGGCCGTCTCACTGCGCCCCCCGTGGAAGCCCCCCTTCCGGAACTCCTCCGGCATGCGGCTCAGCCACGGCTCCTGGGTGAAGTCCGGAAACAGGACGCGGACTTTGCCGTCCGTGGAGTACTCCCCCGCGACCTGCCGGATCACGTCCAAGTGGGACGGGTCCATGTGGCAGGTCGCCAGGCACACCGTGCGGATGCCCATGGCCTTGATCTCGTCCACGAGGCTCATGAGCATCGCGGCATACGACTCCTTCGAGAGGTTCACCGTGCCCGAGAACTTGGAGGCCAGTCGCGCGGGGCTGAAGACGACGGGGGGGTAGACCAGGAGGTCCATGCCCTTCTGGGAGAGCTGACGCGACGCGCGGCGAACCACCTCCGTGGTGATCACCACGTCGGCATTGAGGGGCAGGTGCGGCCCGTGGGCCTGGAGGGAGCCCAGGGGGATGAACGCCACGACCCGTTCGTGGACGAACGCCTTCACCTCGCGCCACGTCATCCCGCCGACATGCTGGACGGTCATGGTGACCTTCTTAGAGCACCCAATAAAATCCACCACAAAGACGCGAAGCACACAAAGAAATACCCTAATCAGGGGTTCCCTCCTGCCCCCTGGGGGGGAAGGGGGGACGCGTTAACCTGGATTATCCATAGAAAGAATCCCAACCCCCAAGTCCCAACTCCCAATGAAACCCCAAATCCAAACACCCAACAGAATCCCCCTTTCGAGGCCCGGGAAGCGCTCCCCCGGGGGGGGGCGGGAGGGGCGACTCCGTTGGGATTTGGGGGTTGGAGTTCGGGATTTCCCGACCACCGAACACCCTGTCGATCTTTTCCCAGTGATCATGAATAAGTCGGGTTGAATATGGTCTTCTTTGTGCCCTTGGTGTCTTTGTGGTGAGAGTCATTCATCGCGCCCGCATCGCGCGCGAGCGCAGGCGGTTGGCCGTCTCGTCGCCGACGAACTCCTCGCGGTCCGGGTCCCACTTCAAGGACCGCCCCAGCGCGTGCGCGATGATCGTGAGCTGGCCCAGCGACGCCGACCGGTGGCCGATCTCCTCGTGGGAGCTCGGCCGTCCCCGCGTCCGGATGCATTCGAACCAGTTCGCGTGATGGTTGTTGGCCCCCGGATTGACCTCCCGGCTCTTCAGCTTCATTTCCTCGAAAATGCCTTCGGGCCGGCCCTCCACCGGCCCGCCCGTCGTCATCGACGTGATCCAGCCGCGCTCCCCGACGAACAGCCCCCCGAAGAGCCCCGCCAGCCGGGCGTCGGCGGGGACCGCCTTGTAGACGTCCTTCACCGTCCCCCATTGATCCACCAGGTGAAGCAGGGTCCCGTTGGCGTACCTGCAAGTCAGCGTGGGGTATGGCCCGTCGGCGGGGTGGAGGATCTCGACCGGCCCGCTCTTCTCCATGCCCAGCGCGTATTGGATCACGTCCGCGCTGTGGGAATGGTGCCAGGTCACGGACGCCGCGCCGAAGCTCTCGCAGAACGACCACGGCACCACGCCCGGGGCCGGATTCGTGTGGTAGAGGCTGTTGTAGGGGTGCCACGGGGCCGGCCCCACCCACAGGTCCCAGTCCAGCCCCTCCGGAACGGGTTCGGCGGGCAGGGGGAATTCCAGGGGCACGTACGAGCCGCCGGCCCGCTCGGCCTTCATCGCCTGGGCGTAGGGCCTGAAGCGGGCGGACCCGATGAAGCCCGCCAGACTGCTCCATATCGTGAAGGCCGACTTGATCCTGCCGAGCCCCCCCTTGCGGACGAACTCGCAGACCGCCCGTATGGTCCGGATCGAGCGGTACTGGGTCCCGGTCTGGAACACCCGGCCGTTCCGGCGCACCGTCTCCGCCAGCCGGCGCCCCTCCTGGATCGTCAACGAAACCGGCTTCTCGCAGTAGACGTCCTTCCCCGCCCTGGCCGCGTCCATGGCCTGCAGGGCGTGCCAGTGGTCCGGCGTGGCGATGACCACGGCATCCAGGTCCGGCCGGGCCAGGAGCTCGCGGTAGTCGTTGACCGCGGCGCAATCGCCGTACTGGCCGAGGGAACGCGCGGTGGCGTAGTGGGCCTCGACGCGCCGCTTTCCCTCCTCGCGCCGCGAACGGTCCACGTCGCAGACGGCCAGGACCTGGACGCCCGGATCGCCCGTCAGACGGTTCAGGTGGCCGCTCCCCATCACCCCGTTGCCGATCAGGGCCACCGCGATCTTCCCGTTGGGCGACCGGCCGGGGGAACGGAGGACCCAGGGCGCCGCGGCGGCGCCGAGGAATCCGCGCCGGGAGATCCGGCGCGCGGGTCGGCTCATCGCACACCTCCCGGGGACAGGTCGAGACTGACGCGGTTGAAGAGATCGGCGCCCCCGCCGGCATCGACGCCGAACATGACGGGGACGACCCCCAGCCTGTGGATTTCCCTGAGGAGCCGCTCGGCCTTCCCGCCGCCGGGATCGCCCAGGCGGACGGTGGTCAGGCGGTCCCCGAGCGCATTCCAGCCCGCGGGATCGCCGCAGGCGCCGATCCGTTTGCCGCGGCCCTGGCAGGCCTTCAGGATCCGATCCGGGTCGCTGTCGCGAAGGGCGAGGCGGATGTCGTACTCGTCGCAGAGTTTTTCCACGGTGTCCAGCGCCTCCGGCGGCGGCTCCGCCACGAAGGCCTCGACGCCGATCTTCCGCCCGAACTCGAACACCTTCCGGCAGGCCTCCGGGTCGGCCGGGAACCGGGGGACTTCGTACGCCAGAAGGCGGACGCCCGCCGCGTCCAGCTTGAGCCGGATCTGCCTCAGCACGTCGTCCTCGATCCGGTGGTCGAAGGCCGCGGGGATTTCCCGGCTCACCGCCTGGGAGCCCAGGGCGCCCATGAAGGGCAGGCCGAGCTCCGCGGCCTTATCGATGGACTCGAAGAGAGTGCCCTGTTGAAGGGCGCGGGCCTCCAACCCGAGGCGCCACCCGAGCCGCTCCTGCGCCCGGAGGGCCGGCGTCAGAAAGGCGCTCGGCGTCGCCGGGGCCGGCAGGTCGCCCGCGGCGAACTGGACGGCCGCGAGGTAGAACTTCAGCAGGTTCGGGTCCCAGAAGACGGAAGGGGCGTGGGCGATCGTGCAGTAGAAGACGCGCCCCCGGCCGTATTGCCGGACCCATGCCAGTGCATAATCGTCGTCCTCGCGCCGGAGCTTGCCGTAGGCCGGCCCCTGGTTCATGTCCGTCTTCCCGGTGTCGATGCTGAGGAGCACGCGGACCCGGCGCCTCGAATAGGGCTCGTGGACGCGGAAGAATTCGGAGCGGTAATCGAAGCCCTGGCCGCCGAAGGGCCGGCTGAGGGGATGGTCCGGATCGTCGAGCTTGATGAAGACGTGTTCGTCGGCGGCGCGGTGGTTCGCGCCCCGTCCCCCGAGCATGACGGCGAATTCCGGCCAGTCCTCGCGGGCCTTCTCGGTCCATCGGACGAAGGCCACCGAGGTCCCGTGGACCCCGAGCAGTCCGCCGCCGCCGTAGACGAACTCGACCAGGCTCCGCCTCAGCCCGGGATCCTCGAAGAGGTTGCCCACCGTGTTGTTCAGGAAGACGGCGTCGAACTGCCTCAGGCTTTCCGGCTTGAAGACGGACGGCTCCCGGCTGACCACCGTCTCGAAGGCGCCGGTTTTCCTGCCCATCATCTCGAAGGCGAGGTTGGCCGTAAGGCGGGAGGGGTGGCCGCCGTATCCCACGTTGAGGTCGAAGATCAGCAGTTTCCGGGGCTTGCGGGGCGGGACGAAGGCCTGGGCCGGGATCGCGGCCTCGATCTTCTCCCGTTCCCCCGGGTCGGGGACGGCTTGCGCCTCCGCCGGGGCGCCTCCCCTCCACGTCACCGCGAGCATCCCGGCCGCCGCCGTGGCGCGAATCAGGCCGCTGGCGCGCATGCGATCGATCTCCTCTTCCGCCCTTCCGGGCCCTGCCTATTATACCCGTGCCCGCGGCCCCGTTTCTCCGGCATGACCAACGGCCGGCGCCGCCGGCGCGGCGCGCTTTCGCCAACGGTTGTGTGGTAGTATTTAGAGAACCCTTTCCACGGAGGATGCGCGGGACCCCATGGGCCAGGAAATATCCTACTGCGCGAAGTGCGCCGTCCGGATCCTGTCGAGCGACATCGAGAAGGGGAACGCCTTCCGGATCGGCAACCAGACGGTCTGCAAGGACTGCGCCCCCCAGGTGGCCCCCGGGATTTCCAGGGAGGAACTCCAGCGGGCTTCCCAGAGGACCCCGCGCGGCGGCACGCCCCTGCCGGCCCCCACGCCCCGCGAGCCGCTCTCGGCCATCACCCCCCGGGCCATGCCCCGCGTCGGCGGGGCCCCCTCCCAGACGGGGACCCGGCGCTTCGCGGCCGAGAAGACGCCGCGCTCCAGGATGCCGCTCGTGCTGGGCCTCTCGGCCGGGGGACTGGTCGTGGCCCTGGTGGTGGTCGTCCTCGCCCTCAGCGGGCCGCCCCCCGCGCCGGCCCCCCCGCCCCGGGAGGAGCGCCCGGCCCCGCGCGTGGAGGACGCCAACGCCCGCGCCGCCCGGCTGGCCTGCGAGAAGGCCTTCAAGCACATGAAGGAGCACCCCGGCGACCTCGAGGGGCAGATCGCCGCCTTCGAGGAGGCCCTCCGCGCGGCCCAGGGCACGGAGCATCACGAGCAGGCCCGCGCGGCCCGCGACGCGCTCCTGATCCGGCGCATGTCCGACGTCTCGAAGGAGATCGCCCAGCTGAAGGGGCAGGCGCGGTCCCTGCTGGAGAAGGAGGACTTCAAGGCGGTCCTGGAGCTTTACGCGCAGGCCCGCAAGAAGCGGGAAACCCCGGATTGGACCGCCCTGATCGAGGGGGAGGTCCAGGAGGTCCTCAAGTCGGTCGAACAGCTCCTGGAGTCCGTCAAGGAGCGGGCGGCCGAGGACAAGCGATGGGGGGCGGCCGAAGGGGTGAGGAAGGCGCGCGAGCGGGTGGGGCGGTGGGGCCTCCCCGAGCGGGCGGCGGCCCTCGACGCCTTCCTGGCCGGGACTGCGGAAGCGCGGATGCCGGTCCAGGGCCTCGTGGGGTGGTGGAGGATGGACGAAGGCGCGGGGACGACCGTGGAGGACGCCTCGGGCCGGGGCCATAAGGGGACGCTCGCGGGGCCGGCCGCGTGGGACAAGGGCCGGCTGGGGAAGGCCCTTGCCTTCGACGGCGGGGAGGCCCACGTCCGGGTCCAGCCCTTCTTCGAATCGGTCCGGAACACCTTCACGATCGCGCTCTGGGCCTTCCCGAGGGCGGCCCTGCCGATCACGCCGGAGGGGAACACGGGCGCCGCGGCATTGAAGGGCCACCGGTTCGCGGTCTTCCCGTCCCATGGCAAGCTCTTCGGGGCGGGACACGTGGGAGCGGGGCTGTCGATCGGGACCAACGGGATCAGCGTCTTCGAGCATGCCGACGCGCACTTCCCCTCTCCCCTCGTGCACCCGGCCGCGGTCCGGGGCTGGACCCACGTGGCGGTGGTGTACGCCGATCGGGAGCCGGTCCTGTACGTCGACGGGAGTCGGGTGAAGGCCGGGATGAAGTCCACGATGGAGGTGCATCCCTCCTGCGAGCTGGGCGGGGGATCGAGCCGGTACGGATCCTACGACGGCCTGCTCGACGACGTCCGGATCTACGATCGGGCGCTCTCCGAGGAGGAGGTCCGGGCGCTCGCGTTGACGGTGGAGCGTCCCTGGCGGGCGGTCTTCGACGGGAAGACGAACGCCTGCCTGCGGGCCGGCTGCCGCTCCGGGTGGCCCGTGGAGCGGGGGGGGCTCACGCGGACGGGACCCTCGAACGCGGCGCAGACGGTGGAGGAATTCGAGGACGGCGAGGTCCGCGTTCGGTTCGAGGTCGAAGGCCCGGAAAGCCTCGCTTTTTACATCCGGCAGGGCGACGGGGGGAAACATTGCGTCAAGTTGGACAGCTCCTCCTCGATCGAGGCCCTGGCGGGGAAGCCCCACGAGATCGTCTTCGCCTGCAAGGGGGATTCGGTGGCCGCCGCCCTCGACGGGAACCCCCTGACCCTGCTGAGGGAGGGGAATCCCCGGAGAGGTTGCCTCCAGTTCAACGGGGCCGGCCGGGTCATCCGCGTCCTGTCGATCGATTTCCGCCCGGCGAAGTGAGGTTGACCGGCGCCCCTCCGCATACTACTCTTCTTTGAACGGGGGCGCGTTCATGGGCAAGGAAGTCGTCTACTGCTTCAACTGCGGATTGCGG
>CAYNDR010000262.1:0-2200 GCA_964395295.1 uncultured Planctomycetales bacterium
GGACGCGTCCCGGTCCATGGACTTCGGCGGCAAGTTCGGCGCGGCGCGGGAGCTCGCCGCGGCCCTCGGGTACATCGGCCTCGTGCACTACGACTCGGTGAGCCTCTACGCGTTCGGCCGCGAGGTCCGCACGGTGAAGAAGTTCCTGCGCGGCAAGGGCATGATCTTCGACCTGCTGGACGCGCTGGAGGGGCTCGCCCCGGAGGGCCCCACCGACATGCGCTCGGCCTTCCGCTCGGCCCTGCCGCGGCTCAAGGGCCGGTCGCTCGTCCTGCTCCTGACCGACTTCTACGACCTGGAGGGGTACGAGGAGGCGGTGCGCGCGCTCCTGGCCCAGAAGCTGGAGGTCCACCTGGTCCACCTGGTGGCCCAGGAGGAGCTGGCCCCGGCCTCCCGCGGCCGCTTCAACCTGACGGACCTCGAGACGGGGCGGGAGAAGGACGTGGTCCTCGTCCCCCGCATGGTGGAGGAGTACCGCCGCCGCTTCGCGGCCTTCTGCGGGGAGATCGAGGAATTCGCCCGGGCCCGCGAGACGGCGTACGCCCGCGTCCTGGCCGACGACCCGCTCGACCGCCGGGTGCTCGACGTCGTGCGGGCCGGGGGCATCCTGGAGCACCGATGAGCTTCGGGAACCCCCAGGGGCTGTGGCTGATGGCGCTGGGCATCCCCCTCCTCGCCTTCCACTTCTACCGCGGGCGCATCCGGCGCCTGCCGGTGCCCACGCTCCTCTTCTGGGAGCGGGTCCTGGTGGAGGAGGAGCGGCGGACCGCGCTCAGGCGCCTGCGCCACTGGGCGTCGCTCCTGCTGAACCTCGCGGCGCTCGTCCTGCTGGCCGCGGCGGTGGCGGAGCCGGAGGTGAAGGGGATCGCGCGGCCCCCCTCGCGGCACGCCCTGATCCTCGACAGCACCGCGAGCATGGGGGCGCCGGAGCCGGACGGGAGGACCCGCCTCGACCATGCGGTGGATCGCGCGCGGGAGTTCGTCGGAGCGCTCGGCCCGGGCGCGCAGGCCTCCCTGCACGACCTCGAGGGGCCCCGCCTCCCGTTCAGCCCCGGCCTCGATCGGGCGGCGCGGGCGCTGGTCCCGCCTCCCCCCGCGCGGGCCCCGGCGGACCTCCGCGGGCGGGTGCTGGCGGCGCTGGCCGGCGGCGAGGACGTGGCCGCGGTCTTCTTCACCGACCGCCCGCCCGGGGGCGTGGACGACCTCCTGGCGTCCGGGAGACTGCGATGGGTCCGGGTGGGGACGCCGCGGGAGAACTCGGGCTGGGTCTCCGGGCTGGCCGTCCGGCGCGCGGGGGAGAGGCGGGCGGCGCTCTCCCTGGCGCTGGAGAACTTCGGGGCCGCGGAGGCGGAGAGGTCGGAGGTCCTCCTCTGGAACGGGCGGGAAATCGCCCGCCGGCCGGCGAAGGCGGGGCCGGGGGAGCGGCGCGAGGTCGGGTGGCTCCTGGAGCCCGCGCGCTGGCCGGAGGCGAAGATCGAGGAGGGCGGGCTGGCGGAGGTGGCCCTGGAGCCGCGCGACGCCTTCCCGGCCGACGACGTCGCCTCGTTCGTGCTCCCGCCGCTCGCGCCGCCCGCGGTGGTGGTGTTCCACCCGGGGAAGCCGGACGGCTTCCTCATGAGCGCGCTCCACGCGCTGGAGGCCCGCGGGCTCGCCGGCCCGCCGAGCGTGGCGGCGGCGGACCGCTACCCCGCCCTCCGCGAGCCGCTCGGGGAGGGGACCGTGGCGGTCTTCGACCGCTGTGCGCCGCCGGCGCCGCTGGGGCGGGGCGCCTTCCTCGTGGTGGGGGCCCGGCGGGACGGCTGGGTCGAGCGGCCCTCGATCGTGGAATGGGACCGGGAGGCGCCGCCCAACCGCCAGGTGGACTACGCGGGCGTGGCCCTGCGCCGGTCGTGCCTCCTCGAGGGCCAGCCCCTCATCCGGGCCGCCGAGGGGCCCGTGGCCGTCTGGTCGGCGCGGGGGGGCCGCGCGGTGGTCGAGCTGGGCTTCGGCCTGGAGGACACCGACCTCAAGCTCCTCCCGCCCTTCATGATGATGCTCCAGAACTTCGTCGAGTGGGCGGCGTTCGGGGCCACGCGCTCCTTCCGGACGGCGTACGGGGTGGGGGAGCCCCTCCGTCCCGAGCGGCCCCTCTGGGTGGAGGAGTGGGAACTGCTGTTCGCCAACGGCGGGCGCGAGGAGCATGCCGAGGTCCGGGAGGGAC
>CAYNDR010000262.1:2265-9200 GCA_964395295.1 uncultured Planctomycetales bacterium
TCCCGGCGCCGCCGCGCCCCGGCCCGGGGCTCGTGCGCGCCGGCGCGGCGGGGCGCGCGGAGTGGTTGGCGGTGAACCTGTTCGACGCCGCGGAGTCCGACCTCCGCGAGCCGGCGCCCGGGACGCCCGGACGCCCCCTGCCGCCCCCGGCCCCGTGGCCCGCGCGGGTGCCGGTCGCGCCCCTGGCGGCCGCGGCGGTCCTGGCGCTCCTGCTGGCGGAATGGTGGCTCCACCACCGGGGGAAGATCTGATGGCGGTTGAGACTAAAGGCCGCGGCAGATCTCGCCGTCGTTCCTCTTCCCGGCCCGCCTGACGATCACCAGTCGTTCGGTGTCGATGGCCGCGTAGACGATGCGGAACTCCCCCTGGTCCACGGCCCAGAGGCCGGGGTGCCCCTTGAGGGGCCGGGCGCCCGGCCGCCGGTCAGGGAGTCCCGGAGATGCGGCCCTGGTGCAGGGGGATGACCCGCGCGCCGAGGCGGACGGCCTGGGCGGGATCGTGCGTGGTCGTCACGATCGTGGCGCCGGACCGCGCGTGGATCCCGGCCAGGAGCGCCTCGATGGCCCCGGCGTTCCCGGCGGCCACGTTCGCCAGGGGCTCGTCGAGCAGGAGGACCTCCGGCCGCAGGGCCAGCGCCCGGGCGATCGCCAGGCGCTTCCCCTCGCCGCCGGACAGGGTGCGCGCCTTCCGGCGCTCCAGGTCCGCCAGCCCCACGAGGGCCAGCGCCTCCGCCCCGGCCGCCTCGGCCGCCGCCCTCCCCAGCCCGCGGCGCCGCGGGCCGTACGAGGCGTTCCCCAGCGCCGTCGTGTCGAAGAGGTAGGGGTCCTGGGCCACCAGGGTGATCCGGCGCGCGACCTCGGGCGCCGGCCCGCGGCCGGGGAAGACGCGCCCGCCGTCGAAGGTCACCTCCCCCTCCGAGGGCGGGTCCAGGAGGCTCAGGACCCCCAGCATCATCGTCTTCCCGGCCCCGTTGGGGCCCACGAAGAAGTGGATCCCGCCCTTCCCGATGTCGAGGGACGGCACGTCGAGCACCACCGCGCCGCCGAACCGCTTCCGCACGCCGCGCAGGCGGTACAGGATGTTGTCGGCCGCGTTCACGCCGTCCTCCTCCGGGGGATCACCTGGACCGCGACGTTCACCGCCATCGCCACGGCCAGCAGGATGAGCCCCAGCGCCAGGCTCAGCGCGAACTCGCCCCGGCTGGTCTCCAGCGCGATGGCCGTGGTGAGCGTCCGGGTGTATCCCCGGATGTTGCCGCCCAGCATCATCGACACGCCCACCTCGGCGAAGACGCGCCCGAACCCGGCCATCACGGCCGTCAGCAGGCCCCATCGGATCTCGTGCAGGAGGGTGAGCCGGGCCCGCGACGGGGAGGCCCCCAGCGCCCGCGCGGTGGGGATCACCCGCGGGTCCGCCCCTTGGACGACCCCCAGCGTCATCGCCGTGACGATCGGCGTGGCCAGGACGAACTGGCCCAGGACCATGGCCCACGGCGTGTACAGGAGGTCCCAGGAGCCCAGGAGCCCCCGGCGGGACAGGAACGAGTAGAGGACCAGCCCCACCACGACGGTGGGGACGGCCAGGAGCGCGTTCAGGAGGCCCGCGGCGGCGCGCTTGCCGCGGAAGTCCGCCAGCGCCAGCCACGTCCCCAGCGGGACCCCCGCGAGCGCCGAGCCGGCCGTGGACGCCAGGCTGACCCGCAGGGACAGCCCGGCGATCGAATAGACTTCGGGATCGAGGCGGACGAGGAGCCGGAACGCCTCCCGCAGGCCGTCCCAACGGTAGTCCATCAGCGCCGGATCCCGTAGGCCGAGGGGATGAACATCGATAGGCCGTCCTTCTTGTAGTCCTCCATGATCTTCTGGCCCTCGGGGGAGGTCAGCCACCCGGCCAGCGCCTTGGCCTCCACATATTTCACGTGGGGATGCCTCTCGGGGCTGACCGCGATCACGCTGTAGGGATTGAACAGCCGCTCGTCCCCCTCGCAGAGGATCGCCAGGCCGGTCTTCTCCATCATCGCGAGGTGCGTCCCGCGGTCGGCCAGGCAATACCCCTTCTTCTCATGGGTGACCATCAACGCGGCCCCCATGCCCTGGCCGACCTCGATATAGCCCTCCCCCCTGGGGTCGATCCCGGCAATCTTCCAGAGCGCCAGCTCCTTCTTGTGCGTGCCCGAGTCGTCGCCGCGGGACACGAAGGGCGCCTTCGCCGAGCGGATCTTCCGGAGGGCCTCGGCCGCGTCCTTCATCCCCTTCACGCCGGCGGGGTCCTCTTCCGGCCCCGCGATCACGAAGTCGTTGACCATCACGTCCCGGCGGTTGACGCCGAATCCGGAGGCCACGAACCGGTCCTCCGATTCGCGGTCGTGGACGAACACGACGTCCACGTCGCCGTTCTCCCCGAGCTTCAGGGCCTTCCCCGTCCCCACGGCGATGACGCGGACCTTGATGCCGTACTTCTTCTCGAAGGGAGGCAGGAGGGCGTCGAGCAGGCCCGAGTTGTCCGTGCTGGTGGTCGTGGACATCCGGACCGCCGCCGGAGGGGAGGGGGGATCGATGGCGGCCGCCCATCCCGCGATCGCCGCCGCAACGGCGCCCCAGGCCGCCCATCCCGCCATCTTCATGGCTTCACCCGTTCGGGATGGGTGTAGACCGTCAGCCGGTCCTCCCGCACGAATCCGCAGAGCGTCAGGCCGCAGCGATCGGCCACCGTCACGGCCAGGGACGACGGGGCCGACACGGCCGCGATCAGCTCGATCCCCGCGCGGGCGGCCTTGGCGGCGAGCTCCAGGCTGACCCGCCCCGACAGCATGATCCCGAGGCCGCGGGGGGACTCGCCGGCCAGCACGAGCTGTCCGACCACCTTGTCGATCGTGTTGTGGCGGCCGATGTCCTCCGCGAAGGCCCGGATCGCGCCGTCCGCCCCGAAGAGCGCCGCGGCGTGGGCGGCGCCGGTGCGGGCGAAGAGGACCTGCAGTTCGGTCATCGCCCCCCCCAGCCTGATCAGGAGGGGCCCGGTCACCTCGAGCGTCCGGCCGCAGCGGACGAGCCCCGCCAGGAACGGCTCCAGGTTCCGGACGCCGCAGACGCCGCAGGAGCTCGTCACGAGCAGGTTGCGGCCCAGGGTCAGCCGGCCGGGGTCGCGGATGCGCATCTCGAGGGAGGACGGATCGCCCTCGCGGCGGGCGAGCCTGAGGATGTCGGCGGGCCCGTCGATGAGCCCCTCGGAGAAGGCGAACCCCGCGGCCAGGGCCTCGGCCGACTCCGGCGTGCAGGAGAGGACGTACCGGCCCACCCCCTCGATGTCGATCGTGAGGAGGCCCTCGACCAGCACCTCGTCGCGCCCCGGGGCGGGCGGGGCCCCGTCCGCCGACAGGCGCAGGACGTCCATTTCCCGGGCGGTCGGGTCAGTGGACATCGACCCCCCGGACCATGAAGAGGAGGTGCTCCAGGACGGGGAAGAGCTCCGCCAGGTATTCCTCCACGGCGCGGACACTGCCGGGCATGGTGAAGACGGCCGTCTTCCCCGCCACGCCGGCCACGGCGCGGCTGAGGAGGGCGCGCGGGTTCGCGGCCCCGTGCTTCATCCGGATCGCCTCCATCAGGCCGGGGATGAGCTTGTCGCAGGCCGCCGCCGCGGCCTCGGGCGTGGCGTCGCGGGGCCCCAGGCCGGTGCCGCCGGTGGTGAGCACGAGGTCCGCGCCCGCGTCGCGCGCGGCCAGGAGCTCGCGGCGCAGGCGGTCCGCGTCGTCGGGGAGGACGGCGGAGGCCAGGCGGCCCCGCCAGCGCCGGGCGCGGAGGAACTCCTCCACCAGCGCGCGCGCGCGCGGGCCGCTCCGGTCCTCGTACTCGCCGCGGGCGGCGCGGTCGCTCAGGGTGAGGACCCGGATGTCGAGCGTCCGCGGCTCGTACTCCCCGGCGTCGCCCGTCCGGACCGCCCCGCCGCGGATCACGCGGCAGAAGACGCCCTCGCGCGGCATGACGCACTTCCCGACCTCGCGGAAGATGGCGCAGGCCTCGCCGTGGCAGGCCTTGCCGACCTGCGAGACCTCCAGGTCGACGTCCCCGATGCGGAACCGGTCGAAGACGGCGGCCTCGGCGAGATCCATGCCGCGCAGGGTGAGGTTCTCCGCGAACTCCCCCGGGGCGATGGCGCGGCCCGTCTCGGCGACGAAACGGTCGATGCTGGCCTGCCCGAGCAGGCTCACGTGCCGGTGCCCGTGTCCCGCGTGGGCGTCGCCCGCGAGGCCCCGCGCGTCGATCCGCGCCTCGCCCACGGGGCGCTTGGACGTCCCCTTCGCCTCGCTGGCGTTGACCGAGACGACCTCAAAGCGGCTGATGGACATCGCTCTTCACCTTCTCAAGGAGACGGATGGGCCCGATCACCATGCCCGGGTCCACGGCCTTGCACATGTCGTACACCCCGAGGAGCGCCACGCTCACGGCGGTGAGGGCCTCCATCTCCACGCCGGTGCGGCCCACACAGCGGACCTCGCTCTCGGCGGAGACGCCTTCCTCCGTGAGGGCGAGCCGCACGTCGACGTGGTCGAGCAACAGGGGGTGGCAGAGGGGGATGAGCTCGGACGTGCGCTTGGCGGCCTGGATGCCCGCGATCTGCGCCACGGCGAGGACGTCCCCCTTCTTGATCCCGTGCCGGGCCACGAGGTCCCGGGCGGAGGCGTTGAGGGCGATGGCGCCGGCGGCGCGGGCGACGCGCCGCTGGGGGGTCTTGCCGCCCACGTCCACCATGCGGGCGCGGCCCGTCTCGTCCACGTGGGATCCTTCGCTCATCGCTCAGCCTCCTCCCTGTTATAAATCAAAGTGTTTGATTTATAATAGGCCTTCATGGCCACCTCACGGCCAGGGGATAGAAGTCCACCCGCGATTCCTCGGGGAGGGCGCGGGTGCCGATCCCGACCGCCATCAGGCCGTCCATGGGCGTCAGGGCCAGGAGGTCCGCGGAGCCGTGGCAGGGGAGCACCTCCACCCGGCCGTCCGGCGTGAGCCGCGCGGGCACGAACTCCATCCGCTTGGCCTTCCGCCGGCGGAATCCGCCGGCCAGGGGGAGGCGGACGGTCCGCTCCGGCGGCGCCGCGCCCGCCAGCCGCGCCGCCGCGCGCAGGACGAACAGGTGGAACATCACGTAGACCGAGACGGGGTTCCCGGGCAGGCCGAGCACGACCTTCCCCCGTCCCGTGGCGAACGTGGTCGGCCGGCCCGGCTTGATGGAGACGCTCGAAAAGCCGGCGCGGAGGCCCAGCTTGTCCAGCGCGGCCGGGACGAGGTCGAAGTCGCCCACCGAGACGCCGCCGGAGAGGACCACGATGTCGGCGCGCGCGAGGGCCCGCCGCAGGGCGCGGACCAGGTCCCCCAGGACGTCCGGCACGTGCTCCTCGAGGGCCACTTCCAGCCGGTGGGCGGCGCAGAGGCCCGCCATCAGCGGCCCGTTGCTGTTCATGATCCGGCCGGGGCGCAGGAGGGCGGGGTCGTCCACGATCTCGTCGCCGGTTGCCAGGAGGGCCACGCGGGGGCGCCGCGTCACGGGGACCCGGGTGATCCCGCAGGCCACGAGGTTCGCCGCGTCCAGGGGCCGCAGGCGGAGGCCGGCGGGGAGGATGAGCCGGCCGCGGCGCGCGTCCTCGGCCCGAGGGCAGATGTTGGACGGGCCGCCGGGGCGCACCACGGTCACCCGTCCGTCGCGCTCCTCGGTGTCCTCCAGCATGACGACCTGGCGCGTCCCCCGCGGCACGGGGGCGCCGGTCATGACCTTCACCGCCGCGCCGGGGGGGAGGCGGCGGAGGCCGGGCTGGCCGGCGGCCACGGTGGCGGCCACGGGGAAGGGGCCGGGCGCGCCCGCCGCCGGCACGGCGTACCCGTCCACCGCCGACTTGTCGAACGGCGGGAGGTCCAGCCGGGACTTCTGCGGCCGGGCCAGCACGCGGCCGGCCGCCTCGCGGACGGGGACCGTCTCGACCGGCAGGCGCGCCCCCCGGAGCGCGGCGTCGATCCGCCGGAAGGCCTCGCGGAGCGTGACGGAGGCGGGTTTCCCGCGGTTCATGCGTCGGTCTCCTTTCCCAAGCCGTCGAGGAGCGCCTCGGCGCGCGACTGCACGTCCTCCGCGACGCGCCGGTACAGGCGGAGCAGGCGCTCCCCTTCCGGCGAGAGCCGCGAGCCGCCGCCCTCGGGGCCGCCCGCGCGCGGCACCGTGATCGGCCGGCCGAGGCGCCGCCCCGCCGTGCGGAGGAGGTTCCACGCGTGGCGGTAGCTGACGCCGCAGTCCCGCGCCGCGTCCGTGAGGCTCCGGCGGAGGCGGACGGCCTCGCACAGCCGGGCCAGCCCCGCGCCGAAGACGCGCTCGCCGGCGTGTTCGAACCAGACCTTGGTCCGGGCGGCGATCCGTCCCGGCTTCACCGGCTTGCGTCCGCCCGCCGTCCTTCGAGCCACAGGTTCATCTCCTCCGGGGAGTTGACGTTGAAGAACGGCCGGGGGTCCCCGAACGCCACGGGCTCGGCGCCGAGCTCGCGCCAGAGGCGGACCGCCCTCCGTTCGCCCCGGTCCAGCGCCGCCCGGACCGCCGCCGCGTGCCGCCGGTGCACCACGGCGCACAGGGGGTGGGAGCCGTCCGCCGTGGCCGCGAACACGAGTCCCGCGCGCGACGCGCCGTAGGCGTCCCGGATGGCCGCGACCTCGCGGCCGGTGAGCCCCGGCAGGTCGCAGGGGAGGAAGAGGACGGCCTCGGCCATCCCGTCGAGGGAGGCCAGCGCGGCCTCGATGCCCCCGAGCGGGCCCATCCCCGGCCGGAGGTCGGGCAGGATCATCCGCCCGAATCCGCGGTAGGGCGCGGGATCGTTGGCCACGACGAGGACGTCCTCGAGGCCCGCCTCCGCAGCGGCGGCGAGGAGCCGCCCGATGATCGAGGCGCCGCCGGGCAGGAGG
>CAYNDR010000263.1:0-2972 GCA_964395295.1 uncultured Planctomycetales bacterium
AGGACATGGCGCACTGGGCGGTCGAAAGCGGCTCCAGGGCCTTGAGGCAGGCGCCCTCGATCCCCTTGTCCAGCATCGGGTCCGGGGCGGCGATCCTCACGCTCGACGGGGGCTGGACCCTCTCCTTCGAGGCCTTCATCAGGATCTCGATGGCCGTCTCCCCGCGGAACGGCTGGCGGCCCGCGAGGATCTCGTAGAGCATCACGCCGAGCGAGTAGATGTCCGCCCGGCCGTCCACCGTCTTCTTCCCCTGGGCCTGCTCCGGGCTCATGTAGGCCGGGGTCCCCACCACGAATCCCTCCCCTGTCAGGGAGAGGGAGGTGCTGTTCCCCATGACCTTGGCGAGCCCGAAATCCATCACGTAGGGCCGGTCCCGGTCGTCCACGAGGATGTTCTGGGGCTTGAGGTCCCGGTGCAGGACCCCCTGTTCGTGGGCGTGGTCCACCGCGAGGGCCACGTCCCTCAGGACGGATACCTTCTGGCGGAGCTTCAGCCCCTTCCGCTTCAGCCATTCGGAGAAGGCCACGCCCTCGACGAACTCCATGGCCAGGTAGCGCTTCCCCTCCAGGAGGCCCGCCTCGTACAGCGTGACGATGTGGGGATGCTTGAGCTTGGCGGCCAGCTGGGCCTCCCGCACGAACCGGTTGCGCTCCTTCTCCGCTTCCTGGGCGCTGGCGTACTGGCGGGGAAGCATGAGCTTGAGCGCGACCCGGCGCTGGAGCTGGGTGTCCACCGCCTCGTAGACCACGCCCATGCCCCCCCGTCCCACGACGCGCTGGAGGGAGTATTTCCCCAGCTTCGCGGGGCCGGGCTTGGCCGGAGACGGCGGGCCTGGGTCCGTCATGTCCACATCAATTATATATCAAGGCGCCCCGCCCGGCCACGTCGGCGCGACGCAGGCCATCCTTGCGCGGCCGGCCGCGGCGTGGTATGTCTTCTCCTATGAGAACAGCCGCCTTGTGCGCCGCCGCCCTCCTGGCCGCCTGCGCGGGGAGCCCGGCCGCCCCTCCCCGCTCCCTGCCCACCCGCACGCGCTGCCGGCAGGCCGCCACCCTCAAGCCGTGGGCCAGGGGACTCAAGCAGATCCCCAGCACCGTCATCGACAAGGGCGTGCTCCGCGCCGTTCCCTACACCTCCTACCGGGCCGGCGACTACGAGCTCAACGTGTACGGCGACCCCGCCGCCCCCGCCGGCTTCGAGATCGGCATCCACAACGAGCTCCTCAAGAGCGCCGAGGCGAAGAAGAACTGCTTCGACCTCGTCTCCGGCCTCCTGGACGACCCCGCCGACCGCGCCCTCCTGGCCTCGCTCAAGCGGGACATCGACAAGAAGGTCCGCGCCGGCGTCACCTTCGAGGTCACCCCCCCCACCGCCGAGGACGCCTACGGCGGCTGGTGGGTCTCCGTCTACGACGAGGCCGCCCTCGACCGCTCGCGCGCCACGCCCAAGGAGCTCGAGAAGATCACCACCACGCGCCAGGACGTCAAGCGCGTCGAGGCCGACAAGAAGGATGACGCCTCGCTCCAGGTGGAGGCGGTCACCCAGGGGCGGTGGAGCACGGAGGACCTGTCGAGCGCCCGCACCCGCAAGGACGTCCCCGAGGAGAAGCAGGCCGTCTACGCCCCCACGTTCAGCCGCAAGGACGGCGCCTACGTCCCCGACCGCACGCTCGACGACACCGGCTTCATCCTCTTCATCTGCGCCAACAGCGACAAGCACGAGGACCGGGAGGAGATCATCAAGACCTGCCCCTCCTGCAAGCAGGAGAACACGTTCTTCTGGGACACCGACAAGAAGTGCTTCGTCGCCTTCCAGTGCGGCGCCCCGTTCGACAACGCCCTCGTCAAGTGCTCCCTCTGCGGCAAGCTTCCGAGGCGCGTGCGGACGAAGCACAAGTAGCCCTTCGGCCCGATCGAATCGCCGACACCGCGCCATCCTCTCCGCGGTTCAACGTGGAGGAGACGAACGGATGAATCGCTGGGGATGCGTCCTGGCGGCGGCCGCGGCCTGGCTTCCGGGCCCGCCCCAGGAGGACGCGGCGGCGGAGATCCTCCGGCTGAGCGGCGTCAAGGGCGGGATCGCCGTCCACCTGGGATGCGGCGAGGGCCGGCTCACGGCCGCCCTGCGCGCGGGCGACCGGTTCGCCGTCCACGGCCTGGACTCCGATGCCGGCAAGGTGCGCGCCGCCCGGGAGCGCGTCCGCGGGCTTGGCCTCTACGGCCCGGTCTCGGTGGAGCGCCTGGAAGGCCCCGTCCTTCCCTACGCCGACAGCCTCGTCAACCTTGTCGTGGTCGAGGACGCCGCCGCGGTGCCCGAAGCGGAGATCCTCCGCGTGACGGCCCCCGGCGGCGTCGTCTGCCGGAAGACCCGCGAGGGCTGGACGAAGGCCGTCAAGCCGCGCCCTCCCGGCATCGACGAGTGGACCCACTTCCTCCACGACGCGGGCAACAACGCCGTGGCGCGGGACCGCGTGGTGGGCCCGCCGCGCTCCCTGCGCTGGCTGGCGCCGCCGCTCTGGCTCCGCAGCCACGAGACGCCCTCCGGCATCCAGGCGGCGGTCACGGGCGGCGGGCGCCTCTTCTGCTTCCTCGACGAGGGCCTCGTCGGCATCACGGACCAGCGGCTCCCGGAGCGGTGGTCGCTGGTCTGCCGCGACGCCTTCAACGGGAAGCTCCTGTGGAAACGGCCGCTGGAGAAGTGGGGCTGGCCCCTGTGGGCCGCCGACCGGTTCGCCGGGAAGGACTGGACCACGATCACGGGCGGGCGGACCGTCGTCCCCGACCAGAACCAGCGCCGCCTCGTGGCCGAAGGCGACCGGCTCTACGCGACGCTCTCGTTCGACGCGCCCCTTTCGATCCTCGACGCCGCCACCGGCGAGACGCGCGCGGCCGTGGAGAAGACCGCGCCGGTCCGGGAGATCGTCGCCGTCGAGGGCGTCGCCGTGGTCTACTCGGGCCCGTCCTCCGAGCCGG
>CAYNDR010000263.1:2982-9192 GCA_964395295.1 uncultured Planctomycetales bacterium
CGCTACCTCGAGCTGCTCAACCGCGACCCGCTGCTGGCGCCCGTGCGGGGGGTGGGAGTGAGGCGGGCGCGATCTCCGCCGTCGAAGGCCTGACCGGCAAGGTGCTGTGGCGGGCCGAGACCGCGCCGATCCAGGGGCTCGCGCTGGCCGTCGACCGTGGCCGCGTGGTCTTCCAGGCGGGGCAAAGCCTGCGCGCCCTGGATTTGCGGACGGGCGAGAAGCGCTGGGAGACGGAATCCCGGCAGAAGACCGTCCGGACCATGGTCGCCCACGAGGGTGTCGTCCTGCTCCTCGGCGGGAACTCCCTGGAGGCCCGCGACGGCGCGACCGGGGGCCTGCTGTGGCAGAAGCAGATCCTGCCGCGGGGCGGCTACGAGGCGCAGGACCTCTTCGTCATCGATGGCCTTGCCTGGCCCGGCATGGTCTCGGTGGGCGAGGACCAGAAGCCGAAATCGAAGGGCGCCGACGCCCTGGCCGTGGGATACGACCTGAAGACGGGGGAGGAGCGCCGGCGCGTTCTGGCGAAGAACCTGCGCAGTCCCGAGCACCACCACCGATGCTACCGCAACAAGGCCACGGAGCGGTTCCTCATCAGCTCGATGGAGGGTTCCGAGTTCCTCGACCTGAGGGGGGAAGGCCACTCGCAGAACAACTTCCTGCGGGGCGCGTGCAAGTACGGCATGATGCCCGCCAACGGGCTCCTCTACGTCCCCTCGGACCAGTGCTTCTGCGACCCGGGGGCGAAACTGCTCGGCTTCGCCGCGGTGGGGCCGGAGGCCGCGGCCGCGCCCGCGGCCGACGAGCGGCGGCTGGAGAAGGGCGAGGCGTTCGGCGCGGCGAAGGAGGAGGCGCCGGCGGCGGACGACTGGCCGACCTTCCGGCACGACCCGGCGCGCCACGGTTCGACGGCGGGCGCCGTGCCCTCCGGGGCGGCCCCCGCCTGGCGCGCGCGGCTGGGCGGTCCGCTCACGGCGCCCGTGGCGGCCGGCGGGCGGGTCTACGTGGCCTCCCGCGACGCCCACGCCGTGCACGCCCTGGACGCGGAGACCGGCAAGCCCCTCTGGACGTTCACGGCGGGCGGGAGGATAGACTCGCCGCCCACGATCCACCGCGGCCTCGTCCTCTTCGGCAGCGCCGACGGCCGCGTGTACTGCCTGCGCGCGGCCGACGGCGCGCTCGTCTGGCGGTTCCTCGCGGCCCCGGCGGACCGCCGCGTCGCGTGCTTCGACCAGATCGAGTCGGCCTGGCCCGTCCACGGGAGCGTGCTGATCCACGAGGGCGCGGCTTACGCCACGGCCGGCCGTTCGACCTACCTAGACGGCGGCATCCGTCTCTGGGGGCTCGAGCCCGCCACGGGGAAGGTCCTGCACCGGGGCAGGCTGGAAGGGCCGTTCCCGGACGGGGAGAAGTGGCGGGAGGTCTCGTTCACCATCCCCGGCGCCAACTCGGACGTCCTGGCGTGCGAGGGCGGGGCCCTCTACATGCGCCAGAAGCGGCTGACGCCGGCGCTCGAGGAGGTGAAGGCGGACGTCCTCTCGACGAAGGGCGAGGCGGACGTGGGGCTCCACGTGTTCTCGACGGCCGGATTCCTGGACGCCTCCTGGTACAACCGCGCCTTCTGGATGTACTCGAAGCGCTGGCCCGGCTTCCAGCTGGCCAACCAGGCGCCGAAGAGCGGGCAGATCCTGGTCGTGGACGAGGCGGCGACCTACGCGGTCAAGGTCTTCTACCGGCGGAACGTCCACAGCACGATGTTCTTCCCCGGCAAGGAAGGGTACCTGCTCTACGCGGACAGGAACTCCACCGAACCCCAGATCGTGGGCGAGGAGGGCGCGCGCAAGCCGGTGGCGTGGCTGCCCCAGTCCGACTACGGGCGGAAGGAGGGGCCGCGGAAGCTCGACAGTCCCGCCTTCGGCCTGGACAAGATGATCGGCTACACCCGCGCCGATCCCCCTCTCTGGACGCAGTGGCTTCCGGTGCGCGTCCGCGGCCTGGTCAAGGCGGGAGACGTGCTCTTCGCGGCCGGGGTCCCGGACGAGCTCGATCCGCAGGACCCCTACGCGGCTTTCGAGGGCAGGAAGGGCGCGCGGCTCGTGGCGGTCTCCGCGCGGGACGGCGCGAAGCTCTCCGAGCGGGCGATCGAGGCGCCCCCCGTGTTCGACGGCCTGATCGCGGCGGGCGGCCGGCTCTTCATGGCGCTCGAGGACGGGAGCCTGGTCTGCCTGAAGTAGGGCGGGGGGGCCTTCACGGCTTCCCGATGGGGATGTTGCAGAGGAGGAGGAACTCCCTGCTGTCCTCCTTCCGTGCGGACGGCGGCATCTGGGCCAGGGTCCGGCCGTCCGGGCCGATGAACCACGCCCCGCTGGCGAAGCGGTTGTTCGCGTCCTGGGCCGCGGGGGGATTGAAGTCGGGATTGTAGAGCCCCGCGTGGTTGTGCAGGGCCGCGTGGACCTTCAGCCGGGCGATCCAGCCGCCCGAGGGCACCTGCGCCTCGGGGCCGTCGTTGGACGTCTTGGCCATGACGGTCTGGCCGTCCCACGGGCCGCCCCAGCGGGCGCGGAACCGGTACCAGCCCGCGATCGTACTGCCGGTGGTGTTGGCGTGGGGGCCGTAAATGATCCGGGCGCCGCCGTCCACGAGCGCCTTGAGGTTGAGGTAGTCCGTCCCGTCGGCGCAGGTGGAGATCCCCATCTTGACGCCCTTGACCTCGAAGACCTCGTGGTCGTCGCCGCGCTCGGTGAATCCCTTCTCGGCGGTGAGCCAGATCTTGTGGTGCCGGCCGGCGATCTTGCCGTCGGGCCCGAGGACGAACTGGGTGTTCCATTTCTTCCCGTCGGCGGCCAGCTCCGCGATCCCGGCGCTGACGTAGACGCCCTTCTCGACGGCCTTTTGCGCCAGGGCCTTGACCTCGGGGCCGTCGAGGCTCAGCCAGGTCGTGTGGGCGCTGAAGCGGTAGCCGTTGACCGACAGTTCCGGCAGTCCGACGAACTCCGCCCCCTGGGCGGCCGCCCGGTCGATGAAGTCCAGGTGGCGGTCCAGGTTCGTCCGGATGTTCTTCCGGTTCGCCTCGGCGTCGGGGCCGTCCGAGAAGAGGCACTTCATGGCGACGAGGGCCATCCTGAGGTGGCCGGGATTCCCGTCCGCCGCCTGTCCCCCGGCGGGTCCCGCGAACGCCGCGGAAAGGACCCAGGCCGCGGGGACGATGAGAGTTCTCATCCTGGGACCAGCCTAGCACGCCGGCCCGGTCAAGGCAAACCCGGGCCGGGGGGCGCGGCTAGGACTTCGGCTTGCGGGCGCTCCACCAGCCCGAGGCGCAGGTCTTGCAGAAGGCCAGGAGGTAATCGACCGCGTCTTCGCTGTAGGAAACCTGCACGGAGATCCTGCCCGCCGGGCAGGGATTGCCGGGGCCGTCATGAGGATGCTTGAAGACCATCATTGCGTGGTCCATTTCCCGCGGGTCCACGTAACGCCACTCCCCTTCGGAGAGGAATCCCGACTCCCGCGCCTTCAATTGGAGCCTGGGGGGCATCGGCGAATCCGGATCGACCGCCGCGATGAACCGGCGGTCCGGCTTGGCGTCTTTCATCTCCTGGTAATAGTTCTGAATGCGCATGACCCGCTTGGCCATGTCCATGGAGCTGTTCTGGCCGAGGTTGAGCTTCGAGTCCTTCGCTTCGATCAGGAACTGGGCTTCTATCTCCTTCCTGGACCAGGCCTCTTTCCTCCCCGCCGCCCGTTCCTTCTCGATGAGCCGTCTGGCCACGCTGCGGAACAGGTCTTCATGGCTCGTCACGGAGGCGTCCTTTCCATGCCGGACTTCCCGGGGGCCCATGAACAAAAAGGGTCCCCGTAGGCGTTCAGCCCTTGGTTATGGCCCATTGCCTGAGATACCCCTTTATTATAGCAACGCGGGACGTCCGGTTGTCCATGCCGCCTCCGGGCGGCGGAGCCTCGGGGGCCGTGGCGCGAGAGACAATGTCCCGTCCCTCTCTCGCCGGGGATCAATAGAAGGCGATCACAGTTGCGTTTCGTGCGCCTTTTCGCTCCCCGGAGGCCTACTTGTAAATGAGGCCCGACATGAAGCTGAATGCCCTCTGGCTCCTGCTGGCGTTGCCCATGGACGGGGCGGCCCCGCGCGCCGCCGTGGTGACCTACCCCGCGCCGCTGGAAGAGAAGCTGTCGGAGGACTACACGATCGAGGCGGACGGCAAGCCGGTCGCCGTCTACGCGGCCCGGACGCTCGACGAGCCGTTCGCGGGGAAGCAGTGGAACTACGGCGGCCCGTACTCGTTCGCCTATTTCGACTTCGAGGGCCGCGTCAAGGTCAAGGTCACGTCAAAGAAGCCGCTCGACAAGGTCGTGGTCCGGCCGGAGTCGTACGGCCTCAGGCCGGTCGTGCAGGGGAACGGCCTCACGCTGGATCTCGACCGGCCGCGCAAGGTCTCGATCGAGCCGGACGGGAAGAACGGGCCGCTCCTCCTCTTCGCCAATCCGCTGGAGGCCGTCAAACCCAAGGCGGGCGACCCGAACGTCATCCACTTCGGCCCCGGCACCCACAAGCCCGAACGGATCAAGGTCGAGGGCGGGCAGACCCTCTATGTCGCGGGCGGCGCGGTCGTCAAGGGCGGCGTCCACGCGACGGGGAAGAACGTCCGGATCCTCGGGCGGGGCATCCTCTGCGGGAACGACTGGCCGTGGACCAAGGGGCCCGGGAACCTGATCGGCCTCCAGGACGCCAGCGACGTCCAGATCGAGGGCGTCATCCTGCGCGGGTGCTGGGGGTGGACCCTCGTGCCGCGGGGCTGTGAAAGGGTGGCCATCACCAACGTGAAGATCTGCAACGGCCGCGTCCAGAACGACGACGGGATCAATCCCTGCAACTCGCGGAACGTCACGGTGCGGGACTGCTTCATCCGCTCCGACGACGACTGCCTGGCCCTCAAAGGCCTCAGGCTCGAGGGCGAGAACAACAGCGTGGAGGACATCACCGTCGAGGACTGCACCCTCTGGTGCGACCGGGCGCGGATCGTGCTGATGGGGCACGAGAGCCGGGCGAAATTCATGCGCCGCGTCGTCTTCCGGAACATCGACGTCATCCACTGCGTGATGACGCCGTTCCTCCTGGAGCCCGGAGAGGAGATGATCATGGAGGACGTCCGGTTCGAGAACATCCGCCTCCACGGAGAAGGGCAGAACGACTTCATCACGCTCCGGCCCGTCGTGAACCAGTACATGAGGAACAAGGTCCCGGGGCACATCCGGAACGTGCGCTTCGAGGACGTGTCGATCACGGGGGCCCCCGGGGCATACCGGATCCGCGTCCAGGGCGCCGACGAGGGCCACCAGGTACAGGGCGTGGTCTTCAGGAAGGTGACCCGCCGTGGAGAGGCCGTCACCGCGCAGTCGAGCGGCGTCCAGGTGGGGAATTTCACGAAGGACATCCAGTTCGGGCCATGAACATCGCCGTCCTCGCGCTGTTCCTTGCGGGCGCCGCGCCCGACGAGTTCCAGTTCCGCCATGGGCCGCTGGAGCTGGCCTTCGACGCCGAGACGGGACGCCTGGCGCGGATCGCGCTCTCGGGCGACGTCCTGGCCGTTCCGCCACCGGGCGCCGCCCCGGTGAGCTTCGCCGTGGGGCCGGCCGACAAGACCCTCTGGCTCGAGCAGATGAAACTGCCGCGCCGCCTCCTCAGGCGCGAGCAGAACTCCCCCGACACGCTGGAGCTGACGGTCCGCCTCGGCGACTACGAACTCCTGGAGCGGTACAAGCTCTTCGCCGACCGGCCGCGGCTGGACCGGTCGGCGCGCCTCGTCAACCGCGGCGCCGAGACGGTCAAACTGCGCGGCCTGGCCTTCCGCACCGGCGGGATCAAGGCCGGCGGCGAGGGTTTCTACCGGTTCCCCCGCCAGTGGCCGCCGCGAGGTTATCCCTTCTCCGAGATGCAGGCCGAGCGGCGGCGCGGCCGCGGCGGCTCGGTCGATCCGGTGCTCGCCCAGCTCTCCCCCAACCGCACCGTCCTCTGGGTCAGCTACGGCGAGGACACCCCCGGCGCCAGCGTCAAGGAGGGCCGGGGCGAGTTCGAGGTCAGCCAGGTCCATTACGCCCTGGGCTACCTCCGCCCGGACCGGCCGCAGGACGTGGGCTTCTCGACGATGGAGGTCGTGGCGGCCGACTACTGGGGAGCGCTCCCGCACCTGTGGCGCTGGATGG
>CAYNDR010000264.1:0-6126 GCA_964395295.1 uncultured Planctomycetales bacterium
GCCAGTGCGCCCGGTTCCGGGGGATGTCCGACGAGGAGCTCGCCGCCGAGATCGAGCGTCTCGGATCGGAGGCCGCCGACCGTGAGGCCCTTGAATTCCTGCGCGGCCTGGGGATCGAGTCGTTCGACCGCCGCCTCCGCGATCCTTCGCTCCGGGGGGCGCTCGCGAGCCCCCTCAAGATCGGGGTTCAGATCCGCGTGGAGACCCTCTCCGAACAGGGAGTCCGGTTCTTCGCGGCGCTCCTCCGGGAGGAGAAGGACCTGCGCCTGCGGATCGGGACCATCCGCTGCCTCGCCACGACGATGCTCGGGGACCCGTTCGTCTACACCTACTCCAAGGAGCCGCGGCCCGAGGAGACGGAGGCCATCGCCGCCACGTGGAAGATCTGGTGGGACCGGGAGAAGGACAGGGCCAAACCCCTCTCCCCCGAAAGGGCCGCCCAGGTTGAGCAACGCTTCCGCGCCCTCGTGGCCGAGCCCTCCCGGAGCAAGGTCCTGGAAGGCATGAGCGGATTCGCCCGGACGGACGCGCCGTGGTTCATCGAAAAGCTCCTCGGGCCTTCCGGCCTCACGGAGAAATACGTGGCCTCCCTGGCGCTCCGCTCCTGGGTCGGACGCCCCCTCAAGGTGGACGTGAAACTCACGGACCGCGCGGTGGAGGTGGACCGGGTGGCGTCCAACTGGATCGCCTTCTTCGACTCGCACCGGGGCGAATACGATCCCTCGTTTCCCGCGAAGGCCTGGCACCTCGTCGCCGACACCCAGTACGCCAACTCGCTCGCCCGGCTCGCCACGTTCAGCTTCGGCAAATCGATGCTGCCTCCCTACGATCCCGTGGGCCCGAAGATCTGGGAGGCGGTGAAGGTCTCCGCGCCGCTCATGCTCCTGGCGGAGCTGATGGTCTACCTGATCGCCGTCCCCGCGGGCGTGATCTGCGCCGTCCGGCGCGGCCGGTGGCAGGACCGGCTGATCTCCCTGGGGCTCTTCCTCCTCTACTCGATCCCCGTGGTCCTGGCCTGCATGCTCTTCCTCACCTTCCTCTGCTACGGGAAGCCCCTCAAGATCTTTCCGATGTACGGCCAGCACTCGGAGAACTGGCAGGACTTCCCCCTCTTCAAGTACCTGGCCGACTACGCCTGGCACGTCATCCTTCCGGTGACCTGCATGTCGGTCTTCTCCATGGCCGGCCTGGCCATGTACTCGCGGACCAGCATGCTCGACGTCGTGAACCAGGACTACATCCGCACGGCGCGCGCCAAGGGACTGCACGAACGGGTCGTGGTGCTCAAGCACGCCCTCCGGAACGCCATCATCCCGGTCATCACCCTCTTCTCCAACTTCCTCCCCGCCCTGCTGGGAGGCAGCGTCATCGTGGAATGGCTCTTCGGCATCCCCGGGATGGGAAGGCTCTCGTTCGTCTCGATCCAGGAGAAGGACTACAACACGCTGATGGCCCTCATCTACATCGACGCCATCGTCGTCATGATCAGCATCCTCCTGTCGGACCTGCTGTACGTGGTGGTGGACCCCCGGATCACCTTCGAGAAGTCCGGAGCCGGCTCATGACGGAAGGCGAGGCCTATCTCGACATCGTCTGGAAGCAGTTCCGGAAGAACCGGATCGCCCACCGGGTCCTCTGGGTCCTGGCGGCGCTCGTCCTCGTGGCAGTCTTCGCGCCCCTGCTGGCGTCCAACCAGCCCTTCTGGTTCAGGGAGGGAGACGCCCTGCTCTTCCCCTGGCTCGTGGCCCTCTTCAACCCGGACTCGGTGGTGGACTTCATCTTCAACATGGCCCTGCTGGCCTTCTTCCCCTGGGCCGCGGCTTCGATCGCCCTCAACCGGCGGTGGAAGGGCCGGGGCGTCCCCGGCCGCAAGAGGACCCTGTTCCTCGCGTGCCTTTCCCTGGCCGTCCTCGCGGCGGCGTGCCTCTTCTTCGCGCTCGTCCGCCCGCCCAACCGGCATTTCGACCGGGATTTCCGGAAGGACCAGTTCCTGGGCAAAGGGAGCGGCGCATACACGCTCATCCCCTGCGGCCCCGGCGAGCAGGACATCGACATCACCTTCAAGCCCCCGTTCTTTCGCAAGACCGCGGCCCATGCCCGGCATCGGGACGGCCAGGTCCACCTCCTGGGGACGGACGACTCGGGGCGGGACGTCCTGGTCCGCCTGATCTACGGCACCCGCATCTCCATGACCATCGGGATCGTGGCGGTGTCCCTCTACCTCGCCATCGGGATCCTCGTGGGGGCGACCGCGGGCTATTTCGGGGGCTCCGTGGACATCCTCATCTGCCGCGTCATCGAGATCGTGCTCCTCTTCCCCACGTTCTTCCTCATCCTGACGCTCGTGGCGCTCCTGGGGCCAAGCATCTATATCATCATGGTGGTGATCGGCCTCACGGGATGGCCCACGATCGCCCGCCTCATCCGGGGGGAGTTCCTCCGCCAGCGCTCGATCGACTACGTGGCGGCGGCCCATGGGCTGGGGGCGACCCACGCCCGGATCATGTTCCGGCACATCCTGCCGAACGCGCTCTCCCCCGCCTTCGTCGCCGCGCCCTTCGGCATCGCCGGGGCCGTCATCACGGAGGCCTCCCTGAGCGTGCTGGGATTCGGGGTCCGTCCCCCCACCCCGAGCTGGGGATCGATCCTCAACCTCGCGGTGAACAACTACCAGCACTGGTGGTTCACGGTCTTCGCCGGAGTGGCGATCTTCGTCACGGTCACGGTCTTCAACCTCGTGGGCAACGGCCTCCGGGACGCCATGGACCCGAGGTTGAAGGGGACCAAGTAGGGTGATAGAGTAGGCCCGACACCATGGCTGGAACGAACGGCGACGCCCTCCTGGACATCCGGGGCCTCAAGACCCACTTCTTCACCGATGACGGCGTCGTCCGCGCGGTGGACGGCGTCTCCTTCCCCCTGCGCCGCGGCGAGGTGCTCGGCGTCGTGGGGGAGTCCGGCTGCGGGAAGTCCGTCACCGCCCTCTCGGTCCTGAGGCTCGTTTCGCCCCCGGGGCGCATCGTGGAGGGGCGGATTTTCTTCGAGGGGCGCGACCTCGTCCCGCTCCCGGAGCACGAGATGCGCGCCATCCGCGGCCACCGGATCTCCATGATCTTCCAGGAACCCATGACGTCGCTCAACCCCGTCTTCACCGTCGGGAACCAGATCGCCGAGGCGGTGCGGCTCCACCTCAAGGCCTCCAAGGCCGAGGCCCGCGAGCGGACGATCGAGATGCTCCGCAAGGTCAAGATCCCCTCTCCCGAGACCCGCGTGGACGAGTACCCCCACCAGATGTCCGGCGGCATGCGCCAGCGCGTCATGATCGCGATGGCCCTGGCGTGCGGCCCCCGCCTCCTCATCGCCGACGAGCCCACGACCGCCCTCGACGTCACCATCCAGGCCCAGATCCTGGAGCTGATGAAGGAGCTTCAGCGCGAGTCCGGCATGTCCATCATGCTGATCACCCACGACCTGGCGGTGGTGGCGGAGACCGCCGACCAGGTGGCGGTGATGTACGCCTCGAAGATGGCGGAGCACGCCTCCGTCCGGGAGCTCTTCGCGAATCCGCTCCACCCGTACACGCAGGGCCTGATGCGGGCGCGGCCGTCGCTGGAGACGAAGAAGGCCGAACAGCTCCGCGTGATCCCCGGCACGGTGCCCAATCCGCTGGCCTTCCCCTCCGGCTGCAAGTTCCACCCGCGCTGTCCGCTCGCGGTGGAGCGGTGCCGGACGGTCGAGCCCGCCCTCCGGGAACTGAGGCCGGGACATGAAGTGGCCTGCGACGTGGTGCAGGGATGACCGCGCTCATCGAGGTCCGGAACCTGAAGAAGTACTTCCCCGTGCGGAAGGGCGTCTTCTCCCGCGTGGCCGCCTGGGTCCGCGCCGTGGACGACGTCTCCTTCACGGTGGCCCCCGGCGAGACGCTCGGCCTCGTGGGCGAGAGCGGCTGCGGGAAGACCACGGCGGGGCGCTCGATCCTCCGCCTCATCGAGCCCACCGCGGGCCAGGTCCTCTGCGACGGGACGGATCTCCTGGCGCTGGGCCCCGCCGAGATGCGCCGCCGCCGGAAGGACCTGCAGATCATCTTCCAGGACCCCTACAGCTCGCTCAACCCGCGCATGACGGTGGGCGCGATCGTGGGCGAGGGGCCCGCCGTCCACGGGATCGGCGCCAGGGCCGGGCGGATGGAGGTCATCCAGGAGACGCTCCGGAAGGTGGGGCTCGACCCCGCCTGCATCAACCGCTACCCGCACGAGTTCTCCGGCGGCCAGCGCCAGCGGATCGGCGTGGCGAGGGCGCTCGCGCTCAACCCGCGGTTCATCGTCTGCGACGAGCCCGTCTCGGCGCTCGACGTCTCGGTCCAGTCCCAGGTCCTGAACCTGCTGAAGGACCTCAAGGACAAGTACGGGATCGCCTACCTCTTCATCTCCCACGAGCTCTCGGTGGTCAAGTACATCAGCGACCGCGTGGCGGTGATGTACCTCGGGGAGATCGTGGAGACCTCGGCGAGCGAGGAGCTCTACCGGAATCCCCTCCACCCGTACACCCAGGCGCTCCTCTCGGCGGTCCCCGTCCCCGATCCCGACCGCAAGAGGAGGCGCATCATCCTCCAGGGCGACGTCCCCTCCCCGCTCAATCCTCCCTCGGGATGCCGCTTCCACCCCCGCTGTCCGGCGTTCATCAAGGGCCTCTGCGAGTCCCAGCCGCCGCGGATGCTCGACTACGGCGGCCACAAGGCGGCCTGCCACGCCGTGGAGAGGAAGATGGCGGGGCCCCGCCCTTGATCGGGCGGGACTCACCTGGCTATCTGGGTTTCACGGCGACCACAAGGCGGCGAAACAGGTTGAATGGAAACGGGATCGAGCATCACATCTTCGGGGAGTCCTGGTACGAGAACCTGGGCGCCCTCATGGACGAGCAGATCGCCGCGATGATGAAGGACCCCGAGTTCCGCGGGGTGGTGGAGGACTTCAACGTCCGGATGTTCGAGGTGATGCTGAAGATCGCCCGCAAGCGGAGGGACCGGCGGAAGCGCCCTCCCTAACGCGGGTACGTCACCGTCATCAGGAAGCTCCGGGGATACTCCTTGTCGTCCCGCTCGGTCACGAGGATGCGGAGCTCGATCTGGACGGCCCGCGGGAGCTTCCCGCCGACGCGCTTGCTGACCCACTCCTCCACCCACTTCTCCCCGTTCCAGAACTTCAGGTTGAAGCCGGCCACCCGGTCGTAGAGCTCCGTCAGCCGCCCCCCCTTGAGCGGCTCCCGGTCCACGAAGAGGTCCTCCCGGCGGTAGAGGACCGCCACGCCGGGCTCGCGCCGGTTCTCCGCCAGCTGGTAGCCCACCTCGTTCGTGCTGTGGAAGAGCGGCTCGTCCCCCTCCCGCTCGGCGCCGTAGGCGACCGTCGTCGTCACGAAGTCGATGCGGTCGCGGTCGCCCCCGCCCCCCTTCCCGTCCGCGGCCGCGAAATACTCCGCGTCGGTCCCGGGCAGGAACGCCCCCTCGAGGTCCTGCCGGATCTGCGCCAGGATCGCCGAGCCGATCTCGCTCCCCCCCGTCACCTCCTCGATCCGGTCCTGCGCCTGGATCGTGGAGGACACGACCCCGCAGACCGCCGTCATGATGAGGGCCAGGATGAGGACGGAGAGCATCAGCTCGACCAGCGTGAACCCTCCTTCGCCCCTTTGGGGGTTTGTCCTGCGGAGGACAAGCCCCCCTCCGCCCGGTCGAGGGGCCGCGCTGAGGAGGGCAAGCCCCATCACGGCTGTTTCTCCCCGGGAGGGGGCTTCTCCTCCGGCTTCTTGTCCCCCTCCGCGGGCAGCGCCTCGCCCTCCGCCGCCGCCTCCTCCGGGCGGGCCTGCTCGATCGGGAAGAAGGCCTCCAGCTGGATCGGCTTCTCCAGCGCCGGCCCGCGCACCATGAGGCGGAGCCGGAAGATCTCCTTGGGCTTCTCGGCGGGATTCGCCGGGTCGTTCGTGGGGACCTCCTCCCGGGAGATCGCGAACTCGTACTCGAAGTGCCGGTACTCGGGATTCGGCTCGCCGAAGTCCCCGCTCCCCGACCCCCCCCCCCCCGTCCCGAGCCTCCGGGCCCGGCCCCACCCCCCCCCCCTCTGGCCCCCCAGGAGC
>CAYNDR010000264.1:6136-9182 GCA_964395295.1 uncultured Planctomycetales bacterium
TGCGCTCCTGCTCCGCCGCCTTCTGCGCCGCCAGGATCCAGGCCGTCCGGAGGTCCCGCGCATGCTGGGCGTCGCGGACGAGGTCCACGCGCTGGGAGAGGAGCATCACCGTGGCGAGCGCGACGATCGCCAGCGCGACCATCACCTCCACCAGCGTGAATCCCCCCCGCCGGCGGAGGCGGGCCTCAGCGCGCCTCGTCCTCGAGCAGGTCGTCCGCATCCCGGCGCTCTTCGTAGAAGGCAACATGGCCCGTGAATCCGTTCATCCGGACCGCCATCTCGCGGCGGTCCTGGTTCCTCAGGTTGACGATGGTGTGGCTCGACGAGCCGAACGGCCCCAGGCGGACGCGCGCCACGCCGCGGTCCACCTTGTCCCGCGCCCCGAAGACCACGTCCACGAACTCCACGTCCTCCGGCAGTGTCCGCAGGAAGACGCGCTGGTACTCGTACGCCTTGGGCTCGGCCTCCCGGCCGTCCTCCAGGAGCTTCGGGAAGGCCGCGAGGATCCAGTACGCCCCCTTGGAGAGGTCCATCTCGACGAAGGTCTCCTTGCCGGTGGCGGCCGCGCGGGCCCGGGCCTGCTTGAGCACCGCGGCCAGCTCCCGCCCGGCGCCGCGGAGGCGGTACCGGGGGACGACGTAGTCCAGGCGGACCGCCGCGATGCCGGCCACCACGGCGACGATCACGCAGACGGCGATCAGCTCGACGAGCGTCAGGCCCGCCGCCGGCCTCACCGCTTGTAGGCGTCGTGGTTCCACAGGTCCTCGGCGTAGAGCTCGCCTCCCTCGCGCCCGTCCTCGCCGAAGGAGATGATGTCGAAGGGCTGGCCCGCCGTGCCCTGGGGGCGGTAGTACAGCTCGCGGTCCCACCCGTCCCGCGGGGACTTCTTGAGGTACCCCCCCGGAGGCCACTTCCGGGCCTCGGCGTAGGCGGGCATCCTCGTCAGGTCGTCCAGCCGCTCCGGGTAGCGGTTGTGGTCGAGCTTGAACATCTCGACCGCGTCGGCCACCTGCTTGATGATCGCCCGGGTGGCCTCCACCTTGGCCCGGTCGGCCCGCCCCGCGATCTGGGTGATGAGGACCGTCGCCAGGATGCCGATGATGACGATCACCACCATCATCTCGACGAGCGTAAAGCCAGAAGACCGCCGCATGGGACCTCCCCGCATCAAATATTGGACATCTGCAGGATCGGGAGCATGATCGCCATCACGATGAACCCCACGACCCCGGCCATCAGCACGATCATCAGGGGCTCCAGGAGCGACGTGAGCTTCTGGGCCGCCACCTCCACCTCCTCATCGTACGCCTGGGCGATCTTCTTGAGGAGGTCTTCCAGCCGCCCCGACTCCTCCCCCACGGCGATCATGTAGCCCACGACGGGGGGGAAGACGTTGCTCTGCTTGAGGGGCGTGGCGATGTCGGCCCCCTCCCCCACCCGCTGGCGGACGGTCTCGATCGCCTGGGCCAGCAGGGCGTTGTCCACCACGCGCTTGACCACCGAGAGCGAGTCGAGGACCGGCAGGCCGCTCTCCAGGAGCGTCCCGAAGGTCACCGCGAAACGGGAGATGGAGGCCTTCCGCATGAGGTTCCCCACGGCGGGGATCCGGAGCTTGACGGTGTCGATCCAGAGCCGCCCCCCCGGGGTGGACCGCGCGCGGAGGTAGGCGAGGTAGGTCCCGACGGCCGCGGCCAGGAGCGCCCACCAGTAGCGGCCCATGAAGCCGGAGGCCGCCATGAGGATCTCCGTGGGCAGGGGCAGGGCCGCGTTCTGCTTCTTGATGACCTCCAGGATCTTCGGCACCACGTACGTCAGGAGCACCACCACGACCCCGACGCCCACGACGAGCATGATGACCGGGTAGGTGAGGGCCGCCGTCACCCGGGGGCGGGTGCGGTCCTGCGCGTGGAGGTAGTCGGCCAGCCGGATCAGGACCCGGTCGAGGTTGCCTCCCGCCTCGCCCGCGCGGACCATGTTGACGTAGAGCTCGGGGAAATAGAAGGAGTGGGCCGCCATCGCCTCGGAGAGCGAGCCGCCCTGGGAGACCCGCTCGCGGACGTCCATGAGGGCGGCCTTGAGGTCGCGGGTCTCCACCTGCTCGATGACCGCGGTGAGCGCGCCGATCATGGGGATGCCGGACCCCAAAAGGGTGGCCATCTGCCGGGTGATCATCGCCACGTCCTCGGGCCGCCGCCGGCGGAAGAGCGGCCCCCCCCGGGCCTTCCCGGCGCCCTTCGCGGACGCCCCCATGGCCTCCAGGTCCGTGACGTGGAGCCGGCGGCCCTTGAGCTTGAGCCGGGCGTCCTTGGGCGAGTCGGCATCGATGATGCCGCCCTCGGCCGCGCCGGCCTCCGTGAGCGCCTTGTAGCTGTAGACAGGCATTGGGCCTAGAAGGTGTCCATCTGCGTCACGCGGAGCACCTCCTCCGGCGTGGTCTTCCCCGCCAGGACCTTGCGCGCCCCGTCCATCCGGAGCGTGCGCATCCCGCGCTTGATCGCGTCGTTCTTGATGAAGGAGGAGCCCACCTTCCTCATCGTCTGGTCGCGCACGGAGTCGTCGATCGTGAAGATCTCGAAGATCGCGGTGCGGTCCTGGTAGCCGGAGTTCAGGCAGTGCGGGCACCCGCGGCCCCGCCACAGCTTCCCCTCGCGGACCTCCTTCGGGGAGAGCCCGATCCCCGCGACCTGCCGCTCGGTGGGCTCGAACTCCTCCTTGCACTGCTTGCAGATGAGGCGCACCAGGCGCTGGGCCACGACGCCGATGACCGAGCTGGCCACGAGGTAGGGCTCCACGCCCAGGTCCAGGAGGCGCGTGATGGCCCCGGGCGCGTCGGTGGTGTGGCTCGTCGAGAAGACCAGGTGCCCCGTGAGCGCCGCCTGGATGGCGATCGTCGCGGTGTCGATGTCGCGGATCTCGCCCACGAAGATGATGTCCGGGTCCTGCCGGACGATGGACCGGAGGCCCGTCGCGAAGGTGAGCCCCTTCTTGTAGTTGACCTCGATCTGGCTGATCCCGGGCAGGTGGTACTCGATCGGGTCCTCGATGG
>CAYNDR010000265.1:0-9101 GCA_964395295.1 uncultured Planctomycetales bacterium
TTCTACATTATCTGGACGGGGGACGGGGTTCTTCCCCTGCAAGGCCCCCCCAAAAAAGGGGGCGGCCCGGGACCGCGCCGGGGGGGGACGCGTGAGCTTCCACGTCAAGGTCTGCGTGGGGGTGGCGGTCCTCGTGGGGGCGGCCCTGGCGGCCGTCTTCCTCTTCTCCGGGGGCGGGGAGGAGGCGGCCATCGAGGAACTCATCGAGGGGGCGGCCGCCGCGGCGGAGCGGGGGGACGCGGAGGCGGTGGTGGCGATCGCCTCCCGGGATTTCAAGTCCCGGGACCACGACTACGACGGCGCCGTCCGGCGGATCCGCTCCGTCATCGGGCCGGAGTTCCGGTACGGCCGGGTGGAGGCCCGCCCGGCGATCCACGTCCAGGGGCAGGAGGCCGAGGCCACCGTCCGGGTGCGCGTGGGGTTCGGCAAGAACGCCCAGGAGACCCTCTTCCAGCTGAAGCTCCGGAAGGAATCGGGGGGGTGGAAGGTCGTCTGCGCCGAGGAGGTCCGCTAGATCACCCCGCACTTCCGGAGGGTCCGCGTCAGGCGGGCCTCGTTGGCGGGCGACATCCCGCAGAGCGGCAGGCGGAGATCCCCGTTGAGCTTCCCCATCTTCTTGAGCGCCGTCTTGACGGGGATGGGATTCGTCTCCAGGAAGAGGTCGTCGAAGACCGGGTAACAGCGGTCGTGGATCGCCCGGGCGCGGCGGAGGTCCCCCTTCAGGGCCGCCTCGCACAGGCGGGAGACCTCGCGGGGGATGATGTTGGCGGCCACGGAGATCACGCCCCTCCCCCCCAGGCAGAGGATCGGGAAGGTGAGCGCGTCCTCGCCGGAGAGGACCGCGATGCCGCAAAGGGCGCGCACCTGCGTCACCCGTTCCACGTCCCCCGAGGCGTCCTTGAGGCCCGCGATGGACCGGAGCTTCGAGAGCCGCGCCGTGGTCTCCGGCGAGAGGTTCGCGCCCGTGCGGCCCGGCACGTTGTAGAGGATGATCGGGAAGGGGACCGCACGGGCCACCGCCTCGTAGTGGCGGTAGAGCCCTTCCTGGGTGGGCTTGTTGTAGTAGGGGGTGACCAGGAGCGCGCCGTCGGCGCCGAGCTCCCGGGCCATCCGGGTCTGCTCGATCGTCGTGCGCGTGTCGTTCGTCCCCGCGCCGGGGAAGACGAGCGCCTTGCCTCGGGTCATCCCGACCACCGTCCGGATGACCGCGGCCTTCTCGTCCCTCGTGACGGTGGGCCCCTCCCCGGTGGTGGCCACCGGGCAGAAGCCGCGGATGCCGCCGGCGAGGTGGAAGGCCACGAGCTCGCGGACCTTCCCGAGGTCCACCTCGCCCCTGGAGAACGGCGTCACCAGCGCGACGAAGGCCCCTTCGAGTTCCATGGCGGCCGTAGATGGTAGGGAGGGCGCCCGCGGGTGTCAACCAGTTTGTCTTGTCACTCGACGGGACGGAGCCTCAGGACCGTCTCCAGGTCGGTGGAGCGCGTGACCCACGCGCCCTCCGGGGTGCGGCCCTTGGAACGCATCGCCTGGGCCACGGACATCTCGGCGCGGACGAAGCGGCGCTCGCGGACCGCGAAATAGGCCACGCTCCGGCCCCGCAGGAGCGTCCGGCCCGAAGACAGGGCCGGGGCGAGCTCGAACTCGCTCTCCAGGCGCGCGCAGTCGCAGCGCTCCACCTTGAAGTGGCCCGTGAGCCTCGTGCGGACCTTCCCCTCGGGGGACGCCCGCTCGCCCTCCTGGAGCGCCAGGAGGATGTCGAGGAAGAGGCGGGGGTCCGAGGCCCCGCTGACCCGGGCCCCGGAGTCGGGGATCCCGTCCTCGCGGACGCGGCACTCGAACCCGGCGGGGGGGTGCTTCTCGATATCCTCACGGCGCGCCGGCTTCCCGTTGATCAGGGACGACTGGGTCCGGATCTTGAGGCGGGCCAGGGCGGTCCCGTCCCCCGCCGCGGCGAACACGAATAATCCCGCGTTGCGGTCCTCGGAGCGCGTCACCTCCCGGGCCGCCCCGGACGCCACCACGGTGACCTGGTTGAGCCTCTGGGATATCTCGTAGCGGTGGAGACGGCCCGGGGAGAAGTCCCAGCGGAGCGGCCCCGGCCGCGCGGGCGGGGGGATCTCGACGAGCTTCTCCTCGTCGATCCGGACGGCCTCGGGGGGTTCCACCGCCCCGATGGCCGGCAGTTCCGGCTCGGGCGCGGCGGGGGGCGGAGGCGGCGGCTCCTGGCCGCAGCCCGAGAGGAATTCACCACCAAGGCACAAAGAGCACAAAGAAGAAATCAATAATAGGAGCCTCTTCCCCCCCGGGGGGACCATGGATGGGTATTTCTTTGCGGCCTTCGTGCCTTTGCGGTGAATCCTAGCGGCGCGCGGCATTCATCCGCCTCTTCATCTCTCGGACGGCGCGGGCGAGCCCCGCGAAGAGGGCGCGCGAGACGATCGAGTAGCCGATGTTGAGCTCCTCGACCTCGGGGATCGCGGCCACGGCCGCGACGTTCCCGTAGTCGAGGCCGTGCCCGGCGGCCACCACGAGCCCCGCGCGGCGGGCCGCGCGGGCGGCGGCGACGAGCTTGCCGAGCTCCCGGCGGAGCCGCCCCTTCGGCGCGTTGGCGTACTCCCCCGTGTGGAACTCCACGATCCGGGCCCCGGTCTTCGCGGCGGCCTCCACCTGCCGGAGGTCCGGATCGATGAAGAGGCTGACCTCGATCCCTCGTTCCTCGAAGCGCGCCGCGGCGCGCCGGATTTTTCCCAGGTGTTCCAGCGCGTCCAGGCCGCCCTCGGTGGTGAGCTCCCGGCGCTTCTCCGGGACCAGCGTCACCTGGTCGGGCCGGACCTTGAGCGCGATCTCCACGATCTCCGGCGCCAGCCCCATCTCGAGGTTCAGGGCGGTCCGGACCTTCCGGCGCAGTTCCCGGACGTCCCGGTCCTGGATGTGGCGGCGGTCCTCGCGGAGGTGGCAGACGATGGAGTCGGCGCCCGCCGCCTCGACCTCGCGCGCGGCGTCCACCGGATCGGGCCGTTCGCCCCGGCGCACCTGGCGGACCGTGGCGACGTGGTCGAGGTTGACCCCCAGCCGGATCGGTTTCACGACAGCTCTTTCTTGACCGCGTCGGCCAGGTCCCTGGCCAGGCGGTCCACGAGCGCGGCGTCCGTGCCTTCCACCATGACGCGGCAGAGGTGTTCCGTCCCCGAGTAGCGGACGAGCACGCGGCCGTCGGAGCCCAGCGCGGCGCCGGCCGCGCGGATCGCGTCCTGCAGCCGCGGCACGCTGTCCAGGGGCGGCTTCCGGCCCACGCGGACGTTGAGGAGCACCTGGGGGCACTTGGCCAGGGCCAGGCGGGAAAGCGGCTCCCCGCGCTCCGCCAGCACGTCGAGCACCCGCAGGGTGGTCAGCAGGCCGTCCCCCGCGGGGGAGGCGTCGAAGAAGAGGATGTGGCCGGCGGGCTCCCCGCCGAGGATCGACCCGCACCGCGCCATCTCCTCCGCCACGAACTTGTCCCCCACGGGGGTGCGCCGCAGGGTCGCCCCGATCCCGGAAAGGTACCGCTCCAGGCCGAAGTTGGCCATGACCGTGGAGACGACGATGTTCTTCGCGAGTTTCCTGCGCTCCTTGAGGTGGGTGGCGCAGAGGGCCATGACGTGGTCGCCGTCGCGGACCTCGCCCTTCTCGTCCACGAGGATTGCCCGGTCGGCATCGCCGTCATAGGCCACGCCCACCTGGGCCCCCTCGCGGAGGACGGCCTCGGCGACCTTCTTCGGGTGGAGGGCGCCGCAGTCCGCGTTGATGTTGAGGCCGTCGGGGGAGGCGTTGAGGACGACGGGCTTGGCGCCCAGCCGCTCGAAGAGGGGCCCCGCCAGGGCGGAGGCGGCCCCGTGGCCGCAGTCGAGGACGATCTTCATGCCCTTGAGGGGCCGGGAGAACCGGGCCAGGAAGTCGAGGTACTCCCCGACGGAGGAGGAGACGTCCGCCGGCGGGGGGGCCTTCTTCCGGGTCTTTTTCTCGGGAGCTTCCTTTTCCAGGAGCTTCTCGATCCGCTCCTCGGTGCGGTCGGGGACCTTGAAGCCCTGGGGGGAGAAGAGCTTGATGCCGTTGTCCTCGGCGGGGTTGTGGGAGGCGGAGATGACGACGCCGAGCGCGCCGCCCCAGGCGCGGGTGAGGCAGGCCACGCCGGGCGTGGTGACCACGCCCGCGAGGGCCACGCCGAGGCCTTCCGCCTGGAATCCGTCGGCGAGCGACCGCTCGATGTCGGGCCCGGAGGCGCGGGTGTCGCGCCCGATGACCACGCGGCCGCGGGCCCGCCCGGGGGAGTCCGAGCCGGGCCGGAGGCGCCGGAGGGCCGGGGGCAGGGGCGTGCGGAACCGCGCGGGGCTCTCCCGCAGGAGGCCGCCCACGGCGCGGGCCACGCGCGCCACGGACTCGGGGGTCAGGTAGCCTTGGCCGGCGCGGTCGCGGATGCCGTCGGTGCCGAAGATTTTTCCCATAAGGACCAGCAAGAATAGAGGATAAGGAATGAAGAATCAAGCGGCGCCGTGGGGCTAATTGACCTTGATCTTGGCCTGCCGGTTCTCGGGTTTCTGGTCGGGCATGAGGATGACGGTGATCCGGCCCTGGTACTTCGGGTCCATGATGTGGCAGCCGAGCTGGCTGATGGTCTTGGGCCCGGGGGGGTCCATGTCGGTGTCGGTCACGACCGCGTAGGGCTGGAAGGCCGCGGGGCGCTTCTCGGCCTCCTTGACCAGCTCCTCCGGCCCCCGGATTTCGATCAGGATCGACTTGTCCATCAGCTCGATGCGCTTCAGGTTCTCCGGCTTGGCGTGCAGGTTGAGGTCGAGCGTGAGCCGGGCGGTCTTCGGGACCGGGATGATCCGGACGCGGACCTCGAAGGCGCGCTTGGGCTGGATGTCGGGGTCGTTGAGCTCGCCGGGCACCGTGAAGTCGCCCTGGTTCTGGTCCAGGCGGACGGGCTTGATGCGGACCTCGGTCGATCCCTCGCGGTCGGCGGGCACCCGGGCCTCGATCTCGCTGGGGACCGGGGTGATGGTATCCACGATGTGGTCGGGGGCCGGCTCGCCGTCGTAGTCGTTGGGCGCGGCGATGATCTTGATCCGCCGGTTCACGAACTTGGAGTAGTGGAGCGTGATCGCGGCCGAGGGGAGCGGGTCGACCGAGTACTTGGCCGGCAGGTCGAAGTCGCCGCGCTGGAGGTCGAACGTGATGGACTTGTGGGGTTCGGTGAGGTTCTGGGGGGCGGGCTCGCACTTGAACGTCTTGGGGCGGAGCGCCCGGACATCGCCCTTGGGGCCCGTCACGAGGACCCTGAACTCCTTGCCCGGGACGAGCGGCTTCCCTTCGGAATCCTTGAAGTTCGCGTAGGCGAAGTCGCGCGTGTCGAGTCTCGGCAGGAAGAGGACCTCGAGGATGTGGCTGTCCGTGTCCTGCGTGAAGAGGTACATCCAGGTGAGGGCGGCCAGGAACAGGGCCATGGCCTTGGTCGACAGGTTTCCGAAGAGGAGCTTCTTCACGGCTTCTTCTCCGGGCCGGTCCCCTGGCCGCCCTGGCCCTCGGGGGGCGGCGGAGGGTTCTCGGGCGGGGGCGGCGGGGCCGGGCGCGGCAGGGAGGGCTTCGTGTCCGAGGCCTCCTCGGCCCGGCGGATCGCGATCGTGGCGCGCTCGCGGCGGTTGAAGAGGTCGTTGAGGAGCTTGTGGAGCGAGTCCCGCGTCAGGTCCCCCGTGAGCTTCCCGCCCGCGGCCACCGAGACGCGCCCCGTCTCCTCGGAGACCACCAGGGCGATGGCGTCCGTCTCCTCCGAGATGCCGATGGCGGCCCGGTGGCGGGTGCCCATGGACTTGGAGAGCGTGGGGTCGTCGGTCAGCGGAAGGAGGCACGCCGCGGCGGCCACGCGGTCGTGCTGGAGGACGACCGCGCCGTCGTGGAGCGCCGAGCCGGGGTAGAAGAGGGCCTCCAGGATCTCGCTGGAGAGCCGCCCGTCGATGGGGACGCCGTTCTCGACGTACTCCCCGAGCCCCACGTCGCGCTCGATGGCCACCAGCGCCCCGATCCGGTTCTTGGAGAGCTTGATGGCGGCGTTGACCAGCTCGTCCACCACGCGGCTGGACTGGCCGCGCAGGAGGGGGGAGAGCAGGGGCGACTGCGCGAGGTGCGCCAGCCCCCGGCGGAGCTCCGGCGCGAAGATGATGATGAGGGCGAGGGCCGAGCCCGAGAGGGCGGCGATCAGCAGGCGCTTGATGTGGTCGAGCCCGGCCAGCACGGCCAGGTACAGCGAGCCCAGGAACGCGATGGTGAAGAGGAAGACGACCCCCTTGAGGATCCCCGCGCCCCGGGTGCCGCGGATGAAGTTCAGGACGAAATAGAACGCGACCGTGAGAATGGCGATCTCGATCCAGGAGCGGGGTCTCGAGAGCTCCTCGATCATTTCAGGAGGTCTGCCATCCGGGCCACGTCGGTCATTTCGCGGACGTCGTGGACGCGGACGACGTCCGCCCCGCGGAGGACGGCGGCGGCCACGGTGGCCGCCGTCCCGGGGAGGCGCCCGTCCACCGGCCGGTCCAGATAGTGGCCGATGAAGCTCTTGCGGGAGGTCCCGATCACCAGCGGACAGCCGAGGCCGCGGAACTCGTCCAGACGCCGCAGGATCTCCACGCTATGCTCCGGCTTCTTGCCGAAACCGATCCCCGGGTCCAGAAGGATTCTATCACGGGGGATTCCGGCCGACAACGCGTATTTCAGGATTTTCCGGAAAAAAAGGCAGATCTCCGCGACCGCGTCCCGGTAGCGGGGGTCCTTCTGCATGGTGCGCGGGGTGCCCTTCATGTGCATGAGGATCACCGCGGCGCCGGCCCGCGCCGCCGTGCGGGCCATGGCGGGGTCGCCGCGGAGGGCGGTGACGTCGTTGAGGATCCCCGCGCCGGCCCGGAAGGCCGCCCGGGCCACGCCGGCCTTCGAGGTGTCGATGGAGACGAGGAGGCCCTCCCCCGCGAGCCGCTCCACCACGGGCAGGACGCGGCGGATCTCCTCCTTTTCGGGCACGGCGCGGGCGCCGGGGCGGGTGGACTCGCCCCACACGTCGATGATGCGGGCGCCCTGGCGGGCCATCTCGAGGCCTCGCGCCGCGGCGCGGTCCGGGTCGAGCCAGCGGCCGCCGTCGGAGAAGGAGTCGGGCGTGACGTTGAGGATGCCCATGACGTGGGTCCTCGGGCCGCAGACGAGGGCGCCGCCCGGATGGCGGACGCGGCGGACGCGGGCGCGGTGGCGCCGGAGGGTCTCCCTCACGAGCGCGCCGAGGGATCCCGGGAGGGGGGTGCCGGGGAGGACCGTCGGGCCGCCGGCGAGCGCGCGCTCGCGGGGCGTGAGCCGGTCGAGCCGGACGGCCGGGCCGTCCGGGGTGGAGACGACCCTGGGGTTGAGCCGGAGCTCAAGGGCGTCAAGCATCAGGCATCAGGGGACGGATCAGGCCTGCTGGGGGCCCGGGAGGGGCTCCTGTCCGCGCTTCCACCCGGGGCCTTTCCGGGAAGGGCTCTCGTCGGACCGGGCCTTCTCCATGCGGTCGCGCTCCTGGGCCAGTTCCCGCTCCTTGGCTTCCTCGATGTCCTCCCCCTTGAGGAGGGCGCGGACCTCGCCGCCGGTCAGGGTCTCGTACTTGAGCAGGGCCTGGGCCACGGCCTCCAGCTTGTCCCGGTTCCCGGAGATCAGGTCGCGCGCCCGGGCGTAGCACTCGTCGACGATGCGGCGGACCTCGGAGTCGATCCTCTGGGCGGTCTCCTCGCTGTGGGTGTGGGTGCGCGTGATCTCGCGGCCCAGGAAGAGGTGCTCCTCGTCGTCCGAGTAGCTGACGGGGCCGAGCGCCGCGCTCATGCCGAACTCGCAGACCATGCGGCGCACCAGCTCCGTGGCCTTGCGGATGTCGTCCTGCGCGCCGGAGGAGACGTCGGGGAAGGAGACCTCCTCGGCGATGCGGCCGGCGAAGAGGACCGCGAGCTGGGCCAGGCAGTAGTTCCGGGAGAGCATGTAGCGGTCGCGCTCGGGGAGGGCCATGGTGGCCCCGCCCATCCGGCCGCGGGGGATGATCGTCACCTTGTGGACGGGGTCGCACTCGGGCTGGAGGCTCCCCACCAGCGCGTGCCCCGCCTCGTGGTAGGCGGCGATCTTCTTCTCCTCCTCGACCACGACGCGGGACTTCTTCTGCCGGCCCCAGAGGACCTTGTCGCGGGCCTCCTCGAGGTCCGGCAGTTCGACCCAGTCCTTCCTCCTCATGGTGGCGAGGATGGCCGCCTCGTTGACCAGGGAGGCCAGGTCGGCGCCGGAGAACATGGGCGTGGCGCGGGCCAGCACCTTGAGGTCCACCTCGCGGGCGAGCTTCACCTTCCGGGCGTGGATCTTGAGGATCTCCTCGCGTCCGCGGACGTCCGGCAGGTCGATCGCCACCTGCCGGTCGAAGCGCCCGGGGCGCAGGAGGGCGGGGTCGAGGACGTCCGGCCGGTTGGTGGCGGCCATGACGATGATGCCCTCGTCGGTGTCGAAGCCGTCCATCTCGACGAGGATCTGGTTGAGGGTCTGCTCGCGCTCGTCGTGGCCGCCCCCCAGGCCGGTGCCGCGGCGGCGGCCCACGGCGTCGATCTCGTCGAGGAAGATGATGCAGGGGGAGTTCTCCTTGGCTTGGCGGAAGAGGTCGCGGACGCGGGAGGCGCCCACGCCCACGAACATCTCCACGAAGTCGCTGCCGGAGATGGAGAGGAAGGGCACGCCCGCCTCGCCGGCGATGGCCTTCGCCAGGAGGGTCTTGCCGGTGCCGGGCGGGCCCACCAGGAGCACCCCCCGGGGGATGCGGCCGCCCAGGCGGGTGAACTTCTGCGGGTTCTTGAGGAACTCGACGAGCTCGCTGGCCTCCTCCTTGGCCTCCTCGATGCGCGCCACGTCGGCGAAGGTGGTCTTCACCTTGTCGGCCGTGATGAAGCGGGCCCGGCTCTTGCCGAAGGAGAGGATGTTGCCCGGCCCCCCGGTGGCGCGGATCTGGCGGAAGAAGAAGTACCAGATGATGAGGATCAGGATGATCCACGGGATGAAGGGCAGGACCACCTGGGTGA
>CAYNDR010000266.1:0-2864 GCA_964395295.1 uncultured Planctomycetales bacterium
AGAGGCAGCAAGAGAGAGGGGCCGATCGCGCAGACAGCCGAGATCCCGATTCCCCGCCCCAGTGTCTTGCGGTCTAGATGACGTCGATGCGCCCACAGGAATCCCACGAAAACGGGGCCCAGCAACGCCGCCGAGGGATGGGCCGCCCAGGCCAGCCCGATCAGCGCGGCCAGGACGATATAGTCCCTCGGCCGTCCGCTCCCGGAGGCGCGGACCATCCGCCACAGCAGGAAGGCCAGGATCAAGTAGAAGAGGGAATAGCCCTTCGCATAGATGGCCGTGGACCAGAACGTGTACCCGCACGCCGCCAGACAGCCCGCCCCCGCCCCTGCCCAGCCGGCCAGCCCTCCCGGATCGTCCTCGACTACCTTGAAGAATCCCTCCCGCGCCCGCAGGAGGTCCCTGGACGCCAGCGCCAGCGCCCCCGCCGCGAGGGCCGCGCAGAAGGACGAGAAGAGGTGGACCGCCAGCGTAAAGTCCAGGAAGAAGAACAGGAGCGTCCATGCCTTGCACGACAGCAGGTACAGCATGAATCCGGGAGGATAGAGGACCCCCATCTCCTTCACGGCCACCAGGTAGAAGCCGGAGTCCTGCCAGTAGACCCGGTCGCCCACGGTCGCCAGGGACAGACCCATCGAGAAGACGAAAGGGATTCCCGGGACGAGCCACCGCGTCCAACACCTCGGAGATTCCGGCTCCATCACTTGCCCCCGACCGGCCATTGCCGGAAGAGGCTCCTTCCCAGCCTCGCCCGATCGGATCGGGGCAGAAAGGCGGCCCCGGCCGCCACAAGGATCGCCCGGCGCAGTTCCCCGGGCGAGATCCCACACCTCCGGGCCCGCTGGAACTCGTCGCTCAACCGGATGCCGCAGATGGAAGGATCGTCCGTGTTCAGGGTCACCCGCAGGCCCGCGTCCATCATGAGCCGGACGGGGTGGCGCTTCCAGGAGGGCGCCGTGCCTGTCTGGATCTCGCTGGTGAGGCAGGTCTCGAAGACGACGCCCTTCTCCCGCGCCAGCCCGACGACCCGCGGATCCTCGAGCACCCGGACGCCGTGGCCGATCCTCCGGGCCCCGAACTTCTCGATGGCCTCGCGGACGTTCTCCGCCCCGCCCCCCTCCCCCGCATGGATCGTGGCCGGCAGACCGCTCCGCCGGAAGAACTGCAGAAAAGGGAGGGCGCTGTGGCCCTCGTCCCCCGCGACGTCCAGGCCCGAGAAGACGTCCGTGCCTTCCACCGCATTGAACGTGGGCTTGTTCGCCTTCATCGGGAACTGGCGGTTGAACGTGGCGACGAAACGGACTCCGCCCCCCGCCCGGCGGGCCGCCCGCGCCACCCATTCCGCCACGTCCTCCCCCTTCGCCTTCATCCGCCGCGCGAAGTGGGCCGGGCTGAACCTCAGCTCCAGGTGGACGACGCCATCCTTCCCGGCGTCCTCCGCCGCCTCGAAGGCCACCCGGTCGATCCACTCGCGGGAAGGATAAAGCCCGCGGTAGATGTCGAACTTGGAGAGGAACCGGAGGAATCCCGGCTTCTCTCCCGCCATCGTCGCCCGCCGCCTGAGCTCCCGGTCCGGCAGGGCGAGTCCTGTTTCCCGGGCGAGTTCCTTAAGCGTCCCGAAGCGGACGCTTCCTTCGAGGTGCCGGTGGAGGTCGATCATGGGCCGCGAGAGGACGCCCCCCCGGCGGTTCACGCCTCTTCCTCGGCCTTCTCCAGTTCGGCCAGGGCCCGGCGCGCCTTCTCGATCATGATCTCCGGGACCTCGAGCCGGAATCCCTCGGGCGGGGGCACGGCGAGGGCGCGCTCCTCATCCGGCCGGGACTGGACGGCCTCGTCGTTGATGATGACGACCCCGATGTTCCTCTCCCGGAGCGCCTTCTGGATCGCTTCCGCGTAGGGCAGGTCGGACACCGAGACCAGCTTCACGAACTTGATGTTGTGGAGCAGGTCCCCTTCGTCCATGCCGCCTCCCCGTCACTTGACCACGACGATCGTGGCCTTCTTGAGGAGCACGTCCGCCTGGGGACGGTCCGTCTTGGCGTCCACGTTCACCTTGCCGATCTTCCTGGCCGTCTCGACCCCGGTCCCGCTCACCTTCCCGATGATGGTGAACTTCTCCTTGAAGGACGGGATTTCCTTCAGGGCGATGAAGAACTGGGACCCGGTGTGGTCGAGCTTGAGGTTCTGGGACATGGCCACCGTGCCTTCCCCGTGGGAAATCGTCTGGCCCTTGGCCTCGGACTTCAGCGCGTAGCCCGGGCCCCCGTAGCCGTTGTCGTAGGGACAGCCGGACTGGATCCAGGTTTCCTTCACCACGCGGAAGAACACCAGGTTGTTGTAGAAGCCCTGGCGGGCCAGGCTGATGAAGTTGGCCACGTTGTTGGGGGCCTCCTCCGGGAGGAGGTCGATCTGGATCGTCCCCTCGGAGGTGTCCAGGATGGCGGCCAGCCGCCCCGCGCCGTCCGCCTGCTCGGTGACCTTGAGCGCCGCGGGCGCCGACCGGAGGTCCTTGTCCCCGTAGCGGGCGGTGACCGTCAGGTTCCCCGTCTTGAGCGTGGGGATGGTGAAGAGCGAGACGAGCGACTTCCTGGGCTTGAGGGCCGCCCGCGGCAAGGGGAGCCGGTCGACCAGGTGCGGGTCCGGCCGCGTGACCGCGAACTGGAACTGCCTCTGCTTTCCCGGCGCGGCCTCGAAGGAGACCTCGAAGCTCACGGAGCGCTCCTCCAGGCAGAGCGCGGCGACATCGAGGTCCTTGTCCCCGTTGTTCGTGAGGACCACCTCGGCCTGGACCGCATCCCCGATCACATAGGAGGCCTTGTCGACCGTGAGCGCCAGGGCCAGGTCCGACTTGGGCGCCTCCTTGG
>CAYNDR010000266.1:2874-6880 GCA_964395295.1 uncultured Planctomycetales bacterium
AGCGCCGCGAAGACCACTGCGATCCCAAGGCTGAGCATGCTCGGCTCCTTATTCCGTATCCGTTCGGGGCTGGAAGAGAATCATGGAATCGTACCTCCCTCCTCCCCCCGGGGGGGACGAGAGGGGGGATCGACAATGGCTCAATCCCCTATTTCTTTCTTTCGGCAAGCGTCACGCCCTTGATGACCACATCGATCTCGGGCCGGTCCTGGTGGTGCCGGCCGCAGCACGGCGTGGTGCCCGTTTTCTGCGGGATCTGGCCGCACCCCTTGCAGGGGCTGTGGTCGGTCTTGACCTTCTCGATCCCCTTGACCGTCTCCTCGCCCTTGACGACCTGGCCGAAGGCCGAGTAGGCCAGGTCCAGGTGGGTCGCCGGGGCGAAACAGATGAAGAACTGGCAGGTGGCGCTGTCGGGATCCGGGGTCCTCGCCATGGAGACCGTGCCGAAGACGTGCTTCCGGGAGGAGAACTCGGCCTGGAGGGTCGTCTTCGGGGTGTTGGCGGGGTCCTTGGGGATCCCCCCCTGCATCATGAAGCCGGGGATGATGCGGTGGAAGGTCGATCCCTCGTAGAATCCGGAGCGCGCCAGCCTCAGGAAGTTGAGCACGTGGTTCGGGGCCGCCTCGGGCAGGAACTCGATGGCGATGGCCCCGTGGTTCGTCTCTACCGTGGCCAGCCAGTCGCGGCGGGCGAGCACGCGGGCCTCGTTCGATACCGCGTCTCCGAACGACCAGCGCAGGCGGTACCAGCCCTCCTTGTCCTCCGGGACGGAGAGGGCCCCGGCGATGTCGACCGCGCGGCCGATGAAGCCCCGCGGCTCCACGACGGGGCTCCGCTTCGTGATCCCCCGCGTCCGTCCCGCGGCCTTGACCACGCGCCCTTCGCCGTCCCGGACCTCGAGGCCTTCGAGGTAGCTCTCGGGCTCGTCGAGCCGGGCTTCCGTCTCCCCGTCGTTCTCGATCGTGAAGCGGACGACCATTTCCCGCCCCGGTCGGAAGATCCGCTCGGGGACCTCGATCGAGAGCTTGACCCCGGCGCGGGCGCCCTCGGCGGGGAATAGGCCCGCGGACAGGGCCGCGGCGAGCAGGAAGAAGGCTTTCGGGACCGCCATGGCCGGGTGATATTACCTCTTCGGGGACGGCCCCGGCAAGAGTTTATCGGGGGATCGGACGATATCAGGGAATAGCCGGGGCGGGGCGCCGCGGCGGAATCCGCTTGACCCCGTCCTCCGGGAGGCATTAAGGTCCGTCTATATGGAGTTCGAAGGGCGCCCGCTCAGCGTGGTGATCCCCTGCTACAACGAGGCCTCGACCGTCCGCGAGGTCCTCCACCGCGTGGCCGCGGCGCCGGTCGTGGGCGAGATCGTGGTCGTGGACGACGCCTCGACCGACGGCACGGGCGAGGCCCTCCGCGAAGCCGCGGCGGCGTGGCCCCCGGATCGCCCTCCCCTGCGCCTGTACCGGCACCCCGTCAACCGCGGCAAGGGGGCGGCCCTGCGGACCGGCTTCCGGCACGTCACGCGGGAGATCACGGTGATCCAGGACGCCGACCTCGAGTACGATCCTCGCGAGTACCCCAAGCTCATCCAGCCCATCCTGGACGGGGACGCGGATGTCGTCTACGGCTCCCGTTTCGCGGGCTTTCCGCGGAGGGTCCTCTATTTCTGGCACTCCCTGGGGAACCGCCTGCTGACGACGCTCTCGAACATGGCGACGGACCTCAACCTCACCGACATGGAGACCGGCTACAAGACTTTCAAGTCGGAGATCATCAGGGCCATCCCGATCCGCTGCGACCGGTTCGGGTTCGAGCCCGAGATCACCGCCAAGGTCGCGAGGCTCGGGTGCCGCGTCTACGAGGTGCCCATCTCCTATCACGGCCGGAACTACTCCGAGGGCAAGAAGATCGGCCTGTGGGATGCCCTGAAGGCGGTGGGAGTCATCCTCCGCTTCAGGGTGCAGGGCGACCTGGGCCTGGGGTGCGGGGAGATGACGCTGAAGTTCCTGGAGAAGGCGGGCCGCTACAACGGGTGGATCTACGAGACGATCCGGCCCTTCCTGGGCCGGGACCTCCTGGAAATCGGCGCCGGCATCGGCAACATGACGCGCTGTCTGGCGCGGCGCGGACGGGTGACGGCCACCGACGTCTCCGCCTTCTGCCTCCGCGAGCTCCGGCGGTCCTTCCGGGATTCCGGCAACGTGGCCGTGAGGGAACTGGACATCACCCGCGATCCCCGCCCCCGGCCGGGGCGCCATGACACCGTCGTCTGCCTGAACGTGCTAGAGCACATCGAAGACGACCTCGGGGCGCTGAAGAACATGGGGGGCTTCCTCGGGGCGAACGGGCGGGTGATCCTCTTCGTGCCGGCCAACCCGAGGCTCTACTGCGGGATCGATCGGGGCCTGGGCCACCACCGGCGCTATACGAAGGAAGGCCTCGTCCGGAAGATGCGCGAGGCCGGCCTTCGGGTGATCCACGCCCGGCACCACAATCCCATCGGCGCCGTGGGGTGGTGGTTCAACGGCAAGGTGCTCCGCAAGAAGGCCATCGGGGGCGGGGACGTCCGAGGCTTCGACCTGCTCATGCCCCTGATCCGCTTCCAGGAGCGGTTCGAATCGAGGTTCTCCCTCTCCATCGTCGCGGTCGGGGAGAAGGTCTGAGCGGCGCCATGCCTCCTCATCCGGACCGTCGTCTCCCCCCATGGATCTGGGAAGTCGCCGCCGCCCTGATCCTCCTGGCCTGGCGGATCATCGCCTACCCCCTGTCCGGCCTCTGGCGGGATTGGATTGTCGTCCTGTCCCTCTACTGGATCTTCACCGCCTGCGCCCGGAAGTCGCGGGCCTGGACCGCGGTCACGGCCGGCGTGGTGCTGTGGCTCTTCATGGCCTACGCGGCGCGCCAGATCCCGATGACGATGGACCTTTTGAGGTTTGTGTTGTGATGCTGGGGGCCTTCTGGATGGCGGTCGCGAACGCCGCCTCCCTGCTGGGGGCGTACGCGATCCTGGGACGGGTCCGGACGGGGCAGGCCCCCGTGGACGTCGTGCTCTTCCTCCTCATCCGCCTGGCGCTGGTCTCCGCGGCGATCCTGGCCGCCGGCCTGGCCGGGATCATGACGGCCACGGGCCTCGGGATCGTGGGGACGGCCGCGCTGGCGGCCCTCCTGGCCGCGGGCGTGCGGCCGGACTGGAAGGCGCTCCGGTGGCCCCGCGTCGGCCCCTGGACCGCATGCTTCGTCGCGATCGTGCTGGTCCGGCTTCTCCTCCAGGTCTGGTTCTTCGCCCCCTATGTGGGGGACGTCCAGGGCTACCACCTGCCCAAGGTTGCCGAGTGGACCCGGGCCGGGGCCATCACCCGCGAGACGGGCCTTGATTGGCGTTCGACCTTCCCTGCGGGATTCGAACTGGTCGAGCTGTGGTGGGTCGTCTTCCTCCATCACGACATCCTCATCGAGATGGCCGGCGTTGAGTTCCTGGCGCTGGCCTTCGCCTCCGTCCTGGCGCTGGCCCGCGGCCTGGGATTGGGGGACCGCGGGGCCTTCATGGCGGGGCTCCTCTATGCCATGGTGCCCGGCCTCCATCTCCAGGCCACTGCCTGTCTCAACGATGGTCCGGTCGCGGCCCTGCTCGTGGCCGCGGGGGCGCTCCTGGTCGCGCGGGCGCATCCGGGCATGGTCCTCCTCGCGGCCGGCCTGGGGATCGGCGTGAAGCCGACCTTCGGTTTTGCCCTCCCGGGTCTCATCCTGCTCATGTATTTATGGCGCAGGGAGCCGCCCGCGGCCCGCGGGTCCGCCCGATTCATGGCGGCGCTCGCCTTGCTGGGGCTGTCCGTGGGAGGCTATTGGTATGCCCGCAATACGGCATTCCACGGCAATCCCATCCACCCCGTCCGACCCCATCAGGCGAGCCCCCACGGCGCCTTCGTCCTGCAGTTCGGGCCAAGCCTGGGGTCGTTCCATGCGAGCGCCCTGCGCCTGGCGGACCGCCGCATCTACGATCCCCTGCCCT
>CAYNDR010000266.1:6890-7785 GCA_964395295.1 uncultured Planctomycetales bacterium
CAGTGCCCAGCTCGATGGCATCTCGGGCTGGGGGATCGGGGCCTTCGCGATCGGCCTGCCGGGACTGCTCCTCGGGTTGAGGGAGGATGCCCGGTTCAGGCGTCTCGCCGCGGGGTTCGCGGTCTCCCTGGCCAGCGTCCTGCTCCTGGTCGTCACAGATCCGTGGTTTCTCCGGTTTGCGCTCTTCTTCCCCGCCCTGCTGGCGATCGCCGCGGCCCGGCTTGCCGAGGGGCGCTCCGTCCTGAGGTTTGCGCTGGGCGCCGCCCTTCTCGTCCAGTTCGCGGCGTCCTGTGTCCCCTCGGAGTTCCCGGTCGGCGGGCTCCGGACGCTGATCGCCCAGCCGTGGTCCGAGCGCCAGGTCGTTCCCCTTCCTCCAGAGTCACGGAGTTCCCGGGCGGTCGTCTGCCTCGAAGGGGCCCCGAGGACGTACCTGCTCCACGGGCCGGGATTCGATCGGCGCGTCCTCTATCTGCGTCCGCGGAGCGCCGACGATCTTATGGCGACGCTGGAAAGGGAGGGCATCAGGCTGGTCCAATCGGGCCTGAAGCCGATGCTGGAGGAACTCGTGGGGAGCGGCCGCCTGAGGGTGGTGATCGGCTCGTTCTACGAGCGGCCTTGAGAGGCTACTTCTCCTTCTTGTAGGCCTTGAGGACAGGCAGAACCTTGTCCGCCACGGATCCGAGCCTGGAGGCATCCTCCTTGATGACCTGCGGGTCCGTGGGCGTGACATGGCCGCCCCATCGGACCAGCAGAGCGTCACCCCGGGGAGCGATGTCTCCCGGGACGATGTTCTTGGCGGCCGCGTCCCGGAAGATCTGGCCGGGGCGGATCTGCTCCTTGCGATCCTTGAGGAAGGCCGCGAGGATCTCGCGGAGGCCCACGGCGAACTCGCGCA
>CAYNDR010000266.1:7795-9064 GCA_964395295.1 uncultured Planctomycetales bacterium
CCGCTGTCTTCTCGAGTTTCTCGACGTCCTTCTGGAGTTTTTCTAAGTTCATAGTCGGAACCTGCTCAACGAGACAGGAGATGAAACCTCACCCGGTCGTTTGTGTCAAGCCAATCCTGGGGTCGCAGGACAAGAGTACCGACGCCAATTCGCGGGATGCATGCCGGGAATCATGGCTTTACGTTCTCCGCACGTCCAACAAGCACCACATCAACGGATGGCCGCAGGGTCTTCGTGGACCTGGCGGGACATCGGTAAACCTTTGAACGGGAGACAATTATCGTCAGGAAGGCGCCGGATGGGCGACAATTATTGTCACTTTTCGCCGGTTTCCGGGTAGGCGCATATTGTATGGTTAACCCGCTTGGGATTAAGGGGTTGGGCGGGCCGCAACACTTTGGGTGGCAAGGGGATTGCTAAGCATTGTGGTACACCATCGTGAGGTTACAGCGAAAGGAGGTGACGCCGCCAGGAGGATTTTAAGGCTGTCAGGGTTGGGTATTTTGAGAAAATTTTGGAGGAACGTTATGCGTCGTGAAAAGGGCTTCACCCTGATCGAACTGATGATCGTGATCGCCATCATCGCCATCATCGCGGCGATCGCCATCCCGGGGCTCCTGTCGAGCCAGCGGGCGGCGAACGAGCGCAGTGCGTCGGCATCGCTCAAGACCATGGCCACCGCGGAGATCGACTTCCGGTCGAACGACCGCGACGCGAACCGGGTTTCCGACTTCTGGACCTTGAACGTGGCTGGCCTGTTCTGTCTCGAGCCAGGGACGTATTCGGGCACCACGTTCACGTCCAGCGGCTCGATGATCAAGCTGATCGACCTCTCCATCGCCGCGGCGGACACCATGGGGAACGGACAGGGCACGTCTGCGGTAACCTACAGTAGCACGACGGCAGGGGTCACGATTTCCTATCAGCTTCGTTATGACCAGATGCCCGGACGGGGCGCCAAGGCCGGGTATTGGTACTACGAACTGGTGAACGATCAGTCCTCGGGCGCGCCCGGGGTCGACTACAAGGCCAACACGGACACCATCGGGCTTTACCACAACACCAGCGCGTTCGGCTTCGGGTCCTTCCCGGACACCTACGGCACCGGGAGGAGCATCTTCCTGATCAACGAAGGCGCGACGATCATCCGCAACCCGCTGACATCGGCCTTTGTTCGTCCCAACCCCGGCCTGCCCACCCCGGGAGCCCCGGCCGGGGGCGCCACTTTCCCCGCGTCCTGCACGAGCTGGCCCTCCGACACGCAAATGA
>CAYNDR010000267.1:0-7891 GCA_964395295.1 uncultured Planctomycetales bacterium
CGCGTCCCTCCGCGACGCCTTCAACCGCGCCCTCGAGGACATCCAGTCCACCCCCGCGAACCGCCACTGGCTCGTGGAGCGGATGCAGGCCTCGGCGAGGCGGCGCGCCCTCTTCCCGGCGCGGCTCGCGGCGGCCGTGATGGTGGGCCTGGCCGTGGGCATCGCCGCCACCGCGGCCGGATTCCTGGGCCCCCGCCCCATCAGCCCCGAGCGCCGCCAGGTGGCCGACCTCGTCTCCGAGGCGGACGCCCGCGCCCGTCAGATCGACCTCCTCACCCGGGAGGCGGAGGCCGACCTCCAGAAGGCCCACGAGGCCGCGGCCCGCGAGGCGGAGAACCCCGCCGTGAGGCTGGCGTCCCTTCAGGTCTCCAGCCTCGAGGAGCTCATGGCCCCCGGCCCCGCCCCGGCCCGCAGCCTGGTGGGCCTCGTGGCGGCCACCGCCAGCCCCGACCTCGCCGCGCGCGGATCGGCCAAGAAGTCCCTGCGCCAGCTCCCGCCCGCGAAGCTCGACGAGCTGAAGCGGGCGGCGGCGAACGCGGCCGACTGCGACCGCGTGTACATGGGGCAGTTGATCGCGGAGATGGAGGACCGGGGCCGGCAGGCCGCGTCCCTGGCCATCGTCATCACCCAGGGCGAAGACGGGAAGACCGTCGAGTTCAGGCAGCACGGCAACGGGCGGGTCGAGCTCACGGTGCCGGGGCTCAAGGCCGAGGCGCGGAGCGTCCGGGACCTCCTGAGCCGCCACCCCGAGGTCTGCCGCCGGTTCGGCATCGCGGGCAGCGAAGGGGCGGTAGTGGTGGGCGACCGCACGGCGTCCGTGGACCTGGGCGGCCAGGTCAACCTCATGTTCCGCACGGGGGACTGGCATGAAGGCCTCCAGTGGGAGGCGTACCGCGCGTGGGTCGCGGGCCGCGTCCCGGACGCCGCGGAAGTCGACAAGAAGGTGAGGAACCTGAAGGAGCACTGGCTCCGGGCCTCACAGCCTTCCCCCGTCCCCGAGGTGAAGGTCGACGTCCAGGCGATCGTCCAGGGCGTCCGGAAGATGACCGAGGAACAGCTTCGGGAGAACCGGGAGCGCCTGCAGGAGCGGATGAAGGACCTCCAGGCGCGCCTGAAGGAGGCGCAGGACTTCCGCGCCCGCGCCCGGGGCCTGCGCGTCTACGCCGAGACGGTGGCGGGGGAGAAGTAGCCCCCCGCCCCCGGGTGGCCATGGCCCGGCCATTCTTCCTCCGTGCCCTCCGTGTACTCTGTGTTTGATTCTTTCTCAGTCCCCTCCGTGGCCTCGCGCCCGCAGGCGCCCCCTTTTCCTTGACCGTCCTCTCCCACTCGAGCTTGAATCGGTCCCGTGCCCGAGGGATCGATCCTCCTCCTGGAAGAGTACTTCTCCACCGGCGATCCCCGGTTCCTCAAAGAGCTCCGCAACGCCAGCGCCGCCAAGAAGCTCGGCGCCTTCGCCGAGCGGTGGTTCAAGGACTCGCGCCCCTGGGCCCGCGAGCGGATGAAGGAGTACCTCGACCGGCCGATCGACCTTCCCGACCACAAGCCGCTCGTCAAGAGGCTCTTCAAGCTCGCCGAGGCCGCCGGCGACGACCGCGCGATGGCGTGGTTCCTGGCGGCCTTCGACCGGGCCTGCCGCCGCAAGTCGGCGGATTTCCCCGTCGTCCGCCTTCGTCCCCCTCACCCCTTCAGCGCCCACACGCGCCACTACCTGCGCCGCCGCGCGTGGCGGTACTTCCGCCGGCTGGGCTTCCGCGATCCGAAGCGCTACCTGGCCGCGATCCTCGAGGCGTTGCCGCTCTACCGCGACGAGGACTGCGACAACGGCGTCCACTTCCTCGACAACTGGGGGCTCATCCACGTCCTCTTCCACCACTCGGACGTGGTCTTCTGCAAGACCCACGGCTGGTCCGTGCGCGCGGGGCGGGCCCTGCGGGAACTCAAGCCCGCCCCGGCCTTCCCGAAGGCGTGGGAGGCGGACCCCGAGGCGCCACTCCGGCTGCTGCTCGGGGCCCACGCGCGGCCGCTCCGGCGCGCGGCGATGGCGATGATCAAGGAGCGCCCCGGCTTCTTCGCCAAACTGCCCGTTGAGCGCCTCGCCGCCCTCTTCGAGCACCCGGACGAGGAGGTCCAGGCCCTGGCCGCGGAGCTCCTGCGTACGGCGGCGGGCCTCGAGTCGGCCCCGGCGGAGCTGTGGCTGAGGCTCCTGGAGGTCAAGAGCCTCCCTGTCCTCGATGCGGTCTGCGAGGTCATGGCGCGCGCGGTCTCCCCCGATCGCTTCTCCACGGCACAGATCCTGGCCCTGGCCTGCGCGCCCCTCGGGCCGGCGGCGAAGCTGGGGATCGGTTGGCTCAAGTCGCGCGACGTGCCGGCGGGCGAACTCGTGGAGCTGGCGCGCGTGCGCGCCGCGAGCGCCGCGAGGGACGCCGTGGCGCTCGCGCGGGAGCGCATGTCCGCGGCGCCGGACTTCAACCCGGAGTGGCTGATCGCGTTCCTGGACTCGATGACGCGCGGGGTCCGCGAGGCGGCCTGGGAGTGGTTCGCCGCCGAGGAGCGCGCCCGCGGCCGGGTAGACCTCTGGGCGAAGCTCGTGGAAAGCCCCTACGACGACGTCCGCGTCTCGATCGTGCGGCACCTGGAGCGCTTCTCCTCGGCCGACCGAACCCTGCAGGATCTCCTGGCGGGGGCGCCGATGGAGACGGTGTGGGCCACGGTGCTCCTGAACATCCATCGCGGGGGCCGCGCCAAGCGGATGGCGGCCTCGCAGATTGCCGGGGCGATCGAGCGCGATCCCGGGCGGTCGGGGGCGCTCCTGCCGCTCCTGGCCGCGGCGGCGCGGTCGATCCGGGCGCCGGAGTTCCGGTCGGGCCTCGCGGCGGTCGTGCGCGCGGCGACGCGCCGGCCCGAGGTCGCCGAGCAGGTGGGCCGCCATTTCCCGGAGCTGAAGCTTGCTCCTTAGCCTGGCCTATTTCGGGAGGAGCCGCGTGGAGCGCCGCGAGGGCGCCTGCGCGGTGATGCTCTCGCCCAACCTCTTCCGGGCCCCCGTCTCGTTCGAGGCCGAGCTGGCCCGGCCGCTCCGGTTCCGCGAGGCGATCTCCGCGCTCCACGACGTCGTGGTGAGCGACCTCCGCTTCAAGCCGCGCGACCCCGCGGCATACCGGGCGTGGCTCAAGGGGCAGGCGGAAGAGGATCAGCGCCTCCGGCAGGCGGCCGCGGCCCACGCGAGGGAGGAACTGGAGGCCCGCCGGGCCGAGGCCGAGATCCCGGCCGACCTCGACCGCGAGTTCCGCCTCCGGCACAAGACCTACTGGACCGCCCGCCGCTCCTACGCGGACTACCTCCGCCGGAACGACCCGGAACTTTTCCGTCGGCTCACGCCGTGCGACCCCGTGATCACCGTGGCCCCGGACGCCGTCCTCTTCGAGTGCTTCAGCGCCGACGAGTCGAGCTACGGCTGCCTCGTCGTGGAGCGCGACGCGATGTTCAAGGGGGCCTCGGGGGTGCAGACCGGGACCACGAACGTGGACTACTCGTGGGCGCTCTACGAGCACTTCCAGGAGCTCCGCACCTACCGGCCCACGCGGTTCCACGTGGACCCCCGCGGATTCGAGGTCCGCGCGAAGGGAGGGGAGGGGATTCGCGAGGAGAAGATCGACCTTCCGGAGACATGGCTTCGGGGATTCCTGCAGATCCAGGCGGCGATGACGCTTCCGGTGCGGAAAGTGGCGCTTGACCGCGAGTCGGTCTACTCGGTGCTCGCCTTCCTCCGGCGGCACAAGGCGCGGCGGAGCCCGCGCGCGCTCAAGTTCGAGCTCAATCCGGGGCAGGCGCCGGCGGTGGTGATCGAGCCCTGGGGGCATCGCGCGGTCTCGCGCGGGACGCGGTGGGAGGGGAACCCCCAGATCGTCCGCGTGTGGGGGCGCCAGCGCCTGCTGGTGCTGGGGCGCTGCCTGCCGCTCATCGAGGGAGTGGACGTCTATCTTCTGGGGGACGGCCTGCCGAGCTTCTGGGTGGCGCGAATGGGGGAGATGCGGCTCACGCTGGGGCTTTCCGGGTGGACGGTGAACGACTGGACGCGCGCGGCGGCGCTCGACCTCATGGCCCCGCAGGCGGACCTCCGCGAGGACACCCTGCGGGCGATGGCGCAGGCTCTGGAGGCGCGGCAGTCGATGCGCGTGGACGAGTTCGGGGGCCGGCCGGACGTGGTGCGCGCGGCGCTCTATCGCCTCGCGCGGCTGGGGCAGTGCATCCAGGACCTCCCGGCGGGCGTGGTGCGCTGGCGCCGCGTCATGCCTCCCGAGGTGGCGGTCGAGAAGGTCGTGCCGGAAAACGAAGAGGCCACGGCGTCGCGGTCGCTCACCGCGAAGGTCGAGCGCGACGAAAAGCTCGCGGGTGGCCTGCGCGTGGTCGCGGCGAAGTTCGGCAACCAGGTTACGGAGGCGCTCCTCGATCCGGACGGGATCTTCCGCCGGGCGAAGTGCGCGTGCTCCCACTTTTACAAAGGAGGGCTGAGGAAGGGGCCGTGCCGCCACCTGCTGGCGCTGCGGTCCGCGGTCTGGCGTCCGTGAGGCTTGCGGGGGCCACTTCTCCTCGAGACTGTCCTGCGGCGAACCGCCGCGGATGAAGATGGCCTTGCATGCGTCCCCGGGGCCGTTGTTCTTCAGGGCCCGTACGGCTATGCCGCCCGGGCTCGGTCAACCCGAGGGTTTCCCTAGCGGCATAGCCGCACGGGCCCTCGGTGAACGTCCCCGGTCCCGAGCGAGTAGTCGAGGGGGGTGGCCCCCGCAAGCGTCATGGGCCTGTTCGACTGGTTGAGGGAGCTGTTCTTCGGCGGTCTGCCGCGGAAGCGGCCGCCGATGCCGCCCCCCCTGCCTCCGAAGCCGTCCGTGCCGATCCCGGCGAAACTCCCGGCGCCGCGGCCGGCCGGTTCCTACGAGGCCGAGGAATTCCTTCCGATCTCCGAGAAGGAACTCCGGGCGCGCGCGGCGACGAAGGAGGTCGCGACCTCGCCCTGGTGGGGGCGGACGGACACGATCCCTCCCGCGGGCGACGAGCGGACGAAGCTGATCGACCGGGCGCTGGTGGCGCGCGGCTACCTCACGCCGGAGCAGGTGGCGGAGATCCACCGCGTGGGCGACCTCATGCTCCTCAAGAAGGGCGACGCGGCGCTGGCCCGGCAGGAGGGGGCGCGCGCCGTGGCCCGCCTCAAGGAGGAGCGCGCGGCGGTCAAGGCGGAGAAGAAGCGGAAGGCGGAGGAGCGCCGGCGCGCCCACGCGGAGATCGTGGCCCGGAGGCGCGCGGAAGACATCGTCTTCCTGGGGCGGGGAGTCTCCGCGGGCCTCGCGGACCGGACGTCCGATCCCGCGGCGCTCGCGAAGCTCGGCCTGCCGGCGCTCTCCACGCCTGCCGAGGCCGCGGCGGCCCTCGGGATTCCCGTCCCGCGGCTCCGGTGGCTCGCGTTCCACAGCGAGGCGGCGACGGTCTCCCACTACGTGCGGTTCCTGATCCCGAAGAAGAGCGGCGGGACGCGCGAGATCTCGGCGCCCCAGCCGAAGCTCGCCGCCGCCCAGCGTTGGATTTTCCAGAACATCCTCTCGAAGGTGCCGGCCGAGGCGCCCGCGCACGGATTCGTTCCCGGGCGGTCCACGGTGACGAACGCCGCGCCCCACGTCCGCAGGGCGGTCGTGGTGAACATGGACCTCAAGGACTTCTTTCCCTCGATCACGTTCCCGCGGGTGCGGGGCGTCTTCGAGAGGCTGGGATACTCGCCCGCGGCGGCCACGGTCCTGGCGCTCCTGTGCACCGAGGCGCCGCGGCGGACGGTGGAGTACGACGGGAAGAAATACCATGTGGCGATCGGGCCGCGGGGTCTCCCGCAAGGGGCGTGCACGAGCCCGGCGCTCTCGAACCTCGTGGCGCGGCGGCTGGACAGGCGCCTCGGGGGAATGGCGGCGAAGCTGGGGTGGACCTACACGCGCTACGCGGACGACCTGACCTTCTCGGGGGACGCGCTCGTCCCGAAGGGGGAGAAGAACCCCAAGAGCGTGGCGTGGCTCCTGGCGCGGGCGCGGCACGTCGTGGAGGACGAGGGCTTCGCGCCCAACGAGAAGAAGCGCCGCGTCCAGCGGCGCAACACGGCGCAGGTCGTCACGGGCATCGTGGTGAACGAGAAGGTCTCGGCCCCGCGCGCGGAGCGCCGCCGCCTGCGGGCGATCCTGCACCGGGCGCGCTTCGAGGGGCTGGCGGCGCAGGACCGGATCGGACACCGGGACTTCCCGGCCTGGCTCAAGGGCCACGTGGCCTACGTCACGATGGTGAACCCGGAGCAGGGGAACAAACTCAAGGTGCGGCTCGAGGCGCTCCTGAAGCGAGGCTCCCCGTAGCCGCGCCTGCCGGGGCTTATTTCTTCCCCATCTCGGCCAGCATCTTCTTGAGGCCCGCGAGCGACAGTTCGGTGCACTCCATCGGCGACTTGCCGTCGGGGTAGGCCTCCTGCTCGATGACGAACCACTCGGTGCCGCCGGCCGTATAGCAGGCCTCGATGACGCCCTTCCAGTTGACGGAGTCCTCCCCCAAGATCGCCTTCTTGCCCGCCTCCTTCTTGACGACGGTGGGCTTGAAGTGCGGGATCTTCGTGCGCCCGGGGTGCTTCTTGATCAGCTCGACGGGGTCGAGCCCGGCGGCGGCCGTCCAGCCGACGTCCTGCTGGAGGACGACGTCCTTCTCGGTGCGCTCCGCGAAGAGCTCCCAGAAGGTCTTCTTCGTCTCCGGATCGACCTTGGCGATCTCCGTGTGGTTGTGGTAGCCGCAGGCCATCCCGAGGGGCCGGAGCGTTTCCATCGCCTTGTTGAAGACGTCGGCGAAGGCCTTGCTCTTTTCTGGGTGGCCGAAGTCGCCGTCGCCCGGCACGATGCGGTACTTGCATCCCAGGGTCTGGTGGGATTCCGCGGTCCCTTTGAGTCCGTGGCCCCGGAGGGTGCCGGTGCCGATGTGCGTGCCGGTCGCCTTCAGGCGGAGGTCGTCGAGACGCTTGCGAAGCTCCTTGGGCTTGCCCCCGTAGCTGCGGTACCCGGCGAACTCGACGCCGGCGAAGCCCATCTTGGCGATCCGCTCCATCGCGGCGTCGAAGTCCTTGTCGCAGTCGCCTCGCACGGAATAGAGCTGGACGGAGATGCCGATCGTGGGGGCCGCGGCGTACGCGAGGATCCCCCGGGGCACGGCGCCGGCCAGCGCGCCGGCTCCCGCCGCGCGCAGGACCTCGCGCCGCGTCCACCCGTCTTCCCTTGCGAAGAGACTGTTCGACATGTCGATCCTCCTGAAGGCCCGCGCCGGCGGAACCTCACACAAGGCTTGTCCTCAAGTATCCGCTGGGGCGCGTTCCGTGATGATAAACGGGCCGGGACGGGCGGGCAAGCGGATTCGGCATGAGGCGGCGGGCGGGCCGCCGCCGGCGGCGCCGGGCGGCGGTTCGTGCCTGGCCGGGATCCCGCGGATCCTTTCCCCTCTTGACTTGTTATGAGCATATGACCATAATGGAGGCGGAGGATACCCATGGCCAGGCCGTTATGCTGCCGCCGGGTGGAGGTCAAGCCGCCGGTGGCCGTGTTCCGTCCCGTGGGGAAGCGCGCCTGCGGGATCGGGGAAGTCGCGATGACCCTGGATGAGTTCGAGGCGATCCGGCTGGCGGACCTGGAAGGGCTTTACCAGGAGAAGGCCGCCGCGAGGATGAAGGTGTCGCGGCCCACGTTCGGGCGCCTTGTGGAGTCCGGCCGGCGGAAGGTGGCCGAGGCGCTCTTCTCCGGGAAGGCGCGCCGAATCCTGCGCGGGACGCGTGGAGCCGCCGGGACGCCCGCCGGCACGCGCACGCCGGGCAGGACCAGCGCACGCAGATGGG
>CAYNDR010000267.1:7901-9062 GCA_964395295.1 uncultured Planctomycetales bacterium
AGGGAGACCGTCCGGCGGGTGCCCTTGCTGCTCGGGGCGGAAGGCCGGCTGTCGGCGGTGCAGGGGTCGGGGGCCGGTTCCCCTGGCTGCCGGGGAAGGCGGTTCGTGCCGATGCATTCGAAAGGAGAAGGCCTTATGAATCTCTGCATCCCGGTGGCCGAGGACAAGGGGCTTCAGAGCCCGGTGAGTTCCCACTTCGGCTCGGCTGCCCTCTTCGTGATCGTGGACACGGAGAACGGAAGGCTGAGGGCGGTCCCGAACGTCAACCAGGATCACGCTCACGGCATGTGCCGGCCGCTGCAATCCTTGTCCGGCGAGGCCGTGGACGGCGTGGCGGTCGGCGGCATCGGGAGGGGCGCCCTCGGCAGGCTCCTGGCGGCCGGCCTCCGGGTCTTCCTCACGGAGAGTCCCACGGTCGATGAGACCCTGGCGGCCTTCCGGGCGGGGTCGCTCCGGGAGGCGACCCCGGAGGCGGCCTGCGGCGGCCACGGCGCGGGGATGCGCGGAGAGGAGCCGTGCTGCGGGAAGCGCGAGTGAGCGTCAGCGCGAAGGCGCGGATATTCCTTCTCGGGACGCGTGGAGCCGCCGGTACGCCCGGCAGAACGGGCACGCCGGCGAGTACCAGCGCACGAAGCGGGCGATCCACGAGCCCCGCCATCGCCTTGCGGAAAAGCAGACGGGGCAGATCCGGCAGACGAAGGCGAGAATCCGCGTCAGCATCGGTCTCTTCCTCCCGGGGGCCCCTGGGGTCCCCCGTAAGCGGTTTCATGGGGTGAGCACGGCGGCGGCGATCACCGTGGTCCAGAATCCCGCGATCCCATGCGCGGACTGGGTGCAGTTCATCGTCTTGACGACCTTCCCGCTGATCTTCCACTGCTCCTTGCGCTTGTCCCGGGCGGCGTCGGTCTCGTAGTCAAGGCCGCCGGGCGTTCCCGAGGAGGGCTCCTCCCTGGCCTGTATTGAAGAGGAGGCGCAGGCCGCCTGCCTCGATCCACATCGACAGCTCGTGCTCGTGGACGAGGCCTTCCCCGGCATGATTGTCGACCAGAACCGCAAGGCGGATGTCATGGGGGGTCATGGGTTTCCCGGGGCCGGCATGAATTCAGATGGGTGCGGCTACTCTCGGTTGACACTCATGCGGCGACCCCGACCACCGGGACC
>CAYNDR010000268.1:0-1774 GCA_964395295.1 uncultured Planctomycetales bacterium
CGCAGCCCACGTAGCCGGCCTTGAGGACCTTCTTCGCCTGTCGGGCGTGGACGAAGGGGCCCAGGAGCCCCGCGGCCGAGGACGCCAGGGTGCCCTTGAGGAGGTCGCGCCGGCTGGGTTCGCCTTTCATGGGAGGTCTCCTGACTGGGGGAATCCGGGGCCCCCGGCCTATTTTCGTTCTTTTGAAAATATATACATTCCCCGCCCCCCTGTCGTGTAATGTGTGTTGGGCGGCCGGGAGGCGGCGCCCCGCGATTCCGGGAGGAGACCATGGCGGACGAGATCACCAGGCGGGGGATGATGGCCGGTTCGGCGGCGGCGCTCGGGCTCTGGGCGGCCGGGCCCCTCGGGGCGCAGGAGTTCAAGACGAAGCTCTACCGGGCCCAGATCGTCGGCAAGCCCGAAGAGGCGGTGCTGGCGAAGCTCAAGGAGGGCGGGTTCGACGGCGTGGAGACCCAGGCCGCGGACGCCTCCGTGGCCGAGGCCGAGGCGGCCCGCAAGGTTGCCGAGAAGGTCGGCATCAAGATCCACTCCGTCATGCGCGCCTGGATGAGCTTCAACAGCGACAAGCCCGCCGAGGTCGAGGGCACGATCGCGAAGACCGAGACGTCGCTCAAGGCCGCCCAGGCCTACGGGGCCGACGCGATCCTGCTGGTGCCCTGCCGCCTCGGCAAGGTGAAGATGCCCGAGCCGTGGGATCTGAAGATCGAGTTCGACCCGAAGACCCTGCACCTCAAGCGCGTGGTGGAGGGCGACAACGCGCCCTTCGAGGACTACATCAAGGCCCACGACCGCTCCACCGACATGTCCATCAAGGCGGTGGAGAAGCTCATCCCCGTCGCGGAGAAGGCGGGCGTGGTGATCGGGCTCGAGAACGTCTGGAACAGCCTGTGGCTGATGCCCGGCCTCTTCGCCGCCTTCGTGGGCTCCTTCAGGAACAAGTGGGTGAAGGCCTACTTCGACATCGGCAACCACGTCAAGTTCGCCCCGCCCGAGCAGTGGCTCCGCGCCCTCGGGCCGCTCGTCTGCAAGCTCCACGTGAAGGACTTCAAGCTGAACGCCGACGGCAAGGGGGGCAGTTTCTGCAGCGTCCGGAAGGGGAGCGTCAACTGGCCCGTGGTGCGCCGGACGATCGAGGAGATCGGCTTCTCCGGCTACATGACGCTCGAGGCGGACGCGGGCCCCACGCCCGCCGACCAGGTGAAGACGCTCGACACGATCATCGCGGGGCAGTAGCCGCTTGGACCTCCGCCGCGTGAGGACGCGGAGCCGCTCCGCCTCCGGGAGCGTCCGGCCGAAGACCATGACGGAGCCCGCATGAAACGCCCCTGCGCGGTCCTGCTGTGGGTGACGCTGGGCGGTCCCGCGCTTGCCTTCGCTCAGGCCGGCGATGCGGCCAAAGCCGGGGCCCCGGGACCGGTCAACCACGCGCGGCCCTTCGAGCCGCCGACGCGTCCGGCCTTCATCGCGCTGCCCCCCGGCGCGGTCGAACCGCAAGGCTGGCTGCGCGACTGGTGCCTGGCCGCGCGGGACGGCTTCACCGGGCACATGGACGAGGTGGACGACGAGTTCAAGCGGGCCTGGGCCGCCGACCACAAGATGACCGGCGGGAGGCTCATGTGGTACAAGGGCAGTTGGCCCTACGAGGGAGGCGGCTACTGGTTCGACGGCCTGGCTCGCCTGGGTTACGCCCTGCACGACGAGGAACTGATCCAGCAGGCCAAGAAGCGGCTCTACGCCGTGGCGGACAATATGAACCCCAACGGCCTGCTCT
>CAYNDR010000268.1:1784-4712 GCA_964395295.1 uncultured Planctomycetales bacterium
TGGGTGCAGTACCGGGACGGGTACCGGACCGACCTGGCCCGCCTGGGGTACGCGCTGCATGACGAGGAGTTGATCCAGCAGGCGAAGCGGCGGCTCTGCGCGGTGGCCGATCCCATGAATCCCAACGGCCTGCTCTTCCTCTGGTGGCTCGACCGGAACAATCCCGGCGACCGGAAAGCCGTCATCGCCGCCCTGGAGGGCTGGCCGCTCTGGGCCTGCGGCCTCCTGGGGCGCGCCATGACGGGATACTACGCGGGGTCCGGCGACAAGCACGTCCTGGAAGCGCTCGTGAAGGCTTACGGCAGCGACCCCGAGTGTCTGCGATGGATCCCCGGCAGCCTGTCGAACCTGTGGCCGGCCTTCGACACCTACACCTGGACCGGCAACCGGGGCATCGCCGCCGCCCTGGACGCCATGTTCAGGAAAGACGGGGCCGGGCTCCTGCCGAACCTGAACCGCTACCGCACCGCGCCGGACCTGAAGCCGGGCACGACCGTGGAGAACGCCCACGTGGTCGAGTTCATCGAGAGCACGACGCCCTGGGCCGTGGGTTACCTGTGGACGGGCGATGCCCGGTACCTGCAGGCGGCCGTCGGCTGGCACGACCTGCTCGATCGCGTGGCCATGCAGCCCCACGGCGTGCCGGTCTCCGACGAGTGGTATGTCCCCACGGGCGCCTTCCGGGGCAGTGAAACCTGCGATGTGGCGGGATATGTGTGGAGCCAGGCCAGCCTGCTCGCCGTGGCCGGCGAAGGCCGGATGGCGGATCGGCTCGAGCGGGCGTTCTTCAACGCCGGGCCGGCCGCCGTGTCGCGCGACTTCAAGACGCACGTCTACTTCCAGAGCCCCAACCGGTTCGCCAACCGCTCGCCGGACTTCCCCCACGGACCCAGGGCCGGAGGCGGCGCCTACCGGCGCAAGCACCAGCCGCTCTGCTGTACCGCCGCGCTCAACCGCATCGTGCCGGGGTACGTCACGCACATGTGGATGGCGACCTACGACAACGGCCTGGCGGCGGCCTGCTACGGTCCCTGCACGGTGACGGCGCTGGCGGCGGACCGCGTGCCGGTCGTGATCGCCTGCAGGACCGACTATCCCTTCGATGAAGCCATCGAGATCTCCGTCCAGCCCGCGCGGGAGGCGGCCTTCCCGCTCGACTTCCGCATTCCCGGCTGGTGCACGGCTCCCGCCCTGAGCGTGAACGGCGCCGCCGTCGGGATCGATCGGAACGCCAGGGGATTCGCGCGCATCAAAAGAAGCTGGAAGCCGGGCGACACCGTCCGGCTGCACTTCCCGATGACCGCCCTCGTGCGGACCGGCCGCGATGCCGCGCCGGGCCCGCCCTACGACGGGGCGCATAAGGCAACCCCGGTGACGATCCCCGAGGGAAACGCCACGCAGGGCGCGCCTTACGCCTCGGTCTCCTACGGCCCCCTGCTCTTCGCCCTGCCCATCCCCGACACCAAGGACGCCAACACGCCCGATCCGTCCGCCCGGTGGAAGTTCGCGCTGGACCTGCGGGAACCCGGATTGACGGTGGAGCGCGGCGCCATGCCGTCCCCATGGGATTGGCCCCTGGCATCCCCGCTGAAACTGCGCGCCAAGGCGCGCGAGATCGCCTGGAATCCCGACCCGAAAGCGCCCCGGCTCCCCTCGTTCCCGGCGGCCGGGCAGAAACCGGCGGAGCCTGTCGCCCTCGTTCCCTATGGCTGTACCCGGTTTCGGATATCCATGTTTCCCGTCACGGCCGGGCCGGAGGTCAAGGCCTCCGCCATCCGCAGGATCCTGTTCCTGGGAAACAGCATCACCCTGCACGGCCCCAAGGCGGACATCGGCTGGACCGGCAACTGGGGCATGGCGGCCAGTTCTGAGGACAAGGACTATGTCCATCTCGTGGCCGGCGGCCTCGCGCGGCATACGGGGGCCGCTCCCCGGATCATGGCCAGGAACATCGCGGATTTCGAGCGCGCTTACGCCGCCTACGACGTGGACGGGCAGATGAAGGATTTCTTCGCGTTCGATCCGGACCTGGTGGTCCTGGCCATCGGCGAGAACGTGCCGGCGCTGGGTTCCGAGGAAGACAAGGCGCGATTCAAGGCCGGCGTGATGAAGATCCTGGGAGGCGCCCTGGCCCGGCGCCGCCCGATGGTGGTGGTGCGCAGTTGTTTCTGGGCCGATGCCGCCAAGGACGAGGCGCTCAGCCAGGCCTGCCAGGAAGCCGACGCCATTTTCGTCGACGCCGGCCCGCTGGGCCGGGAGGCGGCCAACGCGGCCCGGTCCGAACGGTCGTTCAAGCACGATGGGGTGGCCGCCCACCCGGGCGACAAAGGCATGAAGGCCCTTGCCGACGCCATCGTTCAGGCGGTCCTGGAACGCGCCGCGCGGTAGGGCCGGGTCTCTGGCCGTGGCCGCCCTCCGGCCGTAAGCGCGCTAGGGGGCCAGAAAAGGGCTTTGGAGGCCAGTCCGCCCGAGGGAGTGTAGGGGGCTCGAGTAGGGCTCTGGAGGCCAATCCCCCTCTGTCGCCCGCCGGGTAAGCTATAATCCGTAGGGAGGCGCTTTGAATGTCTACCACCTGCAGAATGCCACCCATGAATCTTGCCGGGATTGGCGCGTTTGGTCTCTTGCCGCTCGCGACCGCATGCACTTTCTGCCTAGTCGGGTCGGCACTGCATGCGGACGACCTGTCGGACAAGTATACGTGGAACAATGTCATGGTCGGCGGCGGCGGCTGGGGCGCCCTGGTGTTTGAAAGCCCGGCAGCGCCGGGCGTGGTCTACTTCAAGGACGACTGCTCGTCGATCTACCGCCTGGACAAGGGCGCGACCGTATGGAAGAAGCTGAACACATGGGGAAGCCTGCCGCAGGGATACACGGTCCGAGGCGGGGGCGGCCCCAACATCGCCTGCGCGGCGAATGACGCGAACCGGG
>CAYNDR010000268.1:4722-9026 GCA_964395295.1 uncultured Planctomycetales bacterium
CAGGAACCTGTTCTACTCTGACGACAAGGGCGATTCGTGGAAATTGGGATCCCATTTCCCGGACATCGGCTGCATGAACTCGATGGAGAATCCGCAGCCGCAGCGGGGTTGCGATGCCCTGCGCCGGCTCCAGCGCCTGGTGGTCGACCCCAACAACAAGGACGTCGCCTATTACGGCTCCACCTTTGAAGGGCTCTACCGCACGACCGACGGCGGAAAGACCTGGTCGAAGCTCACGAACGGCCTTCCGGCCGGCGGGGCGATCAACGAGAAGGACATCACCGGCGGTTTCATCAACGCGGCCTTTGACAAGGCCGGCGGGACGGTGAACGGCCGCACGAAGATCGTCTGGGCGGCGTGCCGGACGGTCGGCGTGTACCGCAGCACCGATGGCGGCGACGGCTTCAAGCCCGTCGGGGAGCAGAAGCAGCCGGTCTACTACAACACCGCGGCGTGCGATGCCGCCGGGACGTTCTACGCGGCGGCCGGGAGCAACAAGGAGAACGACGGCAAGATTTACAAGTGCGCCAGGGACGGCGCGGCGCTGGAGGACATCACGCCGTTCCCCTGCGGCGTCTGGCAGGCCATCGACGTCCACCCCTCGGACCAGAAGCTCTGGGCGCAGACCGACGGTTTCGCCCACGCGTTCTCGGCCGATGGCGGCAGGACTTGGACGAAGACGCCCGGCGGAAGCTGGGTGACCGGCGCCAAGGATGTCGGCTGGCACTCCGCCGGCAACAACACCACGGGCATGGTCCGCTTCTCCCCCGCGACCCCGGACAAGCTCTGGATCGCCTACGGCAATGGCGGCGTGGGGTACTGCACGAGCCCGTGGGCCGCGGGCAATCTGACGATGAACAAGATCGGCAAGGGCGTCGAGGACCTGTGCTTGTCCAAGGTCACCGCTACCAACACCAAGAGGCTGCATCTGTCCGCCTGGGAGGAGGCCGGCTTCTCCTGGGACACCGATTCCCTGGACACCGCGCCCGCGGAGAGCTGGAAGACCCTGGCGGGGATCACCGATGGCTGGGGGCTCAAGGAGGGCGAGTGCAACGCCGTCTGCGAGTCCGCCCAGGACAATGTCGTCGCCACCGTGGTCCATTACGAGGACGGCAGCCCGCGGAACATCCGGAGCACCGATGGCGGCAGGACCTGGTCGAAGGTGAAGTTCCAGCTGCCGAAGCAATGGGACGGCAATGTGGCCGTCTCGCGGAACGACCCCAAGCGCTTCCTCATCGGCCAATGCACCTTTGACTGGCACTGGTACGGCGCCCAGGGCATGAGCACGGACAGGGTCCTGAAGCTCACGACCGATGGCGGAGAGACTTTCCGCGACGCAAGCGGCTCCGGGACGATCCACATGTGGGGCGGCCAGATCTGGGGCAGCAACGCCATGAATCTCTGCGCGGATCCCAACGTGGACAATCGCTTCGTCGCCTTCAGCAATTACGATTTCTACATCTACGCCTCGACCGATGGCGGTGAAAGCTTTGCGCCGATCAACAAGACCCGCCCCTTTGTCGTGGAGAACGGCGTATGGGCCAAGATCTTCGGCATTCCGGGGCAGAGCGGGCACTTCTACTTCTGCCAGGGCGCCGGCCCGGCCACGAAAGCTCCGCTCTGGAAGTCCACCGACGGCGGCGCGACCTGGGCCGACGTCAACGGCAATCTGACCGCCGTGATCATGGCCGGCTGCGGCAAGGCCATTTCCGGGGCGAAATACCCGACGCTGTATGTCTATGGCACGGTCAACGGCACGAAAGGCTTCTTCCGCTCGACCGACGCCGGAGCCAACTGGGACAAGATCGCCGGCCAATACCTGCCGAACAACTACGTCTTCGGCAACGTCAAGGACATCGACGGCGACAAGACCGCGGAAGGCAAGGTCTACGCGATCCTGGGCGGCAACAGCCTGGTATACGGCGTCTGTAGGCCATGATCTGGGAACTGCCCCCTCCTTGAGACCGGGTCCCCCCGCGAGCGCGGAGAACCGCGTGACGGGCTCCGATCCGGGGAAGCAGGGCCCGAGGCGCCCCTGGCGCGCCGCCCTACTTCGGGAGGCTCTTCAACAGCTCCTTGGCCTCGCGCCCGTAATGCGCGTCCCCCGTCTGCTGGATGAAGGCCTCCACCTCCTTGGCGAGCGCCCTGGAAGGTTTCCGGGAGGCCGCTTCCCGCAGTTGATAGAAGACGGCGCCGGCCCTGAGCGCCGACTTGGCCGGCTCGGTTCGGAAGGCGGCCAGCCAGGCGGTATCCTTCTCGTCGAAGGCCGCAATGCCCCCGTGCGACTTCCGGAACTTCTCCAGACGCTCCTTCAGAAGGGCCCAGAGGCCGGACTTTTCCAGGACGCCCAGGGCCTCCAGGACGCGGCGAGCCTGCCGGTCGAGATAGTCCGTCATTCAGCGTGAACTCGCCCCCGTAGGCCACGTACCCGGCCTCGTTCGTGCCCCGATGGATGAATTCAAAGGCCGCCTTTCCCGCCGAGGGACGTCCGTTCAGCCGTCCGGGGACGCTTCGGGGGCTGAGCGTCAGCCCTGGAGGGGCCCCCGCCGTCCTTCACCCGCCTCGCCGGCCATCCATTAAACCCATGACGGCATTTCCGAAATAAGGCAATCGTTTCTGTTTTTGCGACATCTCCCTGGTTTCGCTCTCCGCCGACTGTCATGGGATGGCGATGGCCCTTAAACGCCGCGTGGCCATGATGATCGACCTCAACTGGCTCTGCCGGCATCACGTCGATGTGTTCCCGGGGGTCTACCCCTACGCACACCAACGGGGCTGGGACTGCCTCGTCGATCCCCATGCGGACGAACGGCTGCAGCCGGGCCATCCTGCCTACGACGGGATCATCGTGCGGGCCAGGGTTTACCGTCAGGTGCGCCGGGAAAATCGAGGTTCCGGCTCGGACGAGGGCGAGGCCGCTGCTCTTTGTCGCCGGCGGAGATCGTGCGGAATGCGGGGGGGGCCGACAGGGAACGCCCTGTGGGAAAGAAGATCAGGCCCCCCAACAGGTCATGGGATATAATCCCGGGGGCGGGAGGCCTTGGAACGTCATACCCCTCCCCTATGGCCCCCTGGGCGGATGATCCCATGCGCGACGTGATGAACCCGTGCCGTCCTGACAAGGGGGAGTCCCTTCCCCCGCCTTCGGTCTCCTCCAACGACCTGCCGCGATGCCGCTGATCACCGCCGATGGGCTTGGGAAGCGGTACGGCGCCGACTGGTGCTTCCGCGGCGCGAAGTTCACCCTGGAGCCTGGGGCGCGCGTCGGCCTGATCGGTGCCAACGGCACGGGCAAAACGACGCTTCTGCAGATCCTGCTGGGGAAGGTCGACTACGAGGGCGAGGTGAGCCGGCGTCGGGACCTGCGCGTCGCGTACCTCGATCAGAACCCTGCCTTCGCGGGGGTATCGACGGTCCGCGAGGCGGCGCGCCGCGCGGCGCGCGCGCTGACCGAGCTTGAGGGCCAGGTCGAGGGGGTCCACCACGCGCTCGCCGAGCCCGGGATCGGGCCGGAAGCGACGCGCCGGTTGCTCGACCGGCTCGCCGCGCTCGAACGCCGGTTCGAGTCGCTCGGGGGGCACGACATCGAGCGCCGGACGGACGCGGTGCTCGACGCCCTCGGCTTCCCCGCCGCCCGTTTCGGCGTGCCGGTCGGGGTCCTCTCGGGCGGCGAGCGGAATCGGCTCGCGCTCGCCTGCCTGCTGCTGGACGAGCCTGACCTCTGGCTGCTCGACGAGCCGACGAACCACCTCGACGTGGACGGGGTGCTCTTCTTCGAGCGGTTCCTCGTCGACTCGATCGCGGCGGCGGTGATCGTCTCGCACGACCGGCGGTTCCTGGACACGGTGACCACGGAGACGTGGCGTCTGCATGGGGGGGCGCTGGAGACGCTGCCGGCTCCGTACACGCGGGCGATGGCGCTGAGCGCGGAGCGGCTGGAAGCGGCGCAGCGGGCGTACGAGGTCCAGCAGGCGTACATCGCGAGGCAGGAGGAGTTCATCCGCCGCTACGGCGCGGGACAGCGGTCCCGGCAGGCGCACGGACGCGCGGTCCGCCTCGAGCGCCTCGATCGGCTCGAACGCCCCGGCGACCACGCCCGCGTGATGGCCCTCCGCTTCCCGCCGGGGAAGCGGCTCGGGGACCGGGTGCTGACGGTCTCGGGGCTCTTCGTAAGGTTCGGCGACCGGACCCTCTTCCACGACCTCGATCTCAAGGTGGCGCCCGGCGAGACGCTCGCGGTCATGGGACCGAATGGATCGGGCAAGACCAGCCTTTTTGAATTCCTAAAGTTTTTACGAGATGGT
>CAYNDR010000269.1:0-8998 GCA_964395295.1 uncultured Planctomycetales bacterium
GGATTCGTGGAACCGCCGGGCCGACTTGGCGATTCATGCAGGTTGTCTTGAGCGGTCCATGCGTGCGACGTGGACCTCATGTTGATGCGCGATCCCCTTTGCCCGGCAGCCTCTCTACGGGAATGCCCGGAGGGGGCCCTTCTTCCCTCCGGATTCCCGTTGACCCATCCCTCGCGGGAGGCCACAATTTTTAATCCGGAGGGGCTGAACTTCCTGCGCCTCCGTGTATGGTTTCGTGAACATTCTGCAGCCCTTGGGCGACTATTGAGAGGATGGAGAGGCTCGTGGCCGATCAGCAGCGGACCTCCGATGCGGCGAGGTTGGTTGCTGAGCATGCGGATGCGGTCTACCGCCACGCTTTCGGACTGGCAGGAAACGAGGCCGACGCCTGCGACTTTACCCAGGAGACGTTCCTGTCGGCGATTCGTGGATTGAACAAGCTCGAAAGGCCGGACCGCGCGCGAGAATGGCTCTTAGGGATCCTCCACCATAAATTCGCGGACTGCCTTCGGTCCAAGTATCGGGGCCGGCACCGGGACGACGAAGACGGCGCCGAACCACGCGCTGTGAACGTGGCTGCTGATCGCGACATGGGGAGACATGAACGCGTACGGCACGCCATCCAGTCGCTTCCTCCCGAACATCGAGGAGGCGTCCTTCTCTTCTACATCGAGGAACTGGATTACGAGCAGATCTCGGAGGTCCTGGGGATTCCTCTGGGGACGGTGAAATCACGCCTTCATGCCGCGCGAGAGAAGCTTCGGATCATCCTTAGACTGAAGGAGGAGTAACATGGATAGGGATCCGCTGTACGTCAATTTGCAGGAAGCGTACCGGGAGTTGTCCGCGCCCCCTGGGTTGAAGCTGCGACTGGAGCGCCTCGCCTGCATGGCCCGAAACCGAGAGGGTCCGGCATCACCCGGCGGCGAGAAAACGCGGGTTTCCGCCCCTCGAATGATTCTTGCATTCGCCGTCGGCGGCCTGATGCTCTCCCTCCTCGCGGTCGCGTTGCTGCATCGCGTCGGCAAACCGGTGCCTGCCGAGGCGCCGACAGGATTGCCCATCGCGCAGGAGAAGCCTCTCGAAGATGGCGGCTCTGGTATTGAGGGCGCGCAGACGAAACGCGGTCCGGAGCCTGCGGCGGGTGCTCAGAAACGGGCGGAGAAGCTGATCCGTGGCCTCTTCAAGGAGGATTATTCAAAAAGGGCACCGGCAGACCAGAAGGCCCTGGCGAGGAAACTGCTGAGGCAGGGGATCGACACTCCGGACGATCCCGCTGCGCGATATGTGCTCCTGCGGGAGGCCCGGGAGATCGCCGCCCGGTGCGGTGACATGAACACAGCCCTTGCCGCCATAGATGAATCCGCGAGGCACTACGAGATTGACGGCCTGGAGCTGAAGGCAAGCGTGCTCTCGACCGCGACGACCCTGGTGAGGTCTCCGGCTGACGCTTCCACCTTTGCCGAGGCGTGTCTGGTGGTCGTCGACGAGGCGATTCGCGTGGACAAGTTCGACCTCGCCAAGAGCCTTGTCCGGAAGGCGGAGAAGGCATTGGAGTCGGCAAAGGACTCGGCGAAGTTGGACGGGGCGCAGCGCAAGATGATGGAGATTGAGGAGATGCAGGGGGAGGCGGAGAAGGCGAAGACCGCCTCGGAGGTTCTGGCATTGAATCCCGATGACCCCGAGGCGTCGCTCGGGCTGGGGCGCTACCTTCTGATGAAGCGGGATCCCGCGAAGGCCTTGCCGCTCCTCACCAAGGGGGCGGATCCACTGCTGCGTTCGGCCGCGGCGAAGGAACTCGCCGCGGCGTCGGACCCCGGAAAGGCGATGGAGGCGGCTGACGCGTGGTGGGCGGCCAAAGAGAAGGAGAAGATCGGGATCCTCAGGGATGCACTACTGGGCTTGGCAAGGCATGACTATGAGAAAGCCGTTGAGGGAACGACGGGATTCACTAGGACAAGAGCCGAGAAGAGAATCGAAGAAATCCATAGCATGACATCCCAATACCGCGATGGCCTCTCATGGATAGACCTGGTTCCATTGATCGAGCCGCGACGCGACGCGGTCAAGGGGACATGGGAAATAAGAAACGGGAAACTGTATTCGGACAATACCAGCTGTGCCCGGATTGAAATTCCTGTCGAAGCGCCGGAGGAGTACGATTTCCATGTCAAGTTCGCGCGCTTGGAGGGTAATGACGATGTCGTTCAAACGCTCTCTCATTTGGGGAAGCAATTCAACTGGGGGGTCGGGTATTACAAAAACAAGTACTTTTCCTTCGATAGGGTCGCCAACGGGAGGGCGGGGGCCAACCCCACGTCGGTCTCCAGGGGCATTATGAACAATCGTGCATATACATCGCTGGTCGAAGTCCGCCGCAATTGCGTGTCGGCCTATATCGATGGAGAATTAATTGCGCGGTATCTGACCGACTATAAGGATCTGGATCTATTCGATGCTTGGAAGCTGAGGTCCAGAAACTGCATCGGATTGGCCACCCAACTAAGCCCGACCGAATTCAGTGAAGTACGTCTGCGCGTGGTGAGCGGAAGCTTCAAGCTTCTGAAGTGAGGAGACGGGAAGGCCCGTCAGTCCGACTACCTGGGCTCGAAACCGGCCCTCATCTTGCCGTCCGGGCAGTATGCCCGAAACCGCGTGAGCGGTCCAGGGGTTCTCCAGTCCCGCAACGGGTAGAGTCGAGCAGCGGCGCGGCAGGAGGATCAACACCCGAAGTGCCCACACGCGGCTTTCAGGCGTCTCATCCTCCGTTTCCACCACCCGCTCATCGAACCGGACGGGCCGATCTCCGGGGGCATAGGAATTATAAAACCCCCACCTCCGGGATTATAGCCGAAAGGGGCTGGGAGGGGCGCTCCCGGCGGGGCTTCACCGGTGGGGAGGGGATCTCGCCCAAGGGGGAAGGGCGGGGGATTCGTGGAACCGCCGGGCCGACTTGGCGATTCATGCAGGTTGTCTTGAGCGGGATCGAATCTTAGCCGCTGTAACGCGAGCGCCCGCTACGCCCGCGGCGTTACCCTGCGTTTCGTTTCGTAACATCCCCCCGTGTGACGTTATGGGTCTCATATCAAAACCCCTTGGGGGAGAGCCTCTTGCGCTGGCGGGGGTTATGGCACGGGGATTGCTCCTTCTGGCGGTGTGCGCCGGTGCAAGGAACGATGGGTGATGACGGAGGACGAGCGATGGCGAACTTCTCAAGCGTGGTGATCGTGGGGCGGCTGACCCGGGATCCCGAGCTCCGCTACGCCCCCAGCGGGGCCCCCGTCTGCTCGCTGAGCGTGGCGACCTCGAGGCGCTTCACGAAGGAAGACGGGCAGAAGGCGGAGTCCACGACCTTCATCGACGTGGACGTGTGGAAGCGCATGGCGGAGATCTGCGCCCAGTTCCTCAAGAAGGGGCGCGAGGTGCTCGTCATGGGGAGCCTGAAGCAGTCGCGGTGGAAGGACTCCAAGACGCAGGAGCCCCGCTCCAAGATCCGCGTCCTGGCCCAGCAGGTCCAGTTCCTGGGGCGCCGGCCCGGCGCGGAGGCGGAGGCCCGGCCGGAGGCCCCCGAGGAGGCGCCGGAGAAAGAGGAATAACGCCCCATCGGCGGGCGACGAAATAGTCTGCCCTGGCCACGGCAGAGGCAAGGCGGGCGAAGGCCTCCGGGACGGGGCCCCTCCCGGAGGCCCGAGCCCCCTTGAATCGCGGGGCGGATTGACATGGAAATCGGGTGGGCGTCTGCGGTTCCCGAAGGTCCCTGGGCTGGCGATCGACAAAGGGACCTCATGGGCCCGTGGCGGAACTGGCAGACGCTCCAGCCTGTCACGCTGGTGCCCCGCGAGGGGCGTGCGGGTTCGAATCCCGCCGGGCCCATTCCCGGCGTGACAGGCCCACCCTTGATCCGAAGCGTCGGGGAGAGGTAGAATGGCGGGGCGTGACAGGCTGAAGCCGGTTCCGTCAGGGAACCCGGTGCGGGCGCGGTCGATCTCCGTCGGCCGCGCCCGCATTATTTCGGCCCGGCCTGGACGTGACATCCCGTGGTGATGCGGATAAGATGAACGAGGATGCCGGAGCCGAGACTGAGCGGCCTGTACGGACGGGCGGCCCTGCGGGCGATGCAGGACGCCCTCTACGAGCGCGAGATCGGCCTCTGCTGGGACGAGATCCGGAAGGTCTTCGAAAGGCCCGACGTGAGGCGGGCGGAGGCGCTGATCATGCACGCCCTCGCGGAGGCCTTCGCCCCTCATACGACGTGGTGCCGTCGGCGGAAATAGCCGGCGGCCGTCCCCGTTTCCCCTTGACTTGCCGGGACCCCTCCGATAGACTCCGCCCTCGCCTCCGGAAGTGACACCCGCATGCGCGGGCGCCGCGGCGGCGCGGCGGCCGATTACCGCGGCGGGAGCCGAGAGTCGCGCGCTTCTTCGCGAGGGGATCGCGGTGTCGGTCGAGAACGTCAAGGCGGTGGTCCTGGCGGCCGGGAAGGGCGTCCGGATGAAGTCCGAGCGCGCCAAGGTGCTCCACCCTCTGCTCGGCCGCCCGATCCTCGAATACGTCCTGCGGAACCTGCGCCAAGCGGGCGTGGACGACATCCTGGTCGTTGTGGGGCACCAGGCCGAGCAGGTCCAGAAGGCCGCCGGCGGGTGCCGCTTCGTGGCCCAGGCGGAGCAGAAGGGCACGGGCCACGCCCTGGCCGCGGCCGAGTCCTCCCTGGTCGGCTTCGCGGGGGACCTCTTCGTCCTGGCGGGCGACGCGCCGTTCCTGGGCCCGGAGACGCTCCTGAGGATGCTCCGGGAGCACCGCGCCGCCGGCCGCGACGCCACGTTCCTCTCCGGGGACCTGGACGACCCCTCCGGCTACGGCCGCGTCCTGCGCGACCCCTCGACCGGGAAGTTCCTCCGGTTCGTGGAGGAGGCGGACGCCTCCCCCGCCGAGAAGTCCCTCCGGGAGTGCAACTCGAGCGACTACGACTTCCGCGCCCCGGCCGTCTTCGAGGCCCTCCGGGACGTGAAGCCCGACAACAAGAAGGGGGAGATCTACCTCACGGACGCCCTGGGGATCCTCGCGGCGAAAGGCCGGGCCGTGGAGGCCTGCCGGACGGCGGACCCCGCGGAGGTCCGCGGGATCAACTCGCGGCGCGACCTGGCGGCGGCCACCGACATCCTCCGCCGGAGGGTCCTCGACCGCCACATGGACAACGGCGTGACCATCGTGGATCCCTCCACGACCTACATCGAGGAGGACGTCGCGATCGGGGCCGACACGGTGATCCTTCCCTTCACCGTCATCCACCGGGGCGTGACCATCGGCCGGGAGTGCGAGGTGGGACCGTACACGCGCCTGCGCTCCGGCACGGTGATGGAGGACACCGCCGAGGTCGGCAACTTCGTCGAGGTGAAGAACTCCCGCCTGGGCCGGCACACCAAGGCGAAGCACCTGACGTACCTGGGGGACGCGGTCCTCGGGGCCGACGTCAACGTCGGCGCCGGGACGATCACCGCCAACTACGACGGCGTGCGCAAGAACCAGACGGTCATGGAGGACGGCGTCCACACCGGCGCCAACTCGACGTTCGTGGCGCCCGTGCGGGTGAGGAAGGGCGCCGAGATCGGGGCCGGGGCCGTGGTGACGCGGGGGGAGGTCCCGGCCGGCGCCGTCGTGGCGGGGGTTCCGGCGAGGCCGCTCCGGAAGCGGCCGAAGGGAGGGGCGGGGTCATGAAGAACGCCCTGGCGGTCTTCTCGGGGAGGGCCAACCCGATCCTCGCCCGGAAGGTCTGCGGCTACCTGAATCTGCACCTGGGCAGTGTGGACAACGACCGGTTCCCGGACGGGGAGATCGACCTCAAGGTCCTGGAGGACGTGCGCGGGTCCGACGTCTACGTGATCCAGCCCACCTGCCCGCCGGTGAACGAGAACCTGATGGAACTGCTGATCCTCATCGACTGCTTCCGGCGGGCCAGCGCGGAGCGCATCACCGCCGTCATTCCCTATTACGGCTACGCGCGCCAGGACCGGAAGGCCGAGGGCCGCGTCCCCATCAGCGCCAAGCTCGTGGCGAACCTCGTCGGCGCGGCCGGCGCCAGCCGCGCGCTCTCGGTGGACCTCCACACCGCCCAGATCCAGGGGTTCTTCGACATCCCGATGGACCACCTCTACGCGGCCCCCATCCTGGTGGATTACTTCCGGAAGCTCCTGATCCCCGACCTCACCGTGGTCACGCCCGACGTGGGCGGCATCAAGATGGCCCGCGCCTACGCCAAGCGGCTCGACGCGGGCCTGGCGATCTGCGACAAGCGGCGCAGCGGGCCCAAGGCCACCGAGGTGATGCACGTGATCGGCGACGTCCAGAACCGGAACGTGGTCCTCGTGGACGACATGATCTCCACCGGGGTCTCGATCTCGGAGGCGGCGAAGGCGTGCCGCAAGGCCGGCGCCCGCGACGTCTACATCTGCGCCACGCACGCCGTCCTGGCCGACAACGCCGTCGACAGGCTCCGGGAGGCGCCGCTGAAGGAAATCGTCGTCACGGACACCATCCCCGTGGAGAAGAGGGAGAGGATCGAGACGCTTCAGAACCTCCGGGTGCTCTCGATCGCCCCGCTCCTGGGCGAGGCGATCCGCCGCATCCACCACTCGGAGTCGGTGAGCAGCCTCTTCCTGTAGGAGAAGCCATCCCATGGCCGAGCAGCTTGCGATCAAGGCCGAGCCGCGCGACAAGCTGGGGACGCGCGTGGCCCGGCGCTACCGGATGTCGGGCAGGATCCCGGCGGTGCTGGCGCGGCGGGGCGAGAAGCCCCTCCACCTGCTGGTGGAGGCGCGCGAGCTGGAGCGCGTCATGAAGAAGCACGCGCGCATCATCGACCTCAGCCACCCGTCCGGCCGCGAGAAGGTCTTCATCCGGGAGGTCCAGTACGACCACCTGGACGAGCACCCGATCCACGTGGACTTCACGCGGGTGGCCATGGACGAGATGCTCACCCTGGAGGTCCCCCTCATGCTCAAGGGCAAGCCCGTGGGCGTGACGGAGGAGGGCGGCGTGCTCGACCAGTTCGTCAAGGTCCTCCGCATCCAGTGCCTGCCGGACTCGATCCCGGACCACGTCGAGATGGACGTGACGGCGCTCAAGAAGGACCAGAAGCTCCTGGTCAAGGACCTCGTGCCGCCCAAGGGGGTCAAGGTCCTCAACGAGCCGGACGTCCTCATGGCCATCGTGCAGGAGCACAAGGTCGAGGAGGTCGTGCCGGCCGCCGCGGCCGCCCCCGGGCCCGCCGAGCCGGAAGTGATCAAGAAGGAGAAGGCCGAGGAGGCCGCGGAGGAGGGCGAGAAGAAGGAGGCCCCCAAGAAGGAGGCCCCCGCCAAGGAGGAGAAGGAGAAGAAGTAGTCCGGGCCTCGTGCCGGGGGGCGGGCGATGAAGGTCGTTCTCGGGATCGGCAATCCCGACGAGAAATATGCCGAGACGCGGCACAACGTCGGCTGGCGGGTGGTCGACGCGCTCTCTGTGAAAATCGGGGAGAAGTTCCGGAAGGCGGGCTTCGAGTTCTGGGCCGCCGAGGGCCGGCTGGGCCGCCACGGGGTCGCCCTGGTCCGGGCGTGGACCTACGTCAACGAGACGGGGCGCGTGGTCCCGGAGCTCCTCAAGCGCTACGGGGAGGAGCTCCTGGTCGTGTGCGACGACGTGGACCTGCCCGTGGGAAAGCTGCGGGTCCGCAAGAAGGGCTCCAGCGGCGGGCACAACGGCCTGCAGTCGGTCGCCGACGCGCTCGGCCACGACGGATTCGCGCGGCTGAGGATCGGGATCGGGGGCGGGAGGCGCGACCCCGCCTACGTGCTGGGGCGTTTCGGGAAGGACGAGCGGCCCCTGATCGAGCGGGCCGTGGAGGAGGCGTGCGGGGCGGTGCGGTGCTGGCTGGAGGAGGGGATCGAGAAGTGCATGACGAGGTTCAACCGGAGGGCCGAGAGTGAAAACGTATGAAGGGATGCTCCTGGTGGATCCGACCGTCGCCGCCCGGGAGTGGAACCGGGTGGTGGAGGAGATCGACCGGATCGTGAAGCGCGGCGACGCCACGGTTCTGCAGGTGATCCGGTGGGGCGAGCGGAAGCTCTCCTACCCGGTCCGCCGGAACAACCGGGGCACGTACGTGCTGACCTACTTCGCCGCGCCCCCGAAGGCGCTGGCGAAGATCAAGGCGGACTTCCAGCTCTCCGAGGTGGTCCTCCGGAGCCTGCTGCTGCAGCACGAGGGGGAGCTCCGGAAGGAGCCGTCCAAGGAATTCGAGACGGCGGGGCCCCTGCCGCCGAAGATCGACCGGGGGGGCGATGGCGGGCGGGCCGCGGAGTTCCGGGGCGCGCCGCGGGAGCCCCGCTAGGAGGGTGACGTCATGGCCTGCGTCAACAAGGTGATGCTCCTGGGGAACCTGACGCGCGACCCCGACCTGCGCTATACCCCGCAGGGGGCCGCGGTGTGCGAGTTCAGCCTCGCGCTCAACCGGTCGTACACGAACAAGCAGACCGGCCAGCGCGTGGACGAGGTCTCGTTCATCGACATCGTGGCCTGGGGGCGCCAGGCGGAGCTCAGCGCCGAGTACCTCAAGAAGGGGCGCCAGGTGTTCGTGGAGGGGCGGCTCCAGCAGGACCGCTGGGAGGCCCAGGACGGCAAGAAGATGAGCCGGGTCCGGGTGACGGCGGAGAACGTGACGTTCGTGGGGTCCCGCCCCGCGGGGGGCGGGGCGCCGGCCGCGCCGGCCCCCGAGGCCGCGCCGCCGGAGGAGCCGGCGGGCCCGGAGGAAGCCCCTCCCTTCTAGGGGACGGGATTCGAGGAGGTCGAGATGCCCAGGTTCGAGCGCGAGAGGTCGGATTCGTCGGAGCGGGACGAGCGCCGGAAGAAGTACACCAAGTTCCGCAAGGACAACCGGTGCCGGTTCTGCCGGGACAAGGTCAGCGACGTGGACTACAAGGAGCTCCAGGTCCTCTACAAGCTCTGCACGGGCCAGGGCAAGCTCTAT
>CAYNDR010000270.1:0-7704 GCA_964395295.1 uncultured Planctomycetales bacterium
CCGCGGCGGCCGAGCAGGCGGGCCGGAGGGCCAACCACATCCGCCAGTGGGCCTCCGAGGTGGAACACCAGAGAGCGGAGTTCGAGAAGACCCTGGAGCGGGCGCAGGAGGACATGGCCCAGGGCCTGTACAAGGACGCCGCGGCCGGGATCGCCTCCTTCCGCAAGGCGCTCCAGGAGGCGACGCCCAGGTGCGACTTCTCCAAGGACCGGTGGACGTCCCTCCTTTACGAAGCCCCCGCCGAGGCCGAGGCCCGCCAGGTGGAAGAGAAGGCCATGGCCTACTGGGAGGGGGTGAAAACCCAGGCCTGGAATTACCGGCAGGGCAAGGCCTTCGACGAGGCCATCCGGATGGTCGGCCCCGTGATCCGGAACTCCACCGAGACGGTCGCCCGCCAGGCCCGCGCCTTCCAGGACGAGATCCAGGCCGCCTGGAAGAACTTCAAGGACGAGGAGGCGGAGACCCTGAAGACGACCCGCGAGACCGAGATCAAGAAGGTCCGGGAGGCGTTCGAGGCCGAGTCGATCGCGGCCCGCGCCAACGTCCTGCGCTATGACTTCCGGGGGGCGCTCCAGCGGATGAAGGGCCTGCGCGACTCCATCCCGCGCGACGCCCCCGCGGTCGAGGATTACCGCGCGCGGGCCGAACGCCGCGTGGCCGAGCTGGAGCGGGCGGACCACTTCAAGAAGAGCCTGCTCCTGGCCATCAACGACCGGGAGGCGGAAGGGGCCCCCCGCTCCGGCTTCAGGACCGAGTACGTGCGGACCGCCATGCTGGACGGGACCATCGAACGGGCCGACGAGGCCTCCTTCAAGGTCAGCCTGAGGGCCGGCGGGACGGAATTCGTCCCTTGGGACCAGTTCGAAGCGCCCGCCTTCTACCAGTTCGTGAAGTCCCAGTGGAAGTACAACGACCGGCAGATGAGCAAGGACCTCAACGACATCTGCGACCTCGCCGCGGTGTGCCTGGACCTCGGCCTCTACGAGGAGGCCCGCAAGGACATCGACTACGTCCTTTCCAGGGTCACCGCGGAGACGGAGACGATCCGCCTCTTCTGCGAGGACACCAGGGCGCGGATCGACAAGGGGGAGACGGCCGAGTGCGACGAGGTGGAGGCCCAGAAGCGCATCAGCCGCCTGGAATGGTTCATGAGGTCCACGCAGAAGTACCCCGCGGCCAAGGCGGAAATCACCCTCCTCCGGTCGCGGTTCTCGAAGACGAAGGCCTACGCGGACGCGAAGCCCGCCATCGACCGGCACCTCGAGACGATCAACCGCAAGGCGAGCCTGGAGACCGAGAAGGGCGACCGCGATCTGGCCTTCGAACGTCTCCAGACGTTCGTGGCCGACCAGCAGACCGCCGCCCGCCGGGCCCAGATGGACGTGCTCCCCCGGCTGGCGAGGCTGGAGGACCCCTTCGAGCGGAACGTCCACATGGGGTCGGCGCACGCGGCGATGGCCGATTGGGCCAAGGCGATCCAGGCCTACACGCAGGCCAAGGGCCTGTGCGAGGCGATGATCGACGGGAAGCACGTGGGCCGGGAATTCAACCCGTACCTGGGGTTCATCTACGGCGAGCTCTACCGCATCCAGGTCCTCCTGAGGAACGCGGCGGCGGCCTCCACCCTCAAGAACGACGGGGCGCGCCGCTTCGTGGACCCGGAGACCAAGGCGGAAGAGGCGTGGTGGACCGGGACGATGAAGCGCCTCGAGAACTGGGCCGAGAAGATCCATCCGGAGCAGGCGAAGCTGGTCGCGCGGCTGAAGGAGGACGTCCGGGCCAAGCCGGACGACCCGCAGAAGCTGTGGGCCCTGGCGGCGGCCTACCACGAGGGGCTGGGCAACCCCCTGGAAGCGCGGGGCTACTACGTCCACCTGCTCCAGAACAGCCCCGATTTTCCCCTCGTCAAGAACGGGGAGTGCCGCTACCGGCTGGCGGAGATCCTGTACGCCGCGCGGGAAATCCGCGAGGCGATCCGGCTCTACCGCGACCTGCTCGGCCAGAATCCCGAGCATCCCAAGGCCAAAGAGGAGGGGGATGACGGTGCGAGGGGCCGCATCGACTCGTGCAAGAAGCTCGCCGAGAAGCTCGGACTCAACAAGGAACGCCAGCGCTAGGGCGCCCCCCGCCTCGCCCCCTATTCGGCCAGCCTCCTGAGAAGGTCGTGGGCGTAGATCCCCGAAGAATGGCCGTCGCTCCAGGCAAAGCTCATGCCGTACCGGCCCACGGGGTGAAGAGACGTGGGCCAGACGTCGGCGGGGACCGAGGCGGGGTCGAGCCGCTTCCGGCCCGTGGTCTCGTCCACGCACTCGGCACAGGGGCACTCCAGGCGGATCCGGCGGGCGTCCAGGACCGTCTCCTTGCCGTCGGTCCACGTAATGGCGAGCTTCTGGCGCGTGGGCTGGAGGATCTCCTTGGGGACGGGGCGGAGGTCTCCGCTTCCTCCCGCGTTCCTCATGCTCACCTGGGCGGCCAGGGCCTCCGCCACCTTGAAGAAGGCGCGCGCGGAGGGGGAGTCGGGCCGGGAGACTACGATCGGCGTGCCGGCGTCCGAGGTGGTCCGGATCTCGGTCGAGAGCGGGATGTCGCCCAGGAAGGGGATGTCCCTCTGAAGGGCGTACTGCCGGGCGCCCCCCGAGCCGAAGATGTCCTCGGGGTGGCCGCAACGACTGCAGACGAACCCGCTCATGTTCTCCACGAGGCCGAGGATCGGGGTGTTGAGCTTGCGGAACATGATGATCGCCTTCTCGGCGACCTTGAGCGCCCCGTCCTGGGGCGTGGAGACGACCACCGCGCCCGTGAGGGGGATCATCTGGCAAAGGCTGAGCTGGATGTCCCCCGTGCCGGGGGGCAGGTCCACGACCAGGTAATCCAGCTCCCCCCATTCCACCTGGCCCAGGAATTGCTCGACGGCCTTGTGCAGCATCGGACCGCGCCAGATGACGGTATCGCCGGGGGGGAGGAAGAATCCCATGGAGACGACCTTGACGCCGTGGACCAGCGGCGGGACGAAGCGGCTTTCCTCGTTCTGGGGACCGGCCGCCGCGCCGGTCAGGGCGGGGATGCTGGGACCGAAGAGGTCCGCGTCCATGAGGCCCACCCGGGCCCCGGTCCGGGCCAGGGCCAGGGCCAGATTCGCGCTGACGGTGGATTTCCCCACGCCTCCCTTGCCGCTGGCCACGGGGATGACGTTCCGGACAAGGGGGATCAGTTTTTCCCTCTGCGCCGAGGCGGCGGCCCGGACCTTGGAGGTCATACGGATATCGACTTTCCTGACGCCGGGCACGGCTTGGACGCGCCGGTACGCCTCGGCCTTCATGATCTCACGGACGGGGCAGGCCGGGGTGGTCAGTTCGATGGCGAAGCTGACTTCCCCATCGGAAACCTTCAGGTCCTTCACGAAACCGAGAGTGACGATGTCCCTGCCCAGGTCGGGATCCATCACCTGGCGGAGGGCCTCGAGGATCGGTTCTTGCATAGTCGCCTCAAGCTTTCAGGCATCCGTTCTGGGGCATCCGCGGATACGCTATCAGAACAAGCACGCACGGTCAACCTCGCCTGGAGCCTCACTACTGGAACGCCCTTCCGCTCGTCCAGCATCCATGCGGAGCGAAGGAATCCATCGAGAGGCAGAGCGCGAATTCGAAGCGACCACGGATGATCTGTCGAGGCACTGGAGTCTCACGACGGAACACTCTATCGGCAAGCGGGTTGAGTCGCAACGGACCGCGATCCGGTTAGCCGGGCCGCATCCGGCATGGCGATGGCCCAAGCCCATCGGGGCCAACGACTTCTGGCACATGCGCCGCAAGGCTGATTTTTGCGCAAACAAAATGCCCCGGCTGGCGTATAATAGGTGCAAGGATGAAAGCGGGAATAAGTCGCTGGTCTGGTGCGTTTTTCTGCTTGACAGCTCATAGGGCGCAGGGTATACTCAACTTGGCGCGGAAGCGTTGAAAACATACGGGCCGTAATGGAGGAGTTGGCGTAGGGTAGTCGGGTGTAATGAGTGGCCCGAAAAGTTGCTGATCGCCGTCGTGAGGTGATCGGTACGGCGGTAGAGTTGTCGATCTTTGAAGCGCCGGGGATTGCGGGGATGCGGTGAGAGGGCTCGCCAAGTCTCAGCATGAACCAGCCAAATAGGGGCTTTAGCCCGGCTAGGGTTGGGGACCCAAGCTTAGGGCAGGTGAGGCCAAGCTAGGATAGAGTGCAGAGCACATCGTTTGGCCTCTCAAGCCCAAAATCTGTTTCCCCCTCTCTCCAGGGCCAGGCCGCCATTGAAAGGGAATCCCTCGATGCGGTGGCCTGGCTCCTTTTATTTTTAAATCCATGCGGGTATAATGGTCATCTGCATGGGCCCGCGCATCTTCACCGCCCCCGAGGCCACCGAACTGATCCCAGAACTGGAGACGAATTTCGAGGAATTCGACCGGATCCGCGAGCGGATTCGCAAGAACAAGGGCAGGCTGGACGTGCTGGAAATGCTTTGGGGGGACGAGATTCAATCCGAAGACAATCCGGACCATCGCGAGTACGTCCACTACATGGAGGATATGGAGCAGGCAAAGAAGGACTTCGAAAGGCTCAACCGAAGGATTTCCGACATGGAGGTCATCGGGAAGAGCGTCGAACAAGGGCTTGTGGACTTCTATGGGATTGTCGAGAAACGCCTCGTATTCCTCTGCTGGAAGAGGGGAGAGAAGGCCGTCGCCTTCTACCATCACCTTGACGAAGGATTCCAGGGCCGGAAGCCCGTCCCCCGGGGAAACGATTGACACTTCCGGGGGTCATGGGACAGGGTGACAAGATTGGTTGTCACCTCGCTGGCAGGCTGATCGGCTGATCGCATGGCGTTCGAAGGGTACAATCCGACCGTAATGGACCATTTCCTCAACCCGCGCAACACGGGCGAGGCGCCTCAGGCCAGCCACGGCGCCACCGTCCGCAATCCCGCGTGCGGGGACACGGTGAGGTTGACCGCCCGGGTAGAGGACGGGATCATCCTTGATGTACGAACGAAGACCTTCGGCTGTGCCGCGGCCATCGCCGCCAGCTCGGCCCTGACGGAAATCCTGAAGGGCCTTATCCTGGAAAAGGCGAGGGAGGTCCGGAACGCCGACGTGGTCGCCCGGCTCGGCGGTCTGCCGGAAGACAAGGTCGTCTGTTCGGTCTTCGTCGAGGAACTGCTGAGGCAGGCCTTTCCATCCCCTGCCGGAAATGGCTTGCCGTCCCCCGGGCGGGGCCTATAATCGCCCGCGAACAGGCAGTATAATCAATTGGGGAAGCGAGCCGATTGAACATCCTCAAGAAGGTCTACCTGACGATCGAGGGGTACGACCTCATCCGCCCGGGGGAGACGGTCGTCTGCGCCGTCAGCGGCGGGCCCGATTCCGTGGCCATGATCCATATCCTCCACGAGCTGGCCGAGGTCCAGCAGATCAACTGGAAACTGCACGTGGCCCACGTGAACCACGGCCTGAGGGGGGCCGACTCGGACGCGGACGAGGCGTTCGTCGGGGAACTGGCGAAGAAGCTCCGGTTGCCCTTCCATCCGTCGAAGGTGGACGTCCTCGGCCTCCGGAAGGAGGAGCGGATGTCCACCGAGGAGGCCGCCCGGAAGCTCCGGCACGAGAGCCTCCTGAAGGCCGCCATCGAGGTCGGCGCCCAGAAGATCGCCCTGGCGCACAACCTGGACGACCAGGCGGAGACGATCCTCCACCGCATCCTGCGCGGCACGGGACTGCGCGGCCTCAAGGGCATGGCCCCGATCCGCGTGATCTCCAGGAAACACGACGTCTTCGCCGTGCGCCCGATGATCGAGATCGAGCGCCGCGAGATCGAAGGCCACCTCCGGGAGAAGGGGATCGAATACCGCACGGACCTGACGAACCTGGACACGTCCATCACGCGGAACCGGATCCGCCACAAGCTCCTCCCCATGATCGAGGCCGAGTTCAACCCGCGGATCAAGATGGCGCTCGTCAAGCTCGGGCAGACCGCGGGCTCGTTCTACCTCCTCCTGCGGGAGATCGCCAACGAGGTCTACGAGAACGCGCGGATGCTCTCGGGGGAGGGGGAGGTGTGCCTGTCGGTGGAGGAGTTCTCCAAGCTCCCGCCGGCGATCCAGACCCTCATCATCGACCGGGCCGTGAAGACCCTCCTGGGGCGGGCGCCCCAGCTCAACTTCGAGCACAACCTCGAGATCCACGCCCGCTGCGGGGAACAGGCCTTCCAGAAGACGGTCAGCCTGCCCCGGGGGCTGGAAGCCCGGCGCGAGGGATACGTCCTGAAGCTCGGGAGGACCCACGAGGCCCCTCCGCCGCTTAAGTTCAGCCAGAAGAAGCTCTCCGTCCCCGGGAGGACGGTCATCCGGAAACTCAACATCCGGATCGACGCCGAGGTCATGGAAGGCAAGATCATGGGCCTCAAGGAGTTCATCCGCACCAAGGATTACACCGAGGAGATCGTCGACTTCGAAAAGCTCCAGGGCCTGCTGGTCGTCCGCCTCCGGCACAAGGGGGACCAGTTCGTGCCCCTGGGGTCCCGCCACACGATCAAGCTCAAGAAGTTCTTCATCGACAACAAGGTCCCCAGGAACGTCCGCGACCGTACCCCCATCGTCAGCGACGGGTCCCGGATCGTCTGGGTCGTGGGATACCGCATCGGGGACGACGTCAAGATCACGGACGCGACCCGCAAGGTCCTCAAGCTCAAAGTCGAGCGCCTCGAGGTCCCGGAGCCTTCCGCCTGAACATGGAATCCTACGATATCCCCCGCCGCCGGATGGTCGAGGATCAGCTTGCCGCCAAGGGGATCCGCGACGAGCGGGTCCTGGCGGCGTTCCGCAGGATCCCCCGCCACCTGTTCGTGCCCGAGGACGTCCAAGGCCTCGCCTACGAGGACCGCCCGCTGTCCATCGGCCGCGGCCAGACGATCTCCCAGCCCTACATGGCCGCGTGCATGAGCGAGGCGCTGGACCTCTCCGGAGGGGAGAAGGTGCTCGAGATCGGCACCGGTTCGGGCTACCAGACGGCGGTCCTGCTGGAACTGGGGGCGCAGGTCATGTCGATCGAGCGCATCCCCGAGCTTTCGGAGTTCGCCCGGGGGAACCTGGAACGGGCGGGCGTCCCCGGGGCGCGCCTCCGCGTGGGCGACGGGACGCTCGGATGGCCGGAGGAATCCCCCTTCGACCGGGTGATCGTGACGGCCGGCGCGCCCTCGATGCCGGCCCCGCTCCTCGATCAGGTGCGGGAAGGGGGGGCCATGGCGATCCCCGTGGGGGACGAGGCGGAGCAGGAGCTCTTCCTCGTCCGGCGGGAAAACGGCGGATTCAGGAAGACGAGGATCTGCGCGTGCGTTTTCGTGAAGCTTCTCGGGGAAGAAGGCTGGTAGCTCTGGCCTTCCTGGCGCTCGCGGCGTGTCCTTCGGGGACGCATAAGCCGCCCCCCATCCGGGTGGATGGAGCCCAGTCGGCGGCGGAGCTCAAGGATGGCCTCCTGAAGCTGGGGGACCGGACGGACTACGAGGCGAGCATATCGCGCGCGCGCATCTACGCCCGCCTCCGGGTCCTCCAGGAGCCGGACGCGTGGGACCTGATGGCGCGGGGGGACGCGGCCGACGTGGACCTCATGGCGCCGGCCGCGCCGCCCGAGTACAAGGCGGAATCGGCCGCCCGCATGCACGGTCACTTCCGCGAGAGGGCCA
>CAYNDR010000270.1:7714-8943 GCA_964395295.1 uncultured Planctomycetales bacterium
TGCGAACCGCTCCACGGCCTCATTTTGCTGTGGATCTCCTCGATGTACGGCGAGTATCTCCCTGTGGCGGCGTGCGCCGAGGGCCTGGGGAAGCTTGCCGACGCGGCGGAGGCGATGGCCTCCGCGCCGGAACTGCGGCCGGCCGGCCGCTGTGAGATCGAGGTCCGCGCCGAGGCCTGGTCCAGGCGTGCCGCCGAACTGCGGGCGGGGGTGGCGGCCCCCGAGCCGGGGCGGCAGGTCCGGCGGTTCTGCGAGATGGAACTGGGCCGTCACCTGGAGGAGGCCACGCGGGCGGCCGACCAGGGCGCGCGCGAGAAGGTGGCGCGGGGGGAAGAGGGGAGGGTCATCGACTGGTACCTGGAGGCGCTGGCGCGCTTCATCCTCGTCCGGGAATGCCTGGCGGAGCCCACCCCGGCCCAGCAGAACGCGCTGGCCATGGGGGAGATCGTGGTGCGCGCCCTGTCGGATCTCCTGTGCCGGGAGCCGTGAGGCGGATCAGTCCAGCCTGGTCCAATACAGATTGATGTCGGCGTCGGTGGGCCAGCTCCGGTAGCTGGCGACCGTCGGAGGGCCGGGGGGCGGGACGCCCGCGGCCCTGATCGATACGACGAGCCTGGATTTCAGGATCGTCAGGCTTTCGCTGGTAATGAAGGCATATGATCCGGCTGTGAGTGCATCTGGAAAGGCGATGAAGCCGAAACGGGATATGTTGTGGCAGGCGAAACCGGTGGTATCGGAGACCATCCTGGAGGGCAAGGCCGCGCCACTGCTTACGTCCGATTCCATGGCCCAGTACCAATAGTAGGCCTTGGGACCAGGGGGACAGACGGAGCTGACGGGGCGATAGTTGGGGGGTGGCACCGCCATGGGTTGGGCGTCCGCCGCCGCGATCTCGAAGTTGATCAGTTTGATCGGAGCATCGCCAGGACTGGAGGCGGGCGTGACCCCATACAGGCCGGCCACATCCCCAGTCCAAAAATCGCTTATTCCGTTGCCATCCCGGTCATTCGACTTGAAGTCGATCTCGGCCGTGCAAAAGACCTTAAGGGAGGCGCTGGCACTGCGCTCGTTGGCCGCCCTCTGGCTGGACATAAGACCGGGGATGGCGATCGCGGCGATCACGGCGATAATCGCAATGACGATCATCAGCTCGATGAGGGTGAATCCAGACCTTGGTCTTGGAGCCATGAGGATAATTAGAACATCACCACCCCGGTCGGGACAACAAC
>CAYNDR010000271.1:0-8894 GCA_964395295.1 uncultured Planctomycetales bacterium
GTTCTCGTAGTTCCTCCGGGCGGCTCGGTGGGTGGCCGAGGAGGCGGCCCGGCGCCCCGAGTGGCTCTGCGCGCAGGTGGAGGGCTCGAAGCAGGTGGACCCGGCGGTGCTGGAGGAGTTCCGCCGGAGGTTCCTTTCCCGTTGAAGTGTTTATATAATCGGATTGCGGCTTCGCGGTTGGTTGACAAGCGGGCGGCGAGGGACGGGGCGCGGGCGGTCGCGGTTCGCCAGGAGGCGGATCGAGGCAAAGTCCGGGCTCCGCAGGGCAGGGTGGTTGCTAACGGCAACCCGGTCCGAAAGGATCGAGGGAAAGTGCCACAGAGAACATACCGCCGATGGCCCTCCGAAAGGGGGGATCAGGCAAGGGTGAAACGGCGGGGCAAGAGCCCACCGCCTCGACGGTGACGCCGAGGGCAGGGAAAACCCCACCCGGAGAAAGGCCGAATAGACGCGCGCTGCCGCAAGGCCGAGGGCGGCCCGTCCGGAGCCCTCCGCAAGGAGGGGGCGCGCCATGGGTAGGCCGTTCGAGCGTCGGCGCAAGCCGACGCCCAGATTGATGACCGCCGCCCTCCGAAAGGGGGGACCAGGACCCGGCTTACAGCGCCCCGTCTCTCGCCGCCCGCGGGGAGGAAGACATGAGGTTCCTGTTGCCGGCGTTCGCCGGCCTGATGATGGCGGCCCCGGCCGCCCGCGCCCAGGACGGCCAGGACGACCGGGCGCGGCGCATCCTGGAGCGCATCGAGAAGGTGCTGGAGAAGTCCCACGCCAAACTCGTCGAAGACGTCGAGCGGATCGTCCGCGAGGAAATTCGCAAGGCGCGCGCCGCGAAGGCCCCCGAGGCGCCGCGGAAGGAACCGGCCGTGCCCGTGCCGGCCGGGCGCGCCTACCTCGGGATCTCGCCGGGCGACCTGACCGACGAGGAGCGCAAGGCCCTGGGGATCGGGGGCGGCATCCGCGTCGCGGAGGTCCGCGGGCCGGCCGAGAAGGCGGGCCTCAAGCCGGGCGACATCCTGCTGGAGATCGGCGGCGACCCGGTGACCGAGGAGACCATCGTCCGGATGCTGGAACGCCGCCGTCCCGGCGACGCGGTGGAGGTCGCCGTCCTGCGCGGCCGCCGGCGGGAGGTCCTCAAGGTCACCCTCGGCGAGCGGCGCGATTGACGGGGCGCGGGTTCAATCAACTCTGGCGCGACCCGGGGGGCGTCCTTATAATGGGCCATCTATGGTTTCGCAGGGATTCTACACGCCGCAGAGCGCCGCCGAGGTCCTGGGGTGCTCCGAGCAGGAGGTGCTGGACCACATCAAGGCCGGCCGCCTCAAGGCCAACTACCTGGCCAACGTGGCCGACTACGTGATCGTCCCCAACGACCTCATGGCGTTCCTCAAGGCCACCCGGGACTTCAAGACCGTCCACAAGATGCTCACGCGCCACGTCCTCATCGTGGACCGCGATCCGCGCGTGGTTGACATCCTGCGGATGGAACTCGGCCGGCAGGGGTGCGAGGTCAAGGTGGCCACGACCAACCGCGAGATCTCCTTCATGGTCGGCGATTTCATGCCGGACGTGGTCTGCGTCCACATGGGGTCCACCACGCGCGCCAAGGATCCCGTCAAGGAGGGCCTGGAGCGCGCCCGCCGGCTGTGCAAGAGCTTCATCATCCTCTACCACAACTGGTCGGCGAACATCACCGTGAATCCCGAGGTCTCCGCGCAGATCGAGGCGGTGAAGGCGGACGTCGTCCTGACGCTCGATCGGAGCGTCGCGCCCCTCGTGGACGCGGTCCGGGAGCGGCTGGGCCTCAAGGCCAGCGGGACGGGCGGTCCGCACCGGCCTCCTCCGGGGTATTGAGGCCCCCCCGGCGCCAACGGACGATTCTCCGTCCCCGTATAACGGTTGCAGGATTGTTCTTTCGCGGCGGCGGATTATGAAGCTCGTGCCGTCGCTCCTCGGGATGGGGGTTCTTGCGCTCCTGGCCGGCCCGGCCGCGGCCCAGGACCCGGACAAGGAGGCGGTCAAGAAGAAGATCCTCCAGGAGGTCGAGAAGCGCATCCGGCAGGAGGAGGACCGCCTCCTCAAGGAGATCGAGAGGATCATCGACGACGAGCTGTCCAGGCCGAAGAAGCCGGCCCCCGGCGCCGTCCCCCCGCCGCCGGCCCCGCCCGAGTTTTTGAAGCCCCCGCCCGCCCCCCTCCCCAGGAAGACGCGCGGCTACCTGGGCATCCGCGCCGCGGACCTCGATCCGGAGGAGAGGAAGGGCCTCGGGATCAAGGGCGGCTTCAAGATCCAGGAGATCATGCCCGGCTCGCCGGCCGAGAAGGCGGGCCTCAAGGTCGAGGACGTCGTCGTGGCGATCGACGGGCGGGAAGTGGACACGGCCCAGGACGTGCGGATCGTCGTGGCCGCCGCGGGCGCCGGGGCGACCCTCAACCTGGACATCCTGCGGGGGGGCAAGAAGCAGTCGATCAAGGCCACGCTGGCCCGCCATCCGGAGGAAGGCCCCACTGCGGAGCCGGAGCCCCCGAAGAGGGAGGAGCCGAAGGCGGGCGACCTCCGCGAGCGGGTGAAGAAGTTCCTCGAGAAGGGGGAGGAGAAGAAGCCGGAGCCCCCGAAGCCCGAGACCCCCAAGGCGGAGCCGAAATCCGAGCCCAAGGCGAAGAAGGATGGCCCGTTCGACAAGCTGTTCGACCTTGACGAGGAGACCTACGAGCAGTTCAAGAAGGCGTTCGAGCCCCTGGGCGTGGACCTGGAGCAGTTCCTCGAGAAGGGGGGCGACGGCAGGTACCGCCTGAAGGGGGACTTCGCCGAGATGTTCCGGGACCTGCAGAAGAATTTTGGCCTGCAGCCCGGCGAGGAGGCGCCCGGGGAGGAGACCCCGAAGGAGAAGCCCAAGCCGGCCGGCCGGCCGTGGCTGGGCATCCAGGCGGAGGAGCTCTCGGAGGAACTGCGGTCCCAGCTGGACGTGGCGAAGGACACGGGGCTCCTGGTCGCCGAAGTCCTGCCGGGGAGCCCCGCGGAGAAGGCGGGCCTCAAGAAGCACGACGTCCTGCTCCGGATCGACGGGAAGCCCGTCAAGGGCGAGGAGACGCTCTCCAGGTTCATGGAAGGCGCCAAGGTCGGCCAGGAGGCGGCGTTCGTCATCCTTCGCAAGTCCAAGGAGCAGACGCTCAAGGCCACCCTCGTCCCCCGCAAAGACTAGCTGTTAACTCTGTCGCGACTCGACAGAGTTAACAGTCCGCGAACTTCCGCGGCACCCCCGGTTACTAAGTTATGAAGATTCCGTGATCCTTTGCCCCCCGGGGACGTCTATAATGACGGCGGCCGCAACCCTTGGGAGACCCGCGCGTATGCCCGATGCCGGCGAGGTGGCGCTCCTGCGCCGTTGCCAGCAGGGGGACGGCGAGGCGTTCCGCGACCTCGTGGAGCGCTACCAGCGCCGCACCTACTGGATCGCCTTCCACATGCTGGGGAACTACGAGACCGCGCGCGAGATCTCCCAGGAGGCCTTCATCCGCGTCTTCCGCAACGTGGCCCGGTTCGACATCCGGAAGAACTTCTACACCTGGCTCTACCAGATCGTCGTCAACCTCTCCATCGACCGGATGCGCAAGCTGTCCCACGCGAAGACCGTGGGCATCGAGGGACTCGGAGGCCTCCCCGACCCTCAACTCCCCCCCGCCGAATCGGAAGAAAAGGCCGACCTCCGCCGCAGGGTCCACGGGGCCCTCGACCGCCTGCCGCCCAAGTACAAGGCCGTCCTCGCCCTCCGCGACATCCAGGGCTTCTCCTGCCAGGAGATCGCCGAGATCGTGGACTGCACCAACGCCACCGTCCGCTGGCGCCTCCACCGCGCCCGGCGCCTCTTCCGCGCCCTCTGGGAGGGCCGCCGCGCCGGGTCGGCCGACGACGCGGACGCCTCCGCCGCCTTCTAACACGGCACCCCCGCCGGGCGTATTACCCATTGAAGGCCATGGACTGCGAAGAGATCCGCGAACTCCTGGCGCTCTACGCCGGCGGTGAACTGGACCCCGGGGAGCGCGTGGCGGCCGAGGCGCACCTCTCCTGTTGCGCCGACTGCGGCCGCGAGCTCGACCTCTACCGGGAGGCCCGCGCCCGGCTGGCCGACCTCCGCGAGGACGAGCCTCCCCCGGGCGTCTGGCAGGCCCTCCGGCGGGGGACCGGGGCGGAACTCCCCGTCCGGCGCTCGCCCGGCCTGGCGCTCCGCCTCGCGGCGGTCCTCCTGCTGGGCGTCACGATCGGGCTCGCGGCCCACGCGGCGCGCCGCGGGGCCCCCGCGCCCCCGGCCACCCCCGCCGCCGTGGCGACGGTCGACCCCGGCCAGGGCGGAGTCGTCCCCGCCGCCCCCGCCGCCGGCGCGATGCCCCTGCGCCTCCCCGTCGAGACGAAGCCGAGGTCCCTCGCCCCCGAGGCGGCGCCGGACGTCCGCCACTACCTGCCGCGGGTGGAGTCCTTCCCGCCCCCGGGCGAGAGGGAGTTCTGAGGCCGCCGGCCGTGCCATGACGGTCTTTCTGGTCAGCCTGATGTCCCTCGCCGCGCCCCGGGGGCAGGAGGAGTCCACCCTCCAGAAGATGGAGCGCGAGGTCACGTCCATCGTCCAGAAGGTGCGCCCCTGGCTGGTGCAGGTCACGGCCGCGTTCGAGGCCCCCGGGGCCGCGCGCGAGCCGCTCCGCTTCTCCGGCGTCGTCTACTCGAAGGACGGCTACGTGGTCACGGACGCCGGCGGCGTGGAGGCGGCCGCGGAGATCCGGGTGGTCGCGGGCGATCGCGCCTTCCCGGCGCGCCACGTGGCCTCGGACCGCCGGTCCGGCGTCGCGGTGCTCAAGGTCCAGGCCGAGGACCTCAGGCCCGCCCTCTTCGCCGGGGCCCCGTGCCGGCCCGGCGCGTGGATCGTGGCCGTGGGCAACGCCTACGGGATGAAGTCGAGCGTCTCGGTGGGGACCGTGGGCGGCACGGGGCGGTCGGTCCTCGTGGCCGGCCGCAAGTACGAGGACATGGTCCAGATGTCCGCCGCGATCCACCCCGGCGACTGCGGCGGGATCGTGGCCGACTCCTCCGGCAGGCTCGTCGGGATGATCCACTCCGTCTGCCCCGCCGAGCCGGCCGGGAAGGACGGCGCGCTGGGCCTGCTCCAGCTCTTCGGGAAGGACATCCCGTCGCTCCAGCCCGCGGGCGCCTCCCCGATCAGCTTCGCCACGCCCGCCGAGGGGATCCGGTTCGCCGCCGACCGCATCATCAAGCACCGCCGGATGGTCCGGGGATGGCTGGGCGTCACCGTCCGGCCGCCCGACGAGGCCGTGCGCGCCCAGCTGGGCCTGCCGGAGGGCGTGGGGGCCGAGATCGTGCGGGTGGAGCCGGACAGCCCCGCCCGCAAGGCGCGGCTCCTGTCGCGGGACATCCTCGTCGAGTTCGACGGCGAGCCCGTCAGGGACATCGACGCCCTCAAGCGCAAGGTCGCCTCGTACGAACAGCCCGCGAAGGCGCGGGCGGCGGTCCTCCGCCACGGGGAGCGGAGGGAGGTCGAGATCCAGATCGAGATCGATCCGCAGAGATAGGAGGTTGCCATGAAGGCCCTGCTGTTCCTCCTTCCGCTCCTCGCGCCCTCCTTCGGCTCGGGCCTCGCGGCCCTCGCTCAGGACAAGCAGGACAGGGAGAAGAAGGTCGACCTTGAGAAGGCGAAGCTCTTCGTCTACGACGCCTCGAAGGGGATCACCCTCCGGGTGGAAACCGACGGCAAGGTCGAGCTGACCGTCAAGGAGGAGGGGAAGGAGCAGAAGACGTTCAAGGCCGACAGCGTGGAGGAGTTCCGCAAGAGCCACCCGGACGCGGTGCGGAGGCACTCCCTGGAGCGCTACCTGGGCGGCCCGCGGGTCCTGGCGCCCGAGGAGTTCGACAAGTGGTGGGAGGACTTCAAGAAGAACCGGCGGTTCATCCCGGACGTCCCCGATTTCCGGGACCCCTTCGACGAGGACTGGCAGAAGTGGATGGAGGAGCAGAGGAAGCAGTTCGACGACCTCCGCCGCCTCTTCCGCCGGCCCGGCCAGGAGCCCGGCCCCCCGCCCGCGCCGGACAACGTGCCCGCGCCCCCGCCCGGAGGCCGCGAGTTCGGGATCCGGGTCGGCGCCGTCCCGGAGACGCTCCGCGACCAGCTCTCGCTCAAGGAGGGCGAAGGGGTCGTGGTGGAGGAGGTGAAGCCGGGCTCGGTCGCCGAGAAGACGGGGCTCAGGAAACATGATATCATCCTGAAGGTGGACGGAAAGGCCGCCGCGGACAAGTGGCAGTTCCGGAAGGACGTGCAGGAGGCGCTGGGGAAGAAGGAGTTCGACCTGGAGGTCGTCCGCGGCGGGAAGCGCGAGACCCTGAAGGCGAAGGCGGAGAAGAAGGACGAGTGAAGCGATGAGCGGCGGCGCGCGGGCGGTCCTCACGGGGCTGTGCCTGGCGGTCGGCGTGGCCGGCGGCGTGGCGCTGGGGCGGTTCCTCGACTCGCGGCCGGAGGCGTCCATGGCGGCGGCCCTCGCCGCGCCTCCCCCCGCGCCTCCCGGGCTGGCGTCGATCCAGGAGTCGTTCCGGGCCGCGGCGCGGTTCGCCATGCCCTCCGTGGTCCACATCACCACGAGGACCGGCGAGGCGGCCGACTTCTGGATCCAGCAGGAGAACGTGGGCTCGGGCGTGATCGTGAGCGACAAGGGGCACATCCTCACCAACAACCACGTGGCGGAGGGCGCGCGCACGCTACGGGTCCGGTTCGTGGACGGCCGGGAGTTCGCCGCCGGGGTCGTGGGGACGGACTCCGAGACGGACCTCGCGCTCCTCAAGATCGACGTCCCCGGCGAGGTGAAGCTCGCGCCGGCCTCCTTCGGCGACTCGGACGAGGTGCAGGTGGGGGACTGGTGCCTGGCGATCGGGAGCCCCTTCGGCTACAACCACACGGTGACGGCCGGGATCGTGAGCGCCAAGCACCGCCGCGCCGTGCTGGCCCTGCCGTACCAGGACTTCATCCAGACCGACGCGGCGATCAACCCCGGCAACTCCGGCGGGGCGCTGGTGAACGCGAGGGGCGAGCTCATCGGCGTCAACACGGCGATCGTGTCGGGCACGCGGACGAGCGAGGGGATCGGGCTGGCGATCAGCTCGAACCTCGTCCGCTGGGTCGTCGACCGCCTGCTCAAGGACGGCCGCGTGAAGCGGGGCTTCCTGGGCATCGTGCCGAGCGACTTCAACGAGGCCCTGGTGGCGGAGCTCCAGAACGACGGCATCCGCTCGGTGAAGGACCTCCTGGAGGACGTGGGCCTCAAGGAGCCGAAGGGGGTCTTCATCGTGGACGTCTCGGCCAGGAGTCCCGCGGAGAAGGCGGGGGTGCGCCGGGGGGACGTGATCGTCGAGTTCAACGGGAAGCCCGTGAGGAACCAGGGCGACATGTTCTTCAGGGTGGCCGAGGCCACGCCCGGCGCCCAGGTCGAGGTGAAGGCGCTCCGGGACCGGAAGGAGAAGGTCTTCAAGGTGGAGCTGGCGGAGCGCCCGCCGCAGGACCTCCGCCGCCGGCGGCGTTAGCCGCGCCGCAGGAACGCCGACACTTCGGCGCGGTATGCCTCCGCGATCCCGCACGTCACCGGCCCCGGCTTCCCGACCGGCAGGACCTCGATGAGCGCGTTCGTGAGGAAGGCCTCGTCCGCCTCCCGCATCTCCTCGCGGCGCACGATCCGCTCGCGGACGCGGGCGACCTCCATCACGACCTTCCGCGTGACCCCCGGCAGGATGTTCCGCCCCAGCGGGGGCGTCACGATCTTCCCGCCGAAGACGAAGAAGATGTTGCTCACGCACCCCTCGAGGATCTCGTCGCGCGGGCCCACGTAGAGCATGTCGGCGCAGCCCCGTCGGAGGGCCTTCTCGTGGGAGAGGACGTTCTCGAGGTAGTTGAGGGTCTTGTGGCCCACGAGGGGGGCGCGCGGATCGCGCCGCCAGGGGGCCACGAGGAGCCTGGCCCCGCGTTCGTACCAGGCGGCCGGGAGCGCGCGGCGCGGACGGACGAGGACGAGGAGGTTCCCCCCCGCGGAGAGGGTGAGGCGGACGTAGGCGTCCGGGGCGCCGTTGCGGCGCGAGAGCTCGCGCACCACCGGCTCCAGGTCGGGCGACTTGAAGGGAACGCCGAACCGCCGGGCGGAGAGGCGCATCCGCTCCAGGTGGTCCCGGAGCCGGAACGGGACGCCGTCGTAGCCGCGCACGGCCTCGAAGACGCCGTGCCCGCAGAGGAAGGCCGGGTCGGTGGCGGGGACGAGGGCCCGCTCCTCCGGCAGGATCTTTCCGTTCAGCCAGACCCAGGTCATTGGAGGGAAACCCCCAGGGCGCGCGCGAGGGCGGCCGCCTTGGCCAGCGTCTCCTCGTATTCCGCGGCGGGATCGGAGTCCGCCACGATCCCGCCGCCCGCCTGGAAGAAACAGTGGGGCCCGTCGGCCATGATCACGCGGATGGCCACGGAGAGGTCCATCGACCCGTCCAGGCCGATGTGGCCGATCGCCCAGGTGTAGAAGGCCCGCCGCGTGGGCTCCAACTCGTCGATGATCTCCATGGCGCGGATCTTGGGGGCGCCCGTGACGGAGCCGCCGGGGAACGCGGCCCGCAGGACGTCCACGGGGCCCAGGCCGCGGCGAAGCCGGCCCTCGACCGTGGCCACGAGGTGGTGGACCGTGGGGTGGCTCTCGAGGACCTTGGGGGCCGTGACCCGCACCGTGCCGTACTCGCACACGCGGCCCAGGTCGTTGCGCTCGAGGTCCACGATCATGGCCAGCTCGGCGTCGTCCTTGGGGCTGGCCAGGAGCTCCTCCCGGAGGCGCTCGTCCTCCGCGGGATCGCCGCCGCGGCGGGGCGCGTCGGGCCCGCAC
>CAYNDR010000272.1:0-6362 GCA_964395295.1 uncultured Planctomycetales bacterium
TTCCTCCTGGGCGACGGGGTCTTCTGGCTTGAACGAGTTCTTGCAGGCGGGGCAGAGGAGGACCGCCACCCGCGCCTCCCCCCGCTGGTCCTTCAGCCGCACGAGGAGCCGCCGCATCCCCTTGTTGGCGTTCTCCGGCGCCGCGCGCTCCGCCGACTCGGTCTCGAAGAACGCGCCCGGCGGCGAGACGATCCGCGCCGCGATCTGCTTGCCCTTCTGCGTCAGCAGCGCCCGCGCCCCGTCGCAGGCGATCTCGGCCTCGGTGGTCATCCCCCAGACGACTTCGCACGGGGCGTCGAGGAGGAAGTCGTCCTGCACCAGGACGCGGCGGCGGTTGTCCAGGAGCTGGATCCCCCGCAGGGCCGCCCTCGCGTGCGGCTTGTAGGCCGCCGTCAAGTCCACGGTCGCCAGCCCGGGGGCGAACTTGAGGAACTTCGACTCCGCGAGGGCGTCCTGGTTCTGGCCGTTGAGCGTCACGACGTTGTGGCTGTGCGATCCCAGGCGGTAGTAGGTCCACCGCTTGCCCTTGGGCTTGCCGTCCCAGTAGCCGGGGAGGTTGTAGTTGTCGCCGCCGAGGTCGCGCGCCCAGCGGACGCCCAGCGCGTCCATCACGAACGTCCCCAGGTCCAGGTTGCCGTGGTTCACCTGGTTGAAGCCGGCCTTGACGCCGACGTAGAGCGCGTTGGGGTCCTTCCAGGCACTGCGGAACGTGGCCACCTCGACGCGCCCGCGGAAGTGCTTGTCGAGCTCCAGCGGCGGGACGGGCCGGCCGTCGGGGGGGACGTACCAGACGAGGTCCAGGGGATCGCCGCCCCCGCGCGCCTTGATCGCCTCGCGCTCGGCCTCGGCGAAGAGGGGGTTGCCGTACCGGCGCGAGAGCCAGAAGAAGCTGGGGATGTTCCGGCGCGTGCCTTCCCCCGCGTCCGCGTAGTTGAAATAGATGTCGGTGGCGCCGCTGCCGTGGAGGGGGAAGTACGCGGCCTGTTCGAGGCCCTTGACGTTGGAGAGCCCGAAGTCGGTGCCGAGCGCCGACTGCATCGCCGCCAGGCCGAAGACGGCGTAGCTCGTGGCGTAGTTCCAGTAGCCGGGGCCCTCCGCGTAGGCGCCGTCCGGCTCGTACAGGCCGAACGCCTTGGGCATCGAGGCCGCGGCGGCCGGGACGATGGCCCGCGCGTACTCGGGATCGGTCTCGGCGATCGCGAGCGCCCCGACGACGAGGCCGCTGTTGCAGACGAGGTTCCAGTTGTACTCGCTCGTCACCCACCAGGCTTTCTTCGCGCCGTAGCAGTCCATCCCCGGCTTGAGGCCCAGCCGGATGAGGCCGTCCCTGATCTTCTCCCGCGACTCGGGGGAGAGGGCGTGGAAGAGCCAGTCGTAGCCGATCCCCACGGCGTGGGACATCTCGGCGGTGTCGAGGAAGTGGGACGGGTTCCAGTCCTTGAACGAGCAGGCGGCGTGCAGTTCCTCCTCCGCCTTCTTGAGGTAGGCGGGCTTCCCGGTGAGGCGCCAGGCGAGCGCGAGGGTGTAGACGCGGTGCATGCAGTCGCGGCTCACCTGGAGGAGGCGCGGGCCGATCTTCTCGTACTGGACGGCGCCTTTCCCGACCATCGCGTCCGCGCCGCGGAGGACCGACTGCTGGAGGGACCTGGCGAGGGCGTCGCCGTCGATGACGAGCCTGAGCGCCGCGAGGTCCTTCTCCCTGAGGATGAGGCGCGGATGGGCCTTCTCGAGTTTGGCCAGGACCGTCTCGGGGGAAGGGGGCGGGGGGACCTGCTGGGCGGCCGCGGGGGATGCCGCGCCGGCGAGGAGGATCAGGACGCCGAGGGTCCGCATGGGCACGCTCCCGCTCCGGTCGAGGAACATCCAGCTATATTACGCCGGCCGGGGGGTGGATGGACGTCGCGAGGATCTCGGCTGATTCTACTTGGCCGCAGTGCGGGACCGACGAAGCCCCTCGAGGAGGCGCTTCGCCTCTCGATAGCATTTGTCGAAGGAATCGGCCCGGCGGGCCATCGACATGTCGAAGATGGCGGTCAAGGCGGGCTGGTCGTCGGTCTCCGAGTACCCGGCGCCTCCCGGCATCATGCGCGACAGCCATCCCTTCGCGCCGCGGATGGACTCGGGATCGGGCGGACTTGTGAGAGTTCTTGAGAGGCCTCGTCTCCCTCGCAGGGATTCCGCCGCCGCGAGGAACCAGGCTTCGTATTCCTGCTTGGCGAGGATCACGGCAACGGGCGTGCCGGGCCGGACCTTTCGTGCCCGTGCCAGGAGAGAGGGCCCATCCCGCGCCGGGCACCCTCCCCGCCAGTCGCAATCGACGATGATCATAATCCCGCCTTGCCCTTGAAGTTTGCGGGCGGCGAGTTCGACGGAACGCTCCAATTCGCCCGCCTTGACGAGCCGCGAGGCCGGGACGCGCAGGGGAGGCAGGACCCGGGGAACGAAACCCGGATCGATCTCAAGGGCGATGCGCCGGACGAGGATCGGCACGGCTTCGCACTCGCCGTGACCCTCGACGATCGCGGCGATCCGGACCTCGGTCATGGCCGGTATTCCGCGAAGAGCTCAAGCTGTTGAGGGGGGACGCCCTCCACGGCGGCCGGATCCGGCTCAAGCTGGTTCAGGCGAAGGAGCTCGCCGGCCGTGTAGAGGCGATCGCGAATGGAGGTCCTTCCGGCGCTGTCCAGGGGGCCGATCCTGGTTTCGCCGTTCCGGTTCACCACTGCCCGGATGTTCTCGTCGGAGATATCCTTGTCGTCCAGGAGGTCGGGGCTGTGGCTGGTCACGGCGATCTGGGTCGTCTGCGAGGCGGCGCGAAGCCCGTCCCGCAGGACGCCCGCGGCCCCGGGATGCACCGCCGCCTCGGGTTCCTCGATGCCGACGAAAGGGGTTCTCTTGTCGGCGCCGTTCGCCGACTGGAAGAGAGCGGTCAGGACGCCGAGAGCGCGGAGCGTTCCGTCCGACATGTTCTCGGCCATGAAGCGCCAGGGGGCCTTGGCGGCCCCGACGCGCTGACGGAATTCCAGCGTCTCCTTCTTGCTGACGTGCTTGACGACGACGTCCTGGATCCCGGGGACGACCTTGGAAAGAAAGGAGATAATCTGACGGTGGGCGCCTTCATTCCCTTTCTCCAGGACTCCCAGGACGCTGGCGAGGTTGCGTCCGTCTCGTGTCAGGATTTCGCCGGGGTCCGGCGGTTGGAGATCGCGGATTTCATCGGGATTCAAGTTGTAGAATCCCATATGGGAGAGGGCTTCGTAGAGGGGGCGAAACGGCGGCAATCCCGCGGCAGAGACGAGATAGAGCCGGTCGCTTGACGCCGGCGGAACGACCTTGAGGTTCGATTTCCTGACGTTTCCCCTTTCGGTCCTGTAGTAGTTCTCTCCGGACAGGCCGTTTTCGAAGACCCGGCATTCCTCCTGCTGGACCTCGAATCCTCCTTTTTTCTTCGCGCCCACACGGAACGCATAGATTCCCTCGGTTCCATTGGGGAGCACCCAGTCGAGCCGGATGCCGAAATGGGTCGGATGTCCGGAGGACCGGCGGCGGACTTCGTTGATGCCCCCCCGGTCTCTCAGGGCGTGTTCGAGGGAGGTGTTCAGGGACTCGGAAACCAGTCGGACCGCTTCCAGGAAGTTGCTTTTCCCCGCCCCGTTCTGGCCGACCAGGAAAGTCAGCGGGCCGAGTTTGACCGAACACTCCTTGATGCTCTTGTAGTTGTTGAGGACCACCCTTCTCAGGAAAACAGGGTTGGTCATGCTTTCCTCCGGTTCAACGGCGGCCTGATTCATTCCGTTGTGGGGAGCCACCGGTTAACGGGCCCCGTGTTTCTTGGGATACATGAGATCCGATGATGGCGTCAGTATACCCATCACCCGGCGTGGGAGGGAAGAGTCCCGGGGACTGAAATCATCCTGGGAAGGGCGGAGAACAACCCCCGACACGGCGCGCCCCGTCCCGTCGTACTATCTCGTGATGATGAATATTCTGAAGGTGACGGTCGTGGCCGCGGCGCTGGCGGGCGCCGGGGCGGGCGAGGACCTTCCGTGCACGGTGTCCTGGGTGGGGAACACCTTCAGCGGGAAGGACGCGTGGGTCCTCCAGGACGTGGCCGACCTCCACGTGGAGGCGGACGGGACGCTCTTCACCAACATCTTCTGGGACGAGGCGGGCGGGAACGTCCAGCAGTTCAAGGACGGGAAGCTCGTCCGCGTGGCCCGCCACACCCACGGGTGGGGCTACGAGGGCGGCGACGCGGTCGCGGCGAACTCGAAGCACCTCTTCATCGTCCAGGGCGTGGACAACGAGGGCGGCGGCCTCAAGGGCGACTCGTGGCCCGCGAAGGGGCTTCGCTGGTCCGGCGTGTCGCGGCGGCTGAAATCGGACATCACCAAGCCGGCGCCGTTCCCCGGCGGGCACGGCAAGGAGGGAGACGTCCTGCAGGGCTCGTTCCTCGCCGTGGCCGAGTTCCCGCAGGGAAAACAGGGGGCCCTGCGCGGGGCGGCCGCGAGCGACACGCGGCTCTATGTCAGCAGTCCGCTCCACGACGCGGTCAAGGCGTACGACGCCGAGACGCTCCAGCCCGCCGGGGAGTGGAAGGTCGATCGGCCCGACAAGATATGTCTCGACCGCGAGGGATGCCTCTGGGTCCTTCAGCGTCCCGCCGCGGCGGGCCAGCCGTGGGCGGCCCTGCGGCTGGGCCCCGACGGCGCCCCCCGGCCCCAGAAGATCGTCTTCGAGGCCGCCGCGGAGCCGGCCGACCTGTGCGTGGACGGGCGGGATCGCCTCCTGGTGGCGGACGCGGGGCCGGACCAGCAGGTGAAGATCTACGAGAACAGCTCCAAGGCCCCGGCGCTCAAGGGGTCTCTGGGGGTGAAGGGCGGGATCTGGGCCGGCCCGGTCGCGGGGAGGTTCGGCGACCTTCGGTTCAACCGGCCCCGGGGCGTCGGCGCGGACGCGGCGGGCAACGTCTACGTCGCCTCGAGCGGCTCCGTGGCCGGCGGAAGCACGGTGATCGAGTGCTGCTCTCCGGAGGGCGCGCTGAAGTGGCGGCTGATGGGGCTGACGTTCGTGGACCTGGCGGCGCTCGATCCCGGATCGGAGACGGACGTCTTCACCAAGGAGGAGCGCTTCTCCCTGGACTACTCGAAGCCGGCGGGGCAGGAGTGGGCGTACGCCGCCTACACGGTCAATCCCTTTAAGTATCCCGACGATCCGCGTGTCCACCTCGGCCCGACCCACTGCTGGGTGAAGCGGCTGGGCGGCGCGAAGCTCCTGTTCGTGTCGGACATGACGGCCGAGTACCTCGCGGTCCTGCGCTTCGATCCGAAGAGCGACGGCGAGGTCGCGATCCCCTGCGGCCTCTATTCGAGGCGGGTCATCAAGGGCGCCTGGCCTCCGCACCAGCCCGCGAAGGGCGAGTGGATGTGGCGCGACGCCGACGGGAACGGGCGGATCGACGCGGGCGAGATCCAGGGGTGGGGCGGCGACGCGGGCGGGCTCCCCGAGCCCGACGACGCCGGGGCGATCTGGCAGGCCACGGGGGGGCAGATCCGCTGCGTGCCCATGGCGGCGCCGGACGCGCGCGGGATCCCCCAGTGGGACTTCGCGAAGGCGCGCGCCTGGCCCAAGCCGGCGGAGCTCGATGAGGTGAGGCGGGTGAAGTACCTGGCGGCCTCCGACGCGATGATCCTCGGCGGCAACCGGGGCGCGGACAAGAACCAGCACTGGAAGCCGATGGGTCCGGTGGTCTGCTGTTACGACCGCTGGAGCGACCCGCAGAAGCGGAAGCTCCGGTGGAACGTGGTGCTGCCCTACCAGAAGGGATCCCAGGGGCACGAGTCCGCCGAGCCGATCTCGTTCGACGTCGCCGGGGACTGCCTCTTCTTCGGCTACACGCGCGGTTTGAAGGAGGAGAAGGTCAAGTATGCGTTCGTGAGGGTGCACCGCCTGTCGGACGCCTCGCCCGTCGGGAACCTCGTCGCCGAGCGCGAGCTGGGGGAGATCGGCCTGCTGGACATCGTGGAGAGCGTGAGCGCATCGAGGCGGTCGAACGGCGAGTACGTGGTGTTCCTGGAGGACGACTACAAGTCCAAGGTGGTGATGTTCCGGTGGAAGCCACGATGAAAATCCTAAGCCTTGCCTTGGCCCTGGCGCCAGCCCTGCTGCCGGGCGGGACTCGGGTCGCTTCCTGCGACGATCTCGCGAAGCGGATCGAAGCGCTGGCAACGAAGTCCGGCGCCTCGGCCAGCAAGGCGCCGGCCTGGTCGCGCGGCAGCTTCGTCTACCGCATCTCCACGCCGGACGAGGCCAACGTGCTGCCGGCGCTGGAGGAAGAACTCACCGCGATGGGGAACCTCTTC
>CAYNDR010000272.1:6372-8892 GCA_964395295.1 uncultured Planctomycetales bacterium
TGGCACCGTGCGCCAGATTCCCATCATCAACGGGCTGATCGGGCACGATCACCTGGGGGCGTGGAACTGGGACGGCCTGTGGCCCTACTGGGGCCGTGTCACGCACCGCGCGGGCTCCTGGGACGCGCTGAATGCCTCCATGAAACGGATGAGGGAACGGGCGAACGTGGCCCTGTCGTTCCACCTCAACCTGACGGACGTCAACGTCGGGCTCCGAGACTACCCCGAATCGCGAGCGTTCTTCGGGAAACTGGTCGAGACGAAGTCCATCTACCGGCGAGATGTCAATCCAGCCACTCGGGCCCGCGACCGGGAGCCCTACGTCCCTCGCCAGATCCCGCCACCGGCCGACCCGGAGGGCCGGGATCCGGTCGCCATCTTCGCGCTCGTGAATTACAAGCGCTTCTGGGACAGCGGTCTGGCCCGCGACATGATCGACTCCTTCTACGCCCGCCTGCCGTACCCCCCGCCGATCCTCTACCTCGATGTGCTCAACCTGTCGGGCGGAAACTTCAGCACCGGATTCCCGGATGGCCCGCTCGGCGGCAGCGAGCGCACGCAGCTCGAGGGCGTCCTCGCCATTGCCGACCACCTGCGCGCGAAAGGCACCGACGTGGCCACCGAGGGCATCCGGGACATGCTGGGCGCACGGGCCACCTACGTCTGGCTGCACGGCCAAGGATGGTCGCGCGACGACTACAGCGTCATCGACGGGGGCTACAAACAGGCTGTGTCGGCGCTGGCCTGGCAGCACGTCGCCGGGAACATGGGCGCATTCAACGTCTCGCCCGTCGCCCTGCGGCCGGAAGGCCGGCGGGGGGTGCGCGAGCACGAGGCGGCGCTGGCCGCGGGGCGGGCGTCGCCCAGGCGCGTCGCCGGTTTGGGGACCAGCCACATCGCCTTCGCCTTCGGCGATTCGATCGGCCGCGAGTACGACATCCCCGGCACCTCGGACCCGTTTCGCGGCGACTGGGCCGACCTCCTGGGCAATTTCTACCTGACGGCGATCCAGGAGCTGTACCATATCGGCAAGGGCAACGTCCGCGCCGCGACGTTCCGAAAGGTCGGGGTACTGCACCTCAAGGAGATCGTCGTGGCCGGACCGGACGGCGCGAAGATGTCCATACCGGTGGCCGACGCGATGGCCGCGGCGTACGACCGGGGGTACGTCGAGCGTGCGCGCCGGGACGGCCGGGTCATGCTGGAGCAGCCGCTCGTCGCGCGCTTCCGCGCGCCGAAGGACGGGATCTTCCGGGTCAGCGTCCTCGGCTTTCCGAACCGCGATCGTGGCGCCCTGAACCTGTACGTCGACCGCAAGCTCCACGGGACCGCGCTCGGGGTGGCCTTCGAGAAGGGGGAGGCCGCCTTCGAGGACCTCCGGCTGGCCGCGGGCGAGCACGAGATGGCCATCGATGCCGGGCCTCTCTACGCCCGGTGGAGCGACGGCACTGAGGCGCTGTGGACGACGCCGTACCTCGGGTCCGGCCTGCGCATCGGCAACGGCGACGTGGTCTTTGCGGACGACTACGACCGTATGTGGCCGGACACCTGGAGCGGGCGCACGAAGATATTCTTCTTCAGCTGGAACGGTACCGAGCGTGCGTGGAAGCTGCCGATGGAATGGTCGACGCGGTCCGCGGTGACGCTCCATCCCCTCACGTCGCGGGGCCGCGGCGAACCTGTCCGGCTGAAGGTGATCGGCGGCTCGATCGCGCCGAAGCTGCGGCCGCAGGTCCCGTACATCCTCCTGCCGGAATGATGGCGGCGCCCGCCCCTTCCAAATGAGGGGGTGGGCGTCCACGGGCGCGATTGGTGCCGTGTCATGCTTGAGTCGTCCGCCAAGGGCAAGGATAAATGCGCCTTCCACGCCAAAGCAGGATAAGGGCGACCGGGAAGAGCAGATCCAGCCCGAGCGATCCGCACTTCTTCTTTATGTAGAGCGGGGCGCCGTCGATGACGATGTCCTTCGTGTCGGCCAGATTCTGGCCTGCCGGGATTGGAAGGACCGCGTCGTTCCCCAGGGCGTCTTGGAGCGTCCCGCCGCCCAGAGTCAGAGGCCCCAGAACAGTGAGGTCTCCCGAGGCGTCCTGTGGCCTGACCGTGTATGTCCCGCCGGCTGAAGAGGCCGGCCCGAACGGGGCGATGAGGACCACGGCCCCGGTGTCAAGCGTAAGCTGGAGGTTCCCCCCCGTCAGGGTCACCGGCTCCGTGAACTCCACGACCACCTCGATCGCCGCTCCTATACGGTAAGTGCCGTCGGAGGAGGTCGAGGTGACCCTCGAGAGGCTCGGCGCCGTGGCGTCATAGGCCACTACGTTGTCCGTGCTGGTCGAGGCCACGTTTCCGCTCCCGCCGCCGTCCGTGGCGGCTCCCGCCCCGATCGTCACGGCCACGGTCCCTTGTCCCGTCATGCCGGTGACGGACACGGAATAGGCCTGGGGCCCGCCCGTCACCGTGGCGGTGGTGGCCCCCGCCGTGCCCGAGAGCGCCACGTCGGAGCCGGTGAATCCCGTCACCGGT
>CAYNDR010000273.1:0-8883 GCA_964395295.1 uncultured Planctomycetales bacterium
CGGGGGACCTTGACGGCACGGATCGCCCCGCAGAAGTCCGGGGCGCCCCTCCGGGTGCGGACGCCCCATGCGAACGTCGACGTCCCGGCCGCCTTCTTCCAGGTCTCGTGCGCCGGCGACTCCACACGGATCGAGGTGCGCCAGGGCCGGGTGCGCGTGGCGCGGCCCGGAGACGCCGCCTCGGTGGAGCTGGGCGCCCAGACGTACGCCGTGGTGGCCGCCCGGGGAGGTCCCCTCGCGGCCCTGCCCCTGCCCCAGGCCAAGCCGGGCGAGCCCGATCAGGCGGCCGTCGACGCCGCGGTCCGCAAAGGGACCGAGTATCTCCAGAAGGCGGGGGTCTCGGAGAAATCGGAGGAGCTCGTCCTGTGGACGCTCCTCCACGCCGGCGTGCCCGCCGAGGACGACAAGTTCCAGTCGCTCCTGAAGGAGGTGGCCGCGGCGCCGCTCCAGAAGACGTACAACGTCTCGCTCCTGGCGATGATCCTCGAGGAGCTCGATCGCGCGAAATACCAGCCGCTCCTGGCCCGCTGCGCGCAGTTCCTGGCGGACAACCAGTGCCGGAACGGCCAGTGGGGGTACGGGGAGCCCACCGTCTACCCCGACTTCACGGGCTCCCCGAGGGCGGACGTGGCCACCGGCCCGCGCAAGGCGGGGATCAAGGACTACGGCACCGGGCCGCGCGCCAAGCCGGCCGTCCGGCAGACGATCCCGATCCGGAAGCAGAAGGACGGCCCGGCCTCGGGCGACAACTCGAACACCCAGTACGCCGCGCTGGGGATCCGCGCCTGCCACGACGCGGGCCTCGTCTTCCCCCGGGAGGTCCTCGATCGCGCCGAGCGCGCGTGGCGGCAGGGCAAGATCGCGAAGGAGGTGGGCGGCTACGGGGAGGCCGGCTGGTGCTACGAGGCCGAAGGAAACGGCCACAAGCCGTACGGGTCGATCACCGCCGGCGCCGTGGGAAGCCTGGCCATCTACGACTACGTCCGCGACGGGGAGAAGGCCCGCAGTTGGAAGCGCGACCGGGACATCCAGGAGGGGATCCGGTGGATCGCGCGCAACTTCACCGTGAAGGTCAATCCCGGCTCCTTCAAGGACCGGGAGGACGACACCGACTGCATGCTCTACTACTACCTCTACGCCCTGGAGCGGGCCGGGACCCTCTGCGGCACGGAGGCCTTCGGCGCCCGCCGCTGGTACGCCGAGGGGGCGGCCTTCCTCCTGGAGGCCCAGCGGGCGGACGGCTCCTGGTTCGCGGACCACAAGAGCAACCGGCCCCTGTGGGACACCTGCTGGGCGATCCTCTTCCTGCGGCGCGCCACGCGGCCGCTGGACGTGGCCAGCGTCGATCCGGGCAAGGCCCCCGGGAAGTAGGAGGCGAGGGATGATGGCGTCGGCGAGAGCCCTGGCGTTCTGCGGGGTGGGCGCGCTTCTGCTCTTCCTGATCGTCTGCAGAAAGGGCGGCGATGACGGGGCGCCCCCGGTCCCGATGCCGGGAGGGGCCGTCAGCGGCCTTCCCGACGAGCCGGTCGGGGCCGCCCAGGCCGTCACCCTCAACGGCTCCACGCTCACGCCGCCGCCCGGGCTCTCGATCTCTCAGATCACCTGGGACTGGGGCGACGGATCTACCGACATCTCGTCCCCCACCGGCCAGGTTTCCAACTCCTATGCGGTCCCGGGACGGCACACGATCACGATCACCGTGCAGTACGACGACTCGCGCACGGTCTCGTGGACCGAGGAGGTCGTCGCGTACGATCCGGCGGCGCGGGTGGTGGAGGAGACGGCGAGGGCGATCCCCCTCTCGCGGACCGTGGACGTCGTGGTCGTCGGCGGTTCCACCGGCGCGGTGGCCGCCGCCGTCGCCGCGAAGAACGCGGGGGCGTCTGTCTTCCTGGCGGCCCCCCGCCCGTATCTCGGCGAGGACCTGTGCGGTCCGCTCCTCACGTGGCTCGAGGCCGGCGAAACGCCCGTCTCCCCGCTCGCGACCCAGCTCTTTTCCGCCTCGCCCGCCAAACCACTGCACCTCAAGCGCACTCTTGACCTGGCGATCGAGAACGCGGGCGTGCCGTTCCTCACCGGAAGCTATGTCGCGGAAGTCCTTCGCGACGGCGGCGGACAGCTTGCCGGCGTCGTCCTGGCGAACCGCACGGGGCGGCAGGCCATCCAGGCGAAGGTGATCGTGGACGCGACCGACCGCGCCTGGGTGGCGCGGATGGCCGGGGCGTCCTTCGCGGCGTACCCGGCGGTGCCGCAGACGTTCACGCGGATCGTCATCGGCGGCGCCGTCCGTTCGGGCCCGGGGATAGCCTCGGAGACGATGCCGTTCCAGATCGAGACCCGGCCCGTCTACCGATACGCGCTCACGATCCCCATGGCCGACAGCTCGTGGAGGTCGTTCGCCCTCGCCGAGCAGGCCGCGCGCGACATGACGTGGGACGCCGGCCAGGCGGACGACTCCGACACGCTCTTCCAGGTCCCGCCCGATCCTATGGCCGCGCGCGCCGCGGTCGCCGGCCCGTGGCCGGGCGCGGCCGGCGTGGACCTCGACGCGTTCCGCCCCGCCGGCGTGGACCGGCTCCACGTCGTGGGCGGGTGCGCGAACGTCTCACGCCCCGCCGCCGCGTCGATGCTGAGGCCGATCGAGATCATCGATGTCGGAACGCGCGTCGGCGCCGCCGCGGCCAGCGAGGCGGCCGGCATCCCGGCGCTCTCGGGCGTGAGGCTCCCCGGCGGGACGGTCTACCCCGCCCGGTTCGGCGACTCGAAGGAGGCCCTCGCGGGCTTCCGCCCCACGGACCCGGGGACCCCTTCCCTTCCGGCCGAGGCGCGGGGGCTCCCCGTGATCGGGGAGTTCGACGTCGTCGTGATCGGCGCCGGCACGGGCGGCGCCCCGGCGGGGATCGGCGCGGGCCGCGCGGGCGCGAGCACGCTCGTCGTCGAGTATCTCCACGGCATGGGCGGCATCTCGACGCTCGGGCTGATCGGCTCGTACTACTACGGCTACCGCCAGGGATTCACCCAGGAACACGACCAGGCGTTGGCCGCGATGGGCGCCGCGGTCCACGTGGTCGGGAAGTCCGAGTGCCACCGACAGATGAACCGCGCCGCCGGGACCGAGATCTGGTTCGGGGCGCTCGGCTGCGGGGCGTTCGTCCGGGACGCGGACGTTCGGGGCGTCGTGGTCGCGACCCCGCAGGGGCGCGGCGTCGTGCTCGCGAAGGTCGTGGTCGACTCGACGGGCAACGCCGACGTCGCGGCCGCCGCCGGCGCGGCGTGCGAGACCACGGGCGGCGAGCACGCGGGCGTCCAGGGCGCGGGCCTGCCCCCGATCGCCCTCGGCGCCAGCTACACGAACACCGACTACACCTTCATCGACGACACGGACATCACGGACCTGTGGCACGTCTTCTTCTGGGCCCGGGAGAAGTTCACGGGCTCCTACGACCTCGCCCAGATCACCGACACGCGCGAGCGGCGGCGGATCGTGGGCGACTTCACGATGACGCCGATGGACATCGTCAACGGGCGGAGATACCCGGACACGGTCGTCTACTCCTACAGCAACTTCGACAGCCACGGGTTCACCGTGCACCCGTACTTCCTCGTCTCCCCGCCGGACAGCGCGGGGGTCTACGTCGACGTCCCCTGGCGCTGCCTCCTCCCCGCGGGGCTCGACGGGATCGTCGTGACCGGCCTCGGCATCAGCGCGCACCGCGACGCGATGCCCGTGATCCGGATGCAGCCCGACGTCCAGAACCAGGGCTACGCGGCAGGGCTCGCCGCGGCGACGGCGGCGGCCGGCGGGATCGAACCGCGCGGCATCGACGTCAAGGCGCTCCAGGGGGCTCTGGTGGCGAAGGGCAACCTCCCGTCCCGCGTCCTCACCGACGTCGATTCGTACCCCTACTCGGCGGCGCAGATCCAGGAGGCCGTGGACTCGCTCACGGCGAGCCCGGGGGTCATCGTCGACGACGCGGACGCGGCGGCCACGTACACGGGCACCTGGATCACCAGCGTCGCGGCCGCCGGCTACTACGGCACCGGGTACAAGCACAACAACGAGGATCCCGCGAGCACCGCGACCTTCACCCCCGACCTGCCGGCGGCCGGGACGTACGAGGTCTACCTGAGGTGGACCGCCAACGCGAACCGGGAGACGGCGGTGCCGGTGACGGTGAATTACAACGGCGGCGCGGCGAACCTCGCGGTCAACCAGACGGCGAACGGCGGGACGTGGAACCTGCTGGGGACCTGGGGCTTCGCGGCGGGGACGTCGGGCTCGCTCGTCCTCGGGGCCGCCGACGGCGCCGGCTTCGTGATCGCGGACGCCGTCCGCTTCGCGGCGCCGGGCTCGGGGACCATGGACCCGGCGGCGGCGCTGGCGGTGGTCCTCACGGACACCGCGACGGCGATCCCGATGCTCCGGGCGAAGCACGACGACGCCGGGACGCACCCGGACGGGAAGCTCGTCGCGGCCCACATCCTCGGGATGCTCGGCGACGCGACGGGCGCGGCGACGTTGGCGGCGAAGGTCGCGAGCTATCCCGCGTGGGACGCCGGGTGGAACTTCACGGGCATGGGGCAGTACGGGCCCAGCATCAGCGGGCTCGACAGCTACGTCATCGCCCTGGGGCGGACAAGGGCGTCCGGGACGGCCCTCGGGCCGATCCTGGCCAAGCTCGCGCTCCTGGATGCCGCGGACGCGTTCTCGCACCACCGGGCCGTGGCCATGGCGATCGAGGCGCTCGGCGACCCGTCGGCGGCCGGGCCGCTGGCGGACCTCCTGGAGCTCCCGAACATGACCGGCCACCACGTCACGTCGATGGCGGAGGCGCGGATGCGGTACGGGACCGGCGCGACCGAGACCGTCCCGCGGAACAATTCGCTCCGGGAACTGCACATCGCGCGGGCCCTGTACCGGTGCGGAGACTCCGGAGGGGCGGGGGCGGCGATCCTCGCCAACTACGCGCAGGACCTCCGCGGCCACTATTCCCGCCACGCGAGGGCGATCCTGTCAGGACAGTAGGGATTTCGTCGGGCCGCCTCCCCCATCCCGTCGTCGGCGTGAGCCGTTCCTGCCGCACTGGACTTTTCCGCGCTTGACGATGCGGATTCCCCGCTGTATCTTGACGCGCGTGAAGGCTTGGCCCTAGGGTCAGGCCGGAAAGGCCTAACCTCGCTCATCACGGCCCGGACAGGTAGCTCAGCTGGTAGAGCACTGCACTGAAAATGCAGGGGTCACCGGTTCAAACCCGGTCCTGTCCACCAGCCTTCGCTCGCCGAGGCGAAGCCGAGGCATGAGCGAGGGCTGTCTCGCCGAAGCCAATGCCCCCAACCGGCGAAGGCGGACTAATTCTCGGCGAGCTTCGTCCAGGCAAGCCCTCCTTCGCGCCCAGGACAAAGAACGGTCCGTTCGGGCGCGGAGGATGCCCTCCGCGGCACAATCCACAATCGCGCGAAGAAGAGCCGGCTGCATTACGGACCTGCCCTCCGAAGCGCCATCCCCAAGAATGCGCGAACGGGGATGGCAAGCCATCCAAAACAAGGATGCTCAGGACATGAGGTCGCGCTCCCGGGCGGAGCCCTGAAGGCCACGCATCGACGCGAGTTCCGCCGGATCCGGCCTTGATTTAACCGGGCGGTAACCGTATTATGGAAATGCTTATTCCGTATTGAGGCGCATTATGGAATCGGTAGGGCGACTCTTCGCGCCCCCGCGGGGAAGCTTCTTTCTCCTCGGCCCTCGGGGAACGGGCAAGTCCACGTTCGTCCGCGAGCGGTTCGCGCAGGCCCTCACCCTCGACCTCCTGGATCCGGAGCGGGTCCGCTCCCTCTCGGCCCATCCCGAGCGCCTCCGAGAACTCGTCGAGGCCCGGCCAGCGGCCGAGGCCGTCGTCATCGACGAGGTCCAGCGCGTCCCCGAACTCCTCCCCGTGGTCCACAGCCTGATCGAGGACCGCAAGGGGCGGACGTTCGTGCTCACGGGATCCAGCGCCCGGAAGCTCAAACGGACGGGGGTGAACCTCCTCGGCGGCCGGGCCGCCCGCCGGGAAATGCATCCCTTCATGGCCGCGGAACTGGGGAGCCGGTTCGACCTCTGCACGGCCCTCGTCCGGGGCCTCCTTCCCCTCGTCCACGGGGCTCCCGATCCCGACGAGGTCCTCCGTTCCTACGCGGCCCTCTACCTCCGGGAGGAGGTCCAGATGGAGGGGCTGGTCCGGAACGTGGGCCGTTTCTCCCGGTTTCTGGAGTCGATCAGTTTCTCCCACGCCTCGGTCCTCAACGTGAGCAACGTCGCCCGCGATTGCGAAGTCGGGCGGAAAACCGTGGAGGGATTCGTGGAGATCCTGGAGGACCTCCTCCTGGCGTGGCGGATCCCCGTCTTCACGCGCCGCGCGAGGCGGGAGCTCGCGGCCCATCCGAAGTTCTTCCTCTTTGACGCGGGCGTCTACCGGTCTCTGCGGCCCAAGGGCCCGCTGGACCGTCCGGATGAGATCGAGGGCCATGCGCTCGAGGGACTCGTGGGCCAGCACCTGAGGGCATGGCAGGCCTATGCCAAGGTGAGCCGGGAGATTTTCTATTGGCGGACCCGTTCCGGCGTGGAGGTTGATTTCGTCGTGTACGGGTCGGACGGACTCTGGGCCCTCGAGGTCAAGAACTCCGGGAAGGTCGTCCCGGAAGACCTTAGGGGCCTCAGGGCCTTTCAGGAGGAATACCCCTCCGGCCGTGCCATCCTGCTCTATCGGGGAAAGGACCGGTTGATTAAAGACAAGATCCTTTGCCTGCCGTGCGAGCCCTTTCTCCGCCGGCTCCATCCGGACAACACCTTGGACGAGGCGGCCAAACCTTGATGACCGTCCTGGATGGGAGGCGCCATGGTTCGGGCGCGAAGGAGGGCCGGATGCGAACCCTGCCCCTTTATCAATCGCCGCGGAGGCGCAGAGGGCGCGGAGAAGAAACTCCCCTTGATTTCCCCCCTCGCCCCCCCCCGGGGGGCTGACGGGGGACGCCCCAGGGAACCAGGACATCTCAGATGCGAACCCACACCCGATTCCCCTCTTCACAATCCTCCGCCAAAGGCTATAATCCTCCCTCTTGCTTTCAGGAGCCCGCTCATGCCGCACCGACCGGTCGCCGCCGTCCTCACGGCCCTCATCCTCGCCGCCGGAGCCGCCGCGCAGGACTCCCAGAAGGCCTACGAGCTGAAACTCGCCTGCAAGCCGACGGTCGGCCACAAGAGCGAGGTCACGGAGACCCAATCGCAGACCCAGAACATCACGGCCAAGGTCGGCGACCAGGTCGTGAACCGGATCGCCGAGAACAAGAACAGCTCCTTCGCCGCGGTGGAGGAGATCGCCAAGGTGGATGGCGACAAGATCGCGGAGGCGATGTGGACCTTCTCGAAGGCCGTTCGCGTCGAGGAAGGCAAGGAGGTCCCCTACGGCTTCCAGGGCAAGAAGGTGCGCGTCACGCGCTCCAAGGAAGGCCCCCCGGCCTTCGCCTACGAGGACGGGACGAAGCCCGAAGCGGAGGATGAGCAAGCGCTGAAAGAGGCGGTCGGGAGCGACTACCAGAGCAAGCCGGGCCCCACGGGGGAGGAGGTCTTCGCCCCCAAGAAGCCCGTGAAGGTGGGCGAGTCCTGGGCCCCCTCCGTCAAGGAGATCGCCGAGCTGTTCATGGGCCAGGAGGCGACCGTGGCGATCGACGTGGAGAAGTCCAAGGCATCCTTCACGCTCAAGTCCGCGGAGGCCCGCGAGGGCGCGCATATCGGCAAGATCGAAGGGATCCTCGACATGGTGTTCACCCAGTTCGGCCCCCTGAAGCTGGACAAGCCCCTGCCCGCCCGGATCTCGGTCCAGCTCGACGCCTTCATCGACGGCAAGCGCCCGGATGGCGAGATGCGGATGAAGATGGAATTGAAGGGGGCCAGCACGGTCACGGACCCCAACGGGACCCGGATCGACCTCGACATGGACATGCTCATCCAGTCGAAGATGACCAAGAAGACGCTCCCGTAGTCCGGGGCCCCGGGCCCCCGCCGCCGCCCCCCTGGCGCCCGCCGGGCGCGCGAATTAGTCCGTTCCGCCGGAACCCGCTGTGCCCCCATCGGTTAATATGAGGAATAGACCCCCGGTGACCGATGACGCGCCTTGGAACGACCGCCGCCGCCATGGCCCTGCTCCTCCCCGCCCTCGCGGCCCCGGGCGCGGCCGGCGGGAAGATCGACGAGCTGGTGCTGGCCAAGCTCAAGGAGAATGGAGTCACGCCCTCGGGCCCCTGCACGGACGAGGTCTTCGTCCGCCGCGCCTACCTGGACGCGATCGGGACCCTCCCCACATCGGCGGAGGTCCGGGGCTTCCTGGCCGACCGCGCCCCCGACAAACGGGCCAGGCTGATCGACGCCCTCCTGGCCCGCCCCGAGTTCGCCGAGTACTGGGCCCTCAAGTGGGGGGACCTGCTCCGCGTGAAGTCGGAGTTCCCCAGCAACCTGTGGCCCAACGCCGTGCAGGCCTACGACCGGTGGATCCGCGACAGCCTCCGGGCCAACCTGCCCTACGACCGGTTCGCCCGGGAACTGCTCACCTCCACCGGCAGCAACTTCCGCGTCCCGCCGGTCAACTTCTACCGCGCGTTCCAGGACCGGTCCCCGCGGCAGATCGCCGAGAACGTCGCCCTGGTCTTCATGGGTCTGCGCCTCGACGACGCCGGCCTGGCCGAGGACCAGGTCCTCGGATTCTCCGCCTTCTTCGCGAAGGTGGGCTACAAGGCCACCGAGGAGTGGAAGGAGGAGATCGTCTTCTTCAATCCGGAAGGGAAACTCCTGGACCCGAAGACGAAGAAGCCCGTGCCCCCGGCGCCCCCCGTCGGGAAGCCCCTCGACCT
>CAYNDR010000274.1:0-8883 GCA_964395295.1 uncultured Planctomycetales bacterium
ATCAACGGCTGCGGCTCCGCCGAGGGCGCCAAGCCGTCCCAGGTCGTGATGGTCTACAAGGACGGGAAGCTCAAGGCGAAGCTCCGCCTGGACACGGTGGAGAGGACCTACTCCGTCGGGAACGTGATCGACGGGACCCAGATCCTCCCGATCGAGGAGGGGGACCAGGTCTACACGACGGAGATGCGCAAGACGGCCATCGGGAAGGTCCGGGTCAGCGACGAGAAGCGCGGCGGCATCATGGTGGACGTGGGCCAGAACAACTTCGGCGTGAAGGCGGGCGACCGGGTGGAGGTGCGACGCCAGGGCCAGAAGGTCGGGACGATCCGCCTCTACATGGTCGACAAGTTCTGGTCCTGGGGCCGCCCCGAGGGCGACCTCCAGTACAAGGACGTCCAGCAGGACGACACGGTGGAGATCCTCGCCGACAAGTAGCTACTTCTTGTACTTCTTCCGGAGCGCCTCATCCACTTCCCGGGGCACGAAGGACTTCACGTCGCCGCCCATCGACACGGCCTCCTTGATGAGGCGCGAGCTGACGAACGAGAACTCCTCGTGCGTCATCACGAACACGGTCTCCACCTCGGGCGAGAACGTGCGGTTGGTGAGGGCCATCTGGTACTCGTACTCGAAGTCGGAGATGGTCCGGACCCCGCGCAGGATCACCGTGGCCTTCCGCCGGCGGCAGTAGTCCACGACCAGGCCGTCGAAGCCGTCGACCTCCACGTTGCGGAGGCCGCGGGTGACCCGGCGGATGAGGTCCACGCGCTCGTCCTTGGTGAAGAGCGCCTGCTTGGCGGGGTTGTCGGACACGCCCACGATCAGCTTCTCGAAGAGCTTCGTGCCCCGCTTGATGACGTCCAGGTGCCCGTTGGTGATCGGGTCGAAGCTCCCGGGGCAGACGGCGATGCTCATGGCCTTCCCACGCTCCTGTACGTGAAGCCCAGCTCCCGCACCCGGACCGGGTCGAAGGCGTTCCGCCCGTCGATGAGGGTCGCGTGGGCCATCGCCTTCCGGACCTTCTTCAGGTCGAGCTTCAGGAACTCGTCCCATTCCGTCAGGAGGAGGGCGCAGTCGGCCCCGGCGCAGGCCTCCAGCGCGCTCCCGCAGATCGCCACGTCCTTGAGGACCTCCCGGGCCTTCTCGCCGGCCTTGGGGTCGTAGGCCCGGACGCGCGCCCCCATGGCCGCGAGGCGCTGGACCACGGCCACGGCCACCGACTCCCGCAGGTCGTCGGTGTCGGGCTTGAAGGAGAGCCCCAGCGCCGCGATCGTCTTGCCCCGGACGATCCACAGCTCCTCCTCGACCTTCTTGACGAAGCGCTCGCGCGCCTCGGCGTTGACGCGCTGGACCTCGCGGAGGAGCGCGAAGTCGTAGCCCAGCTCGCGGGAGATCGCCTCGAAGGCCGCCACGTCCTTCGGGAAGCAGGAGCCGCCGTAGCCGAGGCCGGCCTGGAGGAAGTGCGGGCCGATGCGCCGGTCCATGCCCACCCCGCGGGCCACCTCCGTGACGCTGGCGCCCGCCTTCTCGCACACCGCCGCCAGGGCGTTGGCGTACGAGATCTTCAGCGCCAGGAAGGAGTTCGACGCGTGCTTGATGAGCTCGGCGCTCTTGATGTCGGTCACCAGGATGGGCGCCTTGAAGGGCTTGTAGAGCTCGCGGAGGATCATCTCCGCGCGGCGGGTCTCCACGCCGAGGACGATCCGGTCGGGCCGGAGGGTGTCCTCCAGGGCCGCCCCCTCCCGCAGGAACTCGGGGTTGGAGGCCACGTCGAAGTCCTTCCCCTTCCGGGCGTACTTGGTGATGACCCTCTTGACGTGCTCCCCGGTGCGGACGGGCACGGTGCTCTTCTCCACCACGAGGCGGTAGTCGTCGAGGACCTGGGCGATCTCGCGGGAGACGCCCTCCACGTAGGAGAGGTCGGCCCCGCCGGAGGCGGTGGGGGGCGTGGGGACGCACAGGAAGACGACCTTCCCGAAGGCCGCGGCGTCGGCGTTCGTCCCGCCGAAGCGCAGGCGGCCGGCCTTCACGTTCCGCCGGACCAGGGCCTGCAGGCCCGGCTCGTAGATGGGCATCCGGCCCGCGCGGAGGGTCCGGATCTTCCTCTCGTCGCTGTCCACGCAGAGCACGCCGTGGCCCCGCTCGGCCAGGCAGGCCCCCGTGACCAGCCCCACGTGGCCCGTCCCGATGATCGACACGTTCATGGTTTGCAGGCGTTCCGGGGTATCAGAGAATCAAGAATGAAGAATCGAGAATCAAGGATTCGTCCCTCCCAGCCCCCTGGGGGGGCTACGGGGGGAATCCATTCTCGATTCTTGATTCTCGATTCTCGATTCTGATCCGACCCCTGAACGATTACCATGGCTTATTGGCCTCAGGCCTGGAACCCGGGGCCTCCCGGGAGGCGCGCGACGGCTTCGAGCGCCCGAAGAACTTCGGGACGAACGCCACGTGGAAGCGGTTCTCGTCCCGCCCGTAGTCCCGCTCCACCACGGCCTCCATCACGAAATCGTGGAAGTCCCTCCCGACCACCAACTCCTGCGACACGTACTCGTCGGCCCGGAAATCGTACTGGACGGCCGCCGAGGCCTTCCACTTCTCCGTGATCTCCCACGAGACCGCGAACGTGTACGCGTTCGTGAGGCCCAGGACGTAGGTGTGCGCCACCGAGGCGGAAAGCCCCCGCAACGGCGTCACCCCCGCGAACGACTCCCGGACCTCCTCGCGGTGAGCGTCGGGATTATACTCGCCGGCCGCGCCGAGGCGAATGAAATCGGCGGGCTGGAACGCCACGTCGTAATGGAGGTTCGAGACGCGGCGCTCCGGATAGAGGCCCGTCCTCGCGTCGGGGGCCAGCAGGATCCAGTTGAACGGCGGCAGGTAGTTGTCCGTCCGGCCCGAGACCGCGTCGCGCCCGGGGTCCGGATAGTACTCGACCTCCACGCCCGCGTTGAGGAACTCGAAGGCCGCGCCGTCGGCCCCGCGCGTCTTGAGCCGGTGCCTCATCTCGAACGACACCTCCTGGAACTCGTCGATCCGGTCCACCTCCTCGTAGGGGAAGAGCTCCGAGGGAGGGACGGTGCAGTCCACCGCGCCGGCCCAGCGGGCCTCCAGCTCCACGACGTGCCGCAGTCCGCGGAGCCCCACGAGGTCCCAGGCGGCCTGCGGATGGGTGCCGTGGATCTGCGTCGAGAGCCGGCCCCCGGCGGTCCAGATCGAGCGCAGTTCCCCCTCGCCCTCGAGGTCCCGGTCGTAGAAGGTCGTGCGCTGGTGGACGAACGGGGCGGCCTGGAACGGCCCGAGGTCCCAGGGACACTGGAGCTCCGTGGCGACGTCGATCCGCCAGGTGCGGTCCGAAGGGACGTGCGCCTCCTCGTCGAACCTCCTCCGGATGTGGACCGCGTCGAAGTGCTCCGTCAGGGTAAGGGTGTCCAGGATCGAGGGCGCGGGCGGGACCTGGAGCATCCGGAATCCCAGGCGGGGCATGTACTCGTTCTGGGTCTGGAAATCGTTGAGCCGGTGGCGCTCGTAGACAGTGGCGCCCCAGGGGCCGTCGGTCCAGCGGACGTACGCCGCGGTCTCCGGCTCCTTGTCCTCCTTGAATTCCTTCTCGAAGAACTCCTCCTGGAGGCTGCGGTCGGAGAAGTACCAGGTCTCCACCTCGAAGCGCCAGTCCGGGTCCAGGTCCGTCCGGTGGAACGCCCGGACGCGCCCGCGGTCCTTGTGCTTGAGCGGGGGGAACTTCAGCTCGAACTCCACGTCCTCGTCGCGGCCCAGGTCGTGCAGGGCGTACGTGTCGATGTACCCCTGGTAGTTTTTCCAGGCGTAGTCGAGGTCGACGCCGGTCGCCCCCCCGCGCTTCTCGCGCCAGTCGGCCTCGAGGACCACCTCGCCCCAGGTGTGGGGCTTGTGGCCCTCGACGTTCTTCTTGATCTTCATCGCGAACTCGGAGGTGACGGAGTGGCCGAAGCGGCTGCTCCTCCCGTACTGGATCGAGCGGATCGGGAACTCCTTCACCCACGGCCCGAGGATGAGCGCCGGGAAGAAGAACACGGGCATGCCCGTGAACTCCGGGTAGACGTCCTCCACGCGGAACCGCCATTCCTCGAACGGGAAGACGTCGAACTCGCTCTTCGGGGCGCGGGGCTTGCGCCCCGTGAGGCGGGCCTTGCCGACGTCGAGGTGGTAGTGGGGAACGCCGTAGGAGCAGGTCGAGATCTGGATGTCCTCGGCCTCGAGGCGGCCCAGCATCAGCATCCGCGCCTCGCGGGCGCGGAGGTAGAAGGCCTGCTTCAGGGAGTCGCTGTAGGCCTGGGCCCGGAGGTCCACGATCACCGCGCGGCCGGTGGAGAAGTCGACCCAGAGGCGCTCGGCCCGCATCGTCTGGTTCCCCTGCCGGAGGACCACGTTCCCCTCGGCGTAGAGCTCGTCGAACGGCCGCTTGCTTCCGGAATGCCTCCAGACCATCGCGCGGGTCCCGCTCACGGCGAAGTCCGTGCGGCGGACCGAGAACTGGCCCGTGAGGAGGGTGGCCTCCTGGCCTTCCTCCTGCCACAGGGTCATCCGGTCGCCCGCCCAGATGACGATCTTCCCCTCCGGGACGGGGCCCGGGGGCTGGTCCTGGGCCGAGCCCGGCCTCCCGACCGCCGCGAAGACCAGGAGCGCCGCCGGCAGGAGCCGGCGCGGGCGCGGCCCCCCGGCGGCGGCTACCGCATGTCCGCCCAATTGGGGCCCCTCGACAGGTCCACCCGGAGCGGCGCCCGGAGCGGGTGCACGCCCTCCATCTCCTCCCGGAGGATCCGCTCCGCCGACGCGGCCTCCCCCTCCGGGGCCTCCAGCACCAGCTCGTCGTGGACCTGGAGGATCGGGAGCGTCCCGGTCCCCTTCAGCCGCGCCGAGACCGAGATCATCGCCTTCTTCATGAGGTCCGCGGCGGTCCCCCGGAGCGGCGCGTGGATCGCCCCGCGCCCCGCGGCGCCCCGGACCACGCGGTTTTCGGAGCGGAGGTCGGGCACGTACCGCCGCCGTCCGAAGATCGTGCGGACGAATCCGGACTTGCGGCCCTCCTCCAGGGTGGCGTCGATCCAGGCCTTCACGCGGGGATAGCGCGCGAAGTAGAGGTCGATGAACTCCTGCGCCGCCCTGGGCTCGATCCCGAGCCGCTGGCCGAGCCCGAAGGCGCTCATCCCGTAGATGATCCCGAAGTTGACCGCCTTGGCGCGGCGCCGGCTCTCCTCGTCCGCCTTCCCGAAGAGCTCCTGCGCCGCGGCCCCGTGGACGTCGCGCCCCTCCCGGAACGCGCCCAGGAGGCGCTCGTCCTCCGAGACATGGGCCAGGATCCGGAGCTCGACCTGCGAGTAGTCCGCGCCCACGAAGACCTTCCCCGGCTCCGGGACGAACGCCTTGCGGATGAGCCGCCCCTCGGAGGTGCGCACGGGGATGTTCTGCAGGTTCGGGTCGCTGGAGGAGAGGCGCCCCGTGGCCGCCACCGCCTGGTTGTAGGAGGTGTGGAGGCGGCCGGTCCCGGGATTCACCAGCCCCGGCAGGGCGTCGATGTAGGTGTTCTTGAGCTTCGCCAGGCCGCGGTACTCCAGGATCCGCGCCGGCAGTTCGTGCTCGCCGGCGAGCTTCTCGAGCACTTCCACGTCCGTCGAGAAGCCGGTCTTCGTCTTGCGGCCCGGGCTGAGCTTGAGCTTCTCGAAGAGGATCCTCTGGAGCTGTTTCGGGGAATCGATGTTGAATTCCTCGCCCGCGGCGCGGTGGGCGTCCCGCATCGCCTGCGACATTTTCTTCTCGAACTCGCGCCCCAGACCCCTCAGGTGGTCCGCGTCGATCCGGACGCCGTTGCGCTCCAGCTCCACGAGCACGCCGAGCAGGGGGACCTCGATCCCGTCGAGCACCGGCCCCAGGCCGTCCTGGCGGATCCGCTCCTCCAGCATCGGCGCCAGGCGGAAGGCCGCGTCGGCGTCCCCGCCGGAGTAGTCCCGGGCGCGCTCCACGGGGACCTGGTCGAAGGTCGCCTGCGCCTTGCCCTTCCCCGCCACCTCCTCGAAGGGGACCTTCTCGATCGAGAGCCACTTGCGCGCCAGCGTCTCCAGGTTGAAGGGACCGTCGTCGGGATTCACCAGGTAGGCCCCGACCATCGTGTCGAAGGAGAGGGGCGAGACCCCGACCCCGTGGCGCGCCAGGACGAGCGCGTCGTAGGTGACGTTCTGGCCCACCTTGCGGACCCGCGGGTTCGAGAGGACGGGCCCGAGCGCGGCGAGGACCTCCTCCAGGGGGAGCTGGGGCGGCGCCCCGAGGTACGCGTGGCCCACGGGGACGTAGGCGGCCTCGCCCTCGCGGGCGCACAGGGAGATCCCCACGAGGCGCGCGCGCATCGGGTCGGCCGAGGTCGTCTCCACGTCGAAGGCGACCGTCGCCGCCTTCCCCAGCTCCGCGGCGAGCCGGCGGAGGTCCTCGCGGTCCAGGACCGCGCGGTACTTCCCGGGGGGGCCGGCCGGCGGCCGGGGCGCCTCGCCCCCCAGGTCCTTGAGGAAGCGGGTGAATTCGAGCTCCCGGAAGAGGGCCGCGAGCCTCTCCCGGTCCGGCTCGCGCCGGCGGAACCGCTCCGCATCCCACGGGAGGTCCAGGTCGCAGCGGATCGTGGCGAGCCTCTTCGAAAGGAGGGCGTCCTCGCGGCCCGCCTCCAGGGCCTCCCGGAACCGCGGCTTCACGCGGTCCAGCTTCCCCAGGAGCTCCTCCAGCGTCCCGTGCTCGGCCACGAGCTCGGCGGCGAACTTGGGGCCGATCCCCCGCACCCCGGGGATGTTGTCGGAGGAGTCGCCCGTGAGGGCCAGGACGTCCACCACGTGCGAGGGCGGGACGCCGAACCGCTCCAGCACCTGGTCGATCCCGATGTTCCGCTCCTTCGAGTCGTCGTAGATCGTGATGCCGGGCGCGGGATCCCCCGCCTGCTTGGTCACCAACTGCATGAAGTCCTTGTCCGCGGCGACGATGACGGTGTCGATCCCCTCCCCCAGCGCGCGCCGGGCGAGGGTGCCGATGACGTCGTCGGCCTCCACGCCGGGGACCTCCAGGGTCTCGACGCGGAAGGCGGCGGGGACGGCCTTGACGTAGGGCATCTGGCGCACGAGGTCCTCGGGCGCGGCCTCGCGCGTGGCCTTGTACTCCGCGTACATCTCGTCGCGGAAGGTCTTCCCCGGCGCGTCGAAGACCACGGCGATCCTCCCGGGGTCCCGGGCGCGGAGGACCTTGAGGAGCATGCTGGTGAAGCCGAAGACGGCATTGGTGGGCAGTCCCCTGGAGGTGGAGAGGCCCCGCACCGCGTAGAAGGCGCGGTAGGAGTACGACGACCCGTCGATGAGGAAGAACGCGGGGGATTTGCCCATCGGATCAGGGCCTCACGGGACCGTCCCATGCCCTCGAGGGCGCGACTCTATCACAAAAGCGCGATGGACGCCAGCGGCGCGAGCCGGGCAGGAGAGGGCACGGAGAAGACGGAGGAAACGGAGAAATATTTAAACACAGAGTACACGGAGGGCACGGAGACGGAGACAGAGACGGAGACGGAGAGGGCGGAGGGGATCGCGGGCGGCCACCGTCCGGGTGTCCGGACACGAACCGCGGATGCGGATTTCCGGAACCGGCCCGGGGCGCTCCCGGAAAACATTGGGCTTGAACTCGCGGGCGGGATTGGCCTATAATTCCTCGCCGGTCGGTTGTACTGCTCTCAAGTGTAAAGCCTTCGGAAAATGCCGCCGGAGAGCCTCTGTCTCCGGAGCCCCGAGGCTCGCTCTTTTCGAAGCGGTTTTGCGTGCCGTAGGAACGTTTCGTCGTCCACGAATCCCGGAGGGGGGTCCATGGATCCGAAAGTAATCCTCGAGACGGCGCTCAACCGGGAAGAGATCACGGCCATCGAGGCCCTGATGCTGCTGCAGGAGGACGACAGGATCCTCCCCCAGCTCTTCCAGGTCGCCGACGCGCTCAACCGCCGCATCAACCGCAACGTCGTCACCTACGTCCGAAGCCGGCAGATCCACTACACCAACATCTGCCGCGCGGAGTGCTCCTTCTGCCCGTTCTGGCGGCGCAAGGGGCGGAAGAGCGCCTTCACCCTCCCCCCGGCGGAGGTCGTCCGGCACGTCCGCGAGGCCAACGGGATCCGCGAGGTCGTCCTCCAGGGGGGCCTCAATCCCGACCTGAACCTCAGCTACCATGTCGAGGTCCTGCGGTCCCTCCGCGAGGCGTTCCCCTCGCTCCACCTCCACGGGTACTCGCCCGCCGAGGTCCACTTCATGGCCAAGCGCGCGCGGACCTCCCCCGGGGAGGTGCTCAAGCGCCTGCACGAGGCGGGGCTGGACTCGCTCTCGGGCGACTCCGCGGACATCCTCAACGACAAGGTCCGCAAGAAGATCTGCGCCGACAAGCTCCGCACCACCGACTGGGTGGACATCATCCGCACGGCCCACCGCCTGGGGATCCCCACGACCGCGACCATCCTCTTCGGGCACGTGGAGGACGAGATCTACGTCTGCGAGCACCTGGAGATCGTCAAGAACATCCAGCGCGAGACCGGCGGCTTCACGGCCTTCGAGCCGATCGCCTTCGTCTCCCACAACACGGACCTGGGCCGGTCGCAGAAGATCCGCCACCCCCTGCCGGTCGCGCGCGTCCTCAAGATGTTCGCCATCGCGAGGATCTTCTTCAGCAAGCTCATCCGGAACCTGCAGGTGGACTGGACGAAGGTGGGTCTCGACGCCGCGGTCCAGGCCCTGGGCGCGGGCGCCAACGAGCTGGGCCCGACGAACTGCGACGCCTACGAGGTCCGGCTCCCCGCGGTGAACGGCCGCGGGGGCCTCCCCGTCGCCTCCCTGCGCTCGG
>CAYNDR010000275.1:0-2006 GCA_964395295.1 uncultured Planctomycetales bacterium
CCGCGAGGCGCCCCCGAACACCCTGGAAGCCCTGAGGAGATAGCCATGAGATCTTCGCTCGGCGCGGGATTCCTGCTCCTGGCCCTGCTCACCCCCGCCGGCCACGCCGGCGCCGCGCCCGGCCAGGACCAAAGCCTGTCCCTGGTGAAATGGCTGGCCTATTCCCGCTTTAAGGAAAAAGAGGGCGTCTCAGTTCGGACGCTCTCCCTCAGCGTTGACTCCACCGGTATCGTTCATGTGGTCCGGGATGTGACCTCCGGTCAAAGTTATAAGATTCAATACCTGAACAACAAGTATTCCACCTCCGGCAAGGACGGATTCTCGGAAGAGCCCCTCAACCTGGATGTGGGGACACCACCCGCTGAGGCCGTCGGCCACCCGGACGTCTGGGTAGACGATCAGGACAACGTCCACGTGGTGTGGGAACATTCCTTCCCCAACCCGTCGGGCGGCCGGAACAGAACCAAGCTTTTTTATCGCGTCTTGAGATCCGGTGGATGGAGCCAGATTTCAACCCTGGTCGACGCCGAAGCGGATATGCACTATCTCGGCCCCCAGATCATCGTGGCCCCCGGAGGGGCCGTCCACGTCGTGGCCACGAGAGACTCCCTCGTGAACGCGACCCGCTTCACGAATGCGGTCCACATCGTCAGGAAATCGAGCGAAACCACGACCGCCATCATCCCCGAGGCCGTTCCAGCCCCGTGGACGTTGAGGTTCGCCCTTCGCGGAGACAATCTGGGCGCCGTCTGGGAGGAATATACCCAGCAAGGCCTCGGCCTGTTCTACAGCGTGGGTAGCCTGCCGGACGAGGGTCCTCCGACGTGGACCGCCAAGGCGGGGCGTGACCAGGCGCCGGGGGTGTCTTCTGCGGACGTGGCCAGGGACGTCTTGGGGATGCCGCAGTTCGTGTGGTGCGTCCGGTCGCAAATCACGCAGCCCTATGTCCTCCACCGCAAGCTCGGAGGCCCGACCTCCACGGTCTCGGAACAGCCTCCGAAGCCGAATTTGCTGTACCGCGCCCGGATCCTCATCGACTCGGGAAACATGATCCACGTCTTCTACGACGGCCTGTGCTACGCCTACCGGTCCGTCTCCGAAGGGGCCGTCTGGGAGAGGGAGGAGCCGATCCGCGCGCCGCTGGCGGATCAGGGCTTCATGAACTGCCCCCCAGAGGTCGCCCTGGGTCCATCGGGCCTACACGCGGCCGATGCATATAATTACACCTGCACCGTCGCCTATGAGCCCGATGACTTGATCCCGGAGATCGCCGAGGTCCCCGCGGGGGAGTACCGGTACGGCGACGGGACGCACCTGGTCCCCGCCTTCCCCGGGGGGGCCGTCAACGTCGTCAACGGCAGCCTTCTCTGCCAGGTGGGCCTCTTCCAGACCCAGGGAACGGGGCCCTCCCTCTCGGTGGGGCTGACCTATAATTCCAGGTCCCAGGCCCCGGGGATGCTCGCGACGGGATGGAGCCTTGATTACCAGATGCGCGTCATCGACCACGGAAGCCTGGCCACCCCCGACGGCAATGTGGGTCACGCCACGCTTATGCTCCCCAGCGGGCGGCCCATCCACTTCACCAACAACGAATCCCTCGGCGGGATGGCGGACGATGAATACTTCGGGTTCTCGGGCCACCTGCGGAAATTCTACAATCAGTGGGTCCTCACCCTGGACCGGGGGACGGAATACTTCTTCAACTCCCAGGGGAAGCTCGACACGGTCTCCATCGGCACCGGGAACGCCCTGGCCCTCCTTTACGACGACACGGGCCTGCCGGTCCAGATCCGCGACATGCTGGGCAACGGCGGGCAGGGGCGCACGACCGGTCTGGACTACGAGATCAACACGGACGCGCGCCGGGATCGCCGCCTGTCTTCCATCACCGATCCCGAAGGGCGCCGGTATGAAATCCAGTACACGGGGAGCAATCTCTCGTCCGTGATCTTCAAGGGCCACCCGGAACAGCCCGCCTACGAGTTCGAGTACGACCGCGCCTGGCT
>CAYNDR010000275.1:2016-8862 GCA_964395295.1 uncultured Planctomycetales bacterium
GTGGTCGTTTCGGGGTTGCCGAAGATGATGCCGATCTTCATGCGTATTTGGTTGATGAAGATGACGGTCGTGCCGGTCTTCGAGACGATGCCGGTGAGCTTCCGGCGCGCCTGGCTCATGAGCCGCTTCGTGCCCCCGAGGGGGCAGAGGTCCGATCCCAAGTACGGCTATACGATCCTCTGGGACTATGCCGGCCGCGTCAAGGAGGTCCTGGACCCCGAGGAGACGCTCCTCCTCGACGGCGAGGGTGACGCCGTCCAGCCGTCCTACCGCGTCGCCTCCATAAAGGTCTTCTACAACGACTCCCTACAGATCGTCACGGGCGTGCACACCCGCGTCCGGGACCGACGCGGCTTCGACACCATCTACGCCATCGAGCCCCGGTTCTGGAAGGTCAAGGGGATCTGGGATTCGGCCGCCCTGGCCGGCGTCCCCGGCATCTTCCCCGTCCGAAGGCTCTACGACTTCAGGAACGGGAACCTCCTGGAAGAGACCGACCGCTGGGGTTTCACGACGCGCTTCACCTACGAGGTGCGGCCCCTGTACTACCCCGCCCCCTGGCTGCGCAACCTCCTGGCGACCGTGGAGCGACCCAAGCCGGGCGGGACGGGCTTCGATCTCGTCCTCAGCATGACGTACACCCCCGACGTCTTCGGCAACGTCAAGACCCGCACCTCCCGCGTGACCCCCGTGGGTGCCGCCGCGCCCGTGGAGCGGACCATGACCTTCGACTACAACGATTTCGGCCAGCTCACGGAAATCCACTACCCCGACGTCAACCGGCCCGACGGCGTCGATCAGCGTGACGTCGTCACCCGGTTCGAGTACAAGGGCCCCCGCAAGCAACTCACACGCGTTGTGAACGAGGAGAACCACTGGACGGAATACGGGAGCTTCGATCCCCTCCACGGGTTGCCCCAGTCCGCCTTCCGCCAGGGCGGCAAGGAATCTTCCGAGGTTCGCTACGACCGCATGGGCAACGTAACCATGACAAGACTTCCCCGCGGCGGGGCCGGTAACGAACAGCCCGGATGGACGGTGAACGAACTGGACGGCCTCTACCGCGTGGTCTCCGTCACCGATCCCGCAGGCCACATGACCTTCAACGAGTTCGACATCGAATCCCACCTCGTCTTTGTCCAGCCCCCCGCCGGCGGGCCCACCCTCACCTTCTACGACCGCAGAGGATTCGTCTCCGGCGGCTCATCCTCGGACGGGGATTGGTCCCAGTGGGTGGACCCCAACGGCAACGTCCGGCGCAAGCGGAGCCTGCGGGAATTTGACACAAACATCGATTACGACGAACTTGGGCGCGCTGTTGAGACCCGCGTCCCCGGCGCCTCCACCCGACCGGGCGGCGATGGCGGTGGCGGGCCGGTCATGAGGACCCGCTTCGTCCACGACGGCTTCAATTCCGTGGCCAGCGAGCACTTCTCCACCGAGACCGACATGGGGGTGGCCCCCCACCCGGACCGCGTCACCAAGACCGTCTACGACAACCGCGGCCGCAAGAAGAGGATCATCGCCTCCGACGAAAAGACCGTCACGGAGAACTTCTACAACGAGCTCGACCAGCTCGTGGCCACCCAGGCCCGCTACGACGGCGCCTTCCAGGCCTGCACCGTGACCTACCGCGATAATCGCGACCGCGTCGAGCGCGTGAGGATCCAGGACTTCCCCTACCCCGATCCCCCTCCCCCGATCAGGAACATAAGCGACACCTACACCCTCTATAACCGCGCCGGGAGCGTGGTCCAGACCGTGGACCCCCTGGGGGTTGTGACCGATGGCACCTATGCCCACAAGCGGACGTTCATCCTCGACGAGCGCGAGCGCGTGGTCCACGAGGTGGACGGCCTCGGGAACATCGTCCGCGAAAACATCTACGGCGACGACGACCTCCTCGTCGAGGTCCGCCTGCCCGATCCCGAGACCAAGGGCTTCAACCTCGTCACCTCCGAATTCCGCGCCTACACCGCCCGCAAGGAACTCATGACCTCCCTCAACCGGGACGGCAACGGCCTCGCCTACGCCTACAACGCCATCCAGGGACAGGTCGACACCGTCACCGACGCCCTGGACCGCGTCACCAAGACAACCTACCACGCCGCCACCCAGCGCGTGAACGAGGTGATCGTGGCGCAGGGAACGCCCCGCGAGCGGAGGACCAAGAGCGTCTGGAAGGACGGCCTGCTCTCGGAGACATGGGTCTGGAATCCCCAAACGCTGGCCTACAACGCCGTCTACCGTCAGTTCTACGACCGGGCGGACCGCCTGGAGCGGTTCGAGGCGCCGCTCGTGGCCGCGGAGCGCCACTCCTACAACGAGTTCGGGGAGGGGTCCCAATTCATCGCCGGATCGAAGATCGTGGACCACGCCTACAACGTGCTGGGGCAGAGGACGAAGTCAACGTGGTCGGTGTCCCACGTCGCGGAGGAGGTCCGCACCTACAACGGCCTGGGGCTCCTGGAGTCCGTGGCCGCTGAGGGCCGCAGGAAATTCATGACGTACAACCTCTGGCAGGGGACCCTCTTCACGGAGACGTTCACCATCGGGGCCGCCCCTTTCAGGAATTCCCATGTCCACGTCTACGACGCGGCGAAGAACTACACCCATTTCACGGACGCCGAGGGGGGCCAACACGAGTGGCTGTACGACTCCGACAACCGCGTCTACCGGATGAAGTACGGGACCTCCCTCGTGGCCACGATCCGGTACACCCCCGGCGGGCTGGTGGATTACACCACCCTCCACAATGACGCGGGGGCGGAGATCGCCCGGACCACGCTCACGTACGACGGGCTCGGGCGGAAGGTCCGATCGCAGACCGTCCGCACCACGGGGGAGACGGTGGCGGATTTCGGCTGGGAGTACGACGAGCTGGATTTGGTGAGGAAGATCAAGTATCTTCACCTTGGCGTGGAGACGGTCCTGGACTATAACGAGCGGCGGGAGCTGGTGGGGGAGAGCCTTACGTCCAACAACGGGGGCAACGCCGCGCCGCCCCACGAGAACGCGATCGGCCCGGCGATCCCTAATCCCATCGAATCGGGGCCCATCGATTCAGGCCAGGCCTCTCTCACCGGCCGGCTGGCGATCGCCGCGCGGGTGGCGACATACGAGTATGATCCTGCGGGGAACCGCCTGTGGCACGTCATCGACGGGGTAAAAACGGATTTCACCCATAACTCCGCGAGCCAGCTCGTGAGCGAGGCTGCGCCCGGCAAGACCATCTCCCACGAGTACGACGTCTGGGGGAACGAGACGATCCGAACTACCACCCAGGGCGGCGCCACGACAACGGAGGGGTACCTATACAACTATCTGAACCTGATGTCGTTCTACGCCCCGCAGGGGGGCGCCTCCTGGCAATACGACTTCTGGCCCACGGGGGAGAGGTATGCGAAGACCAACCTGGGCAACGGCAAAGCTGAGCTTTACATCCCCCGGGGCGGAGACGTGGCGACGGAGTACGAGAAGGTGGGGAGCGCGGCGCCCGCCTTCAAGAACCGCTACGTCCAGGGGACGGGGATCGACCAGAAGTACGTGCGCATCCCGGCGAACGGCGACCCCCGGCGCCATTACTTGGGCGACCAGGTGGGGACGCTGTCGATCACGCTCACGGACGCGGGCGCCGTGGCGGAGGTCGGCCTCAAGGACGCCTGGGGCGTGCAGCTCTCCGGGGGCACGCCCTCGGAGCGGTACGGTTACGCCCACCGGGAGCACGACCCCGAAAGCGGCCTCGTCCATATGCGGGCGAGGATGTATGATCCGCGAATTGGCCGGTTCTTGCAAGTCGACCCTCTCAAAAAGAACAGACCCAATTTTCACTTTGTATATTCGGCAAATATTCCAACATATTACATAGACCACTTAGGCAAGGATCTAACCATTCCTTGGCAAAACAATAAGTCATATGAGACATTCGCCCATGCCGCTAAATATAGACTTCAAGAACTAGTCGGCGATAAAGCCACTGTGTCACTAGATTATTATGATCCAGCGAATAAGAGTGGCGGTTATCGCGTAACGATTAGCAACATTAAGCCAGACGCCTCAAAGGGTAGCAATACGGCGCTCGATCTTCTGCAAACAATACTAAGCAGCAAAACCGAGGTTAAGCTATGGGAGGCCGATTATGTTGAAAACAGCACGACAGATGTTAGGGAACCTGGCACCATAAGGTACACAAAGGAAGTTATGGATAAAGGGGGCGAGCCCACCCCAGGGCCAGGCCAAACCAAGTATGTTAACGTATATTGGGGTATTAAAAGGAAATTGGGAAAGCATGGACAAACGCTTTACTTAACTGGCGATGAAGATAAAGCTACTGGGAAATGGGGGCCTATGCCCTACAGTATTGCACTTGCCCACGAACTTATACATGCAGCTTTAGCCATGAAAGGGAAACAATATGTTGGCTATAAGACTAAGGGCATTGATATGCCAAATGTAGACCTGGGCATCCCCGAGGGCCAAGTTATTGAGAATAAACCGTTCAGAGATGCAATGTCTGTGACTAACGCTCGTAACCTCCGCGGTAATATAGGCTTCGGTCGGACGGACATTAGCGCCGTGGGGGGGCCGTGGACTGAGAATAAAATAAGGAAAGAGCTTGGCTTTCCCAGGCGGATATCTTATCAGGGAGTCCCGGAGAGCATATTAAAAGAAGAAAAGATGCCTTTCTATGACGAGGTAAATAAATGATTGATAACCTTATGACGCGTAAATGGCTAACTCACATATTGGCTATAATCGGTGGCGTATTATTGTGCCAGGCATGTCACATATACGCTAGGCGATACTATCAACATCAAGCAAGTATCCACCTTAAAACGTTAGTGGGAACAAGAGGAGAGATAATATTTAATACCGAGCAAAACCAAAAGATAAGCATCGAGGGAACTATAGCGAATATTGAGTGGAAATATTATTGGTCTAAGTGTGCATATTTACCTGTGATAATATGCGGAAAAGGTGATATCGATGAAGTTGCGGGATCGTTGTCCACCGTAGTTAAATGCATAGATCCCACGAGTATTGTAGAGATTAAGCGTAGCTTTAGGGGCGGAGAATGCGTTCGAATATGGCCAAAGTGACTATGGGGCACATGAGTCCGCCGTAATAAGTGGATACTGTACCGGCGTGCCGGTCCATCGAGTTCAGTGGCCGAAATACGGCGCGGAATTGAGGTTCGGATGCGTTCGGTTTTGAGGCGGAAGGGCTCTCGCGGAGTCATTCCGGCCCTGGGCCTGGGAATATCGCAGACATGGACGTTGTCGGGACGGATCCCGAGATGGGTTGGATGGATGAGGGACACAGGCCTACGTGACCCGCTTGAGGCGGACGACAGGGAGATGCCTTCGTGCCCCCAGGAACATCACCCGCATCTCCCCCCCGTCGCCCGGGGAGCCCAGGAACACCCCTCACGGGCCCCGCGCAGGGGGAGCCCGCCAGCCACCGCGCCCTCGGATCGAGCCGGCTGAACATTCGCTAAACCCGCCCCTCACTCCCTGCCGATAAACCCATTCGCTGAGCCGTAAAGTCTCCCCCCGGCCGAAGGCGCCCCGGCGCGCCCGTCCCATCGTCCTCGACCTCGATCCCGAGACCTGCCGGCGCGACTTCGAGGACCTCTGTAGCGGGATCGTTCCCATCCCCGACATGTGCCCCGATTGCGGGGCGCTCTTGAGCCTGTGCATCCACGGCTACAAGGGCCGGACCTGCCACCTGCCGGATCGCTCGCTCATCCACGTCTGCGAGGTCCGCTACAAGGCCTGCAGGGCCACCCGCCGGATCCTGCCTCCTTTCGTGCTTCCCCACCGCCGGTTCGCCGCCCCCGAGATCCTCCGCTGGCTCCGCGGCCGGGGGAAGAGCCCCGTCGTCCCAGAAATCTCCTCGATCCGACGATGGCGGAAACTATTTCGCCCGACCCGCCCCGCTGCATCGACCACGAAACGGCCCTGGGTCACAATGGCCCAGGTCGGCGGGATGGCCCGTGTGGTGCGGCACTGCCGCCGGCGCCAAACGACCCGGTACTCGGGAGGCGGACGATGCGGAAACGGGAAGAGGACCTCGACCTCGGGCTCCTCGGAAGGGTCCACGAACTCTATCGCACGGCCCTCGCCGACACCCCCCGGGCTCGGGAATGGCTCGGCCGCCACGGCGTCGATGACGCCAGGCTCCTCGATCGGTTCGGCCTGGGCTTCGCCCCGGGGACCCTGAAGACGATCCTGCCGCGGGATTCCAAAGTCCGCCGGGCGCTCCGCGGCCTTGGACTCCTCTCTGGCCCCGGCCGGGGGAAGGAAACGCTCGCCGGCTGCGTGACCATCCCCCTCACCGACACGACCGGCCGCGTCGTCGGGCTCGTGGGATACCCGATCGGAAGCGGTGCCCCTCGACATGCCGGCATGACCGGCGCCGTCTGGAACTGGGCGGCCATGAAGGCCCACGCCGAGGTCCGGCTTCTTGCGGATCCCCTCGAAGCCATCGCGGAAGTCTCCCGCGGGGACGAGGCCGTGATCGCCATCGCAACCGATGGCTGGCCCCCCCTCACTGAAACGACCTTCCGCGACCTCGCCCCCCACCGTGTAATCGTCGAGAATCCCCGCCGCCGCAAGGCCGTCGCCGAAGGGCTCAAGCGGCTCGGGATCGGGACGGGAGACTCCGAGCCCCAGGCCCCGAGCCCGGAGGGCCCCATCGAGAACGGATTCGCCGCCCGCTTCGGCAGGCGCCGTTACATCGTCCAGGCCGTCACCCAGGACAACCCCCGCCATCTGCGGGGCCTCGTGCGGGCGGTGGGGCAGACGCCCGGCCGCTTCCACCTCGACGCCCTCGACCTCTACAGCT
>CAYNDR010000276.1:0-7899 GCA_964395295.1 uncultured Planctomycetales bacterium
CCACCGCGATCGCCCCGTTCGGGGCCGGGTTGTGGTTCTTCTCGCCCGAGTACCAAGGGAGGTGGTTGAACGAGAGGATGTGCCGGTTGAACTTCCCCCCCTGGAAGTCGTACCAGAAGGCGAAGAGCGGCTCGTAACAGCTCGTGTCCCGCCCGTGGTGGGCGAAGAGCCGCTTGCCGGTGACCAGGTCCGGCCGGCCATCGCCGTCGAGGTCGCCCAGGGCCATCGTGTGGAACTGCCCGTAGTCCTCCTCGATCCAGTGCTGACGGAAGCTCCGTTTCCCATCCGGGCCGACCGACTGCTCCAGCCAGGCCAGGCCGTAGGTGTGGGCCGCGCCGATGATGATGTCGTTGAGCTTGTCGCCGTTGATGTCGCAGACGAGCACCGGGTGGGAGGCGGCGTCGGAGCCGGCCTTCACCGCGAACTTGTAGTCGGCGTGGAACGTCCACTTCTCCTCGCGGGGCTTGGAGGGTGCCTCGTACCAGCCCAGTTGAGTGACGATGTCCGCCCGTCCGTCCCCGTTGATGTCGCCGATCCCGTTCCCGTGCTTCTCGCCCTCGGTGCCGATGAGGTGCTCCACGAGCCAGGGCTCGCGGTCGATCGACTCGACCCACGTCATCCCCTGGCCGGGCTCGAGGGCCCAGTGGTTGCAGAGGATGTCGTCGTCCCCGTCGCCATCGAGGTCCCCGTGGATCACGCCCTCCATGGACTTGGCGGTGTGGAAGCGGTGGGCCTTCCACTTCCGGTCCGCCTTGACCGCCTCCGGCCCGGGATTCTCGTACCAGAGCGCGCCGCGGACGCGCATCCAGCCGGAGCTCACGATGTCCATGCGCCCGTCGCGGTTGACGTCCATGGCGAACTCGATGTTGTCGTCCGTATCGGGGCCGTTGGTCTCGGCACCGTCGCGGAAGTTCTCGTGCTTCTTCCAGTCGGGCGCCTCGTACCAGTGGCGGCCGGCGGCGAGGTCGAGGTCGCCGTCGCCGTCCATGTCGAGCGCGGAGGCGCACTCGGGGAAGGGGCCGAACCAGTAGGTGTGGTTCGCGGGATCGTGTTTCGGCCCGTCGAACTTCACGGGGACGAAGATCGGCTCGTCGGCCGCGAGGGCAAGGACCCACGTCAGGATATGGATCATCCTGGTTCCTCCGAGTTCAGATATGTTACGCTGTCCCGCCGGAGGAGACGTCATGAGCATTCCTCGAAACGGATTCCCCATGAGCCTGCTCCTGGCGGCGGTGGCGTTCGGGTGCGGCGAGTCCTCCGGGCCGGGCGCGCCGCCGGCCGCGGGCCGGGGGCAGGAGGCCCAACCCTCCAAGCCCGCCGCGGCGCCGATGAAGTTCAAGCGGATCGGCGTGGTGGACAGGGACGGGATCGGCACCGAGGCCTTCAGTTTCCTGATGCCGGTGGACTGGGAGATGGAGGGGGGCGTGCAGTGGCGCCTGGACAACCCCGCGTTCCCGGCCTACGGGGCGTTCAAGGTCCGCAATCCCAAGGGCACCGAGGAGTTCGAGGTCTTCCCGAACCTGCCCTTCTTCTGGACCAACAACCCGATGGTCTTGACGACGAACCCGCCCGGGACGAAGTATTTCGGGAACGTGGTCCGGCAGCCCGTGGGGGCGGAGCAGGCGCTCCGGCAGATCGTCCTGCCGGCGTTCCGCGGCGGCGCGGGCGGCCTCAACATGGTGGACGCCAAGGCGGTCCCCGAGCTGGCCAAGATGGCGCGCGAGGCGCACGGCCCGGCGCAGCCGGGGGTGAACGTCTCCGCCGACGCCGCGCGGGTCCGCGTGGAGTACGAGGCCGCGGGCCGGAAGACGGAGGAGGAGATCTACGGCGTGGTCCAGACCATGGCTTTCACGATGAACTCGTTCCAGGGCCCGGTCGTCAACCAGAACTGGTGGGTGGACAACCTGTTCTCCTTCAAGGCGGAGAAGGGGAAGCTCGACGCCTCGGCCGGGGTCCTCCAGACCGTGGCCTTCTCCTTCCGGATCAACAAGGACTGGTTCAACCGCTACGTCCAGCTGGTGGAGATGCTGATCCAGCGGCAGATCCGCCAGATCCGGCAGATCGGCGAGATCAGCCGGATGATCAGCCAGACCAGCCGCGAGATCAGCGAGGACCGGATGCGCCAGTGGGAAAAGACCCAGGCGGTGCGGGACCGCATGAACGAGGAGTTCAGCCGGTCCATCCGCGGCGTGGACGCCTACAACGATCCGAACCGGGGCGGGCCGGTGGAACTGCCCGCCGGCTACGGCCACGCCTGGTCCAACAAGCTGGGGGAGTACATCGTGACGGAGAGCCCCGGCTTCAACCCGAACGAGGGGTCCAACGTCGAGTGGACGCGGCTGGAGCTCCGGCGCTGAGGGCCTGCCGCGCGATCGCCAGCGCCGAGGCCGCCCAGGGCGTCGCGATGAGCGGATCGTCCTCCGTCCCCGCCGTGTACGGATTCCGCCACGCGCCGTCCTTGCCCTGACGCCGCAGGAGCTCTTCGGCGAGCGCCTCCGCCCAGCGGGTGGAGCGCACCTCCGCGCGCGCGAAGGCGTGCGCCGCGGACCACGCCCAGTAGTAGTACATCCCGTCGCGGAGAACCTCGCGGCCCTCCTCGAAGTCGCCGGGATTCCGCGAGGCCGAGAACCGCCGCTCCAGCCAGCCGAGCGCCGCGGCGACGCGCGGGTGGTCCTTCGGCAGGCCGCACTGCAGGAGCGCCCGCAGGCCGTCCGCGGTCATCGTGCCGTAGGAGCGGAAGCGCCTTCGTCCGAAGCGGTCCGTGCCGGAGCCCGCCTTGTTCTGGGCCTCGTCGCCCGGGATGAAGAAGAAGCCGCCGTCGTCGAACCGCTCGTCGCGCTTCTCCGGGTCGTCCTCCCAGTTCTGGCACCGCTTCACGAAGGCGAGCGCCTTCGCCCAGGCGGGATCGGAGGGCGGCACGCGCGCCGAGCGGAGCGCCGCGAGGCCGAAGATCGTGGCGAGCAGGTTCGATTCGAAGAAGCGTTCCCGGAGCCGGCCCGCCTCCGGCTTGCGCGGCGGATCGATCGAAAATCCCCAGCCCCCGTACTCGGGGTCATCGGGCGACCAGCCAAGCTCCTCGGTGAGCTGGCGCGACCGCGCCAGCGCCAGGAACCGAGCCTGAGCGCGGAGGCGCCGCTCGTCTTTCGTTTCCAGGACCACCACGCGGCTCGCCATCGTCGCCGTGAGGACGGGGTAGGGCAGGTCCTCCCGGCCCGCCAGGCTCAGGAGGTAGTCCACGCCGCGGCGGAAGGAATCGCGGCCCTCGGGAAGGAAGAAGAGGGCGCTCATGACATAGGGCGTCAGGACGGGGCCGTCGCGGTACATGCCGTAGGTCGCCGACCGCCAGGCGCCGTCCGGGGACTGGGCGTCCGCCAGGAAGCGCGCGGCGCGGGCGAGCGACGCGTCGATCCTCCCGGCGAGCGGCTCCTCCCCGCCGAGGGCCGCCGGGGAGGAGGTCGCGATCGCGGAGAGGATTCCGAGCGCCAGCGCCCGCCGCATGGGCCTACTTCCTTTCCACCTTCGCGGCCAGGGGCACCGGGGCGCGGTCCACCATCAGACATAGGAGGGCCGCCGAGGTGCAGAAAGTCCGGCCGGTGATGCAGTGGTGGCCCGTCCAGCTTCCGTCGGCGTTCTGGATGCGATTGAGGTTGCCGGTCATCTTCTTGTCCCACTCGTCCCACGCCTGGCCGCCGTCCACCACGAGGCTCTCGCCGATGTTCATGTGGCTGAGGAACTCCTCGCCGCCGTTGGAGCCGAAGCCCGCGATGAAGCGCGGGTCGTCGAGCTTCTTCTGGATGGCCTCCTGGGCCTGCTTGAGGACCTGCTCGTTCTCCTCGTAGCCCTGGATCGTCTTCCGGAGCTCCTTCTTCTTCTCGGCGGGCGTCTCCGCGGCGTCCAACTGGCGGCGCATTGCGTCGCGGTTGGCGCGGTAGGTGTTCGAGGACTCGCGCATCTTGGTGAGGCTCGAGGCGCTGGCGTAGAGGTCCACGCCGGCCGAGGCCTTCGCGTCGAACCGGCCGTCCTTGCCGTTGAAGCCCTTCTGGCCCTCGGCCTGGGCGCGGTCAAGCACCGCGAGGTCGACGGCCTGGCCGGACTGCGCGGCGCGGTTGAGGCCCTTGGCGGCCACTGCCGTCGAGAGGCTGTTGGCCCAGCCGGTCTCGCCGAACGTGCCGTCCGCCTTCTGGTTCCTCTGGATCTTGCTCACGACCGTCTCTAGGGCCTCGAGGACGCGCTTCCGGCCGCCCTCGTCGGCCATCTGTTCCTTGACCTCGGCCAGGACCATCGACGCCAGGAACGTGTCGATGTAATTCCCCAGCTTCTGCTGGAGGCGCGTGCCGCGCACGGCCGTGACGTAGAGGTCGTTGCCCTGGGCGCCCTCGATGCTCTTGCAGACGAAATCGAGGCCCTTGCTGATATTCCCAGCGAAGGGGCCCTCCTTCGGGGTGCTGCCCGAGCGGAGGAGCGCCAGGAGGGCCGCGCACGTGTCGCCCACGTTGGGCTGGTCCTTGACCTGGCCCGAAGGCCGGCCCATGTGGACGGACTCCTCGCCCTGCGCCCAGCCGCCGTTTTCCTGCTGTTGCCGGACGAGCCATTCGAGCCCCTTCTTCACGTGGTCGCTGAGGGGCTTGGGCTTCACCGCGGAGACCCACGGGGCCTTGCCCGCCCCGGGCCTTTCGTCCGCCGCCGCGGCCCCCATGAACAACGCCAGACCCAGACCGCATCCGAAGATCCACTTCATACCGGCATCTCCTTTCCCGAGCGCTTGCGCGATCGATGAACCTTGCGGAGCCTTGAAGCAAACGGCATGCCGGCGCGGTCGAGCCGGAGAAGGGAGCCCCGGAGGGCCTTGAGCGTGGGAGAGGCGTATCTTCCAAGATACTCCGGGATACATCCCGCCGCCGGGCCCGTTCGCGCCTTCACGGGCCTTTGACGTCGGGGGCCCGGAGGAGGTGCGCGGAAATCCGCCTCACGACGCGACAAAACAGACCGTGCGTTTTGTCAGACGACAAAATGGACGGTGCGTTTTGTCGTGCCGGGCTGTGGGCTAGAAGCCGAGGGCGGAGGGCAACCCGAGCTTCCGGAGCCGCGCAAGCGCCCCGTCCCAGTCGTCCGCGGAGCGGGGCAAGTAACTCTTCGGGCGCACGGCGGAACGGATGATCGCGCGGCCCTCCGCGATAGAGCGGATCTCGCGGTCCGCGAGCATCTGCCCGAGGACGTTCCCGAGCGCCGTGGCCTCGACCGGTCCGGCGAGGACCTCCACGCCGCAGGCGTCGGCCGCCATCTGGTTGAGGAGCCCGTTGCGGCTCCCGCCCCCCACGATGTGGAGGCGCCGCACGGGGCGGCCGCGGACGGCGGCGAGGCGGTCCACCGCCTGCCGGTAGGCCAGCGCCAGGCTCTCCAAGGCGCAGCGGACGAATCCGCCGCGGGACTGCGGCGGCTTCTGGCCGGTGGCCCTGCAGAAGGCCGCGATCTTCTCGGGCATCTTCCCGGGCTTCACCAGCGGCGCCCAGTCGTAGCGGATGAGCGGACCAAAGGGGGAGGCCTTCGCGGCCTCCTTCGTGAGGTCGGCGTACTCGGGGGCGCGCCCCTTCACGGTCCACGCGGCGCGGAGCTGCTGGACGACCCACAGTCCCTGGAGGTTGGTCAGGAAGCAGATCTTTTTCTCGAATCCGCCCTCGTTGGTGAACTGGGCCTCGCGCGCCTCATCGGTGAGGATCGGCCGGTCCTCCTCGGTCCCCAGGAGCGACCAGGTGCCCGAACTGAGGTACGCCCAGTCCGCTCCTTCGGCGGGGACGGCGGCGATGGCGGACTGCGTGTCGTGGGAGGCCGTGGCCACGACCTTGAGATCCGCGGGGGCGCCCGTCTCTTCCGCCACGTCGCGGCGGACCCGGCCGCGCACCGTGCCGGGCTCCACGAGCTTCGGGAGGAGGCCGGTGGGGATGCCGAGGCGGCGGATCATCCCTTCCGCCCAGGCGCGCCGGCGGGCGTCGAGCATCCCGGAGGTCGAGGCCTCGCAGTACTCGCAGACCTTATCGCCCCCGAGCGTGAGGCTGAAGAAGTCAGGGATCATCAGGAGCGTGCGGGCGGCCTCCAGGGCGCCGCTCGACGCGCGCGCCTCGCTGAAGAGCTGGAAGACCGTGTTGAGGGACATGAACTGGATGCCGGCCGTGCGGTACATCTCACGGGCCGGGACCTTCCGGAACGCGGCCTCCATCATCCCGTCGGTCCGCGCGTCGCGGTAGTGCCAGGGGTATCCCAGCAGGCGGTCGTCCCGGTCGAGGAGGGCGTAGTCCACGCCCCAGGTGTCCACGGCCAGCGAGGCGAGGCGCCCCCGCGTCTTCTCCGCCGCCGCCGCGAGCGCCCGGCGGAGGTGCGCGGCGATGGAGAGGGCGTCCCAGCGGAGCGTCCCGCGGTCGCGGAGCGGCTCCTGGGCGAAGCGGTAGACTTCCTCGAGGCCGATCCTGCGCCCGTCGTAACGGCCGACGATCCCGCGGCCGCTCTCGGCGCCGAGGTCGAGGGCGAGGTAGTGCCGGGTCCTTCTGCCCATAGTCTTTCTCTCCGGATGGCCCTCCCGTTTTATACAAATTCCGTCCCCACGTTCACGCGAAATCAGGCTTTCATATCCGGGAGGAGGAATCATGGAAATCCGGCCGATCCTCGCGGTTCTTCTGGTTCTCCCGGTGCCGGGCGCCGCCGCGGACGTGGGCGACCCGCAGGTGAAGACCGACCATCCCTGGTATCCGGGGGAGCTGGCGTTCTCCACCTTCGACCGCCTCTTCGCCGCGGAGGCCGAGCTCTTCAAGCGGCTGACGGGGAAGGAGCCGAAGACGGACGAGGACAAGGCGCTGGCCGCCTGGGCGTGGCGCTGCATGCACTACTGGCACGGCGAGGAGGGGGCGGAGGACCTCTGGGGGAAGGGATTCCTCGAGGGCGGCGACATGGCCACCCGCGAGTACTGGACGGGCCTCTTCGCGCACGGCTTCAGCCTCTGCGGGACCACGCATTCGCAGTGGACCGCCGAGATGGAACTCCTCCTGGGCCACGGCCGGGGACGCACGTTCGGCTGCAAGGGCCACAGCGCCTTCGAGGTGTTCCTGACCGGCGGCCCGTACGGCGCGGGGAAGTGGGTCGTCCTCGACCACGACATCTCCACGGTGGTCTTCAACAAGGAGGGGACCGCGCTCTGCTCCGTGCCGGAGATCCAGGCGGACCTGAAAAACCTCACCGATCCCGCCTACCTCCCCGAGCGCCAGCGCCGCTGGCCGATGAGTTCCTACTCCAAGGGCGCGGGCGGGGCCTACGTGGAATACAACGGCGCCGGCACGCACGAGGGCTACGCCGGGCCGCCGCCGATGGTCCACCTCCGGCGGGGCGAGACGCTGCGCCGGTACCTCAAGCCCGGCCTCGAGGACGGCAAAACCTTCGTCTTCTGGGGCCGCAACTACAAGACCGGGGGGATCCCCGGGCCGGAACGCTGGGGGTCGTGGGTCAACCAGCCCGAGAAGTTCCACGGCGACCGTCAGGGCACCGGCTACAAGGCCGGCCAGGCGCGGTTCGCCAACGCCGTCACCGTCTACCGCCCCGACTTCGCCGGCGGCGGCTACCGGGAGGGCGTGGTCGAGGAAGGGGACGACCGCGTGGTCCTCGAGTTCCGGTCGCCTTACATCATCGCGGCCACGCCCCCGAACGACAAGGACTGGGGCATCTACGACGCGGGGTGCCGCAACGGCCTCGTGATCCGCGGAAAGGCGGACTGCGCCGTCTCGGTCTCCGTGGACCGCGGGAGGACGTGGAAGGAGGCCGGGAAGTTCACCGACGGGATGGACCTGACGGACCTGGTGAAGGGCTTCCGGCAGTACCGCCTGAGGCTCGGCGCGGGCGCGAAGTCGCTGGCGGGAT
>CAYNDR010000276.1:7909-8848 GCA_964395295.1 uncultured Planctomycetales bacterium
CCGCCCGTCGCCCCGCCGTCCGTGAACGTGCGCCGCTCGTAGCCGGACAGGCCGGAACCGCCGGAGTCCGTCGCGCCCGCAGCCGTGAACCCGATGGACGCGACCGGCTGCCAGGCGAGCGTCTCGGTGATCCCGCGACTCAGGGACGGCGGGACTCGAGTGAGCTTCGAGTCGTCGGGCCGCTCGGTGACGTCCGCCGGCCCCGCCCTGGAGCAGGCGCGGACGTGCAGGGTCGCGGGGGATTTCGAGACGCCGGACGTGACGCTGGAGGTCGCGCCCCCCCGCGGGGCGCAGGCCGTGGCCGTCTGCGGCGCGGCGCACGCCCTCTCCTACACCCAGCCCAATCCACGGATCAGGTACCAGATCGAGGCCTCGACCGACGGGGGCAGGAGCTGGAAGCCGGTCGTGAAGGACTGGCAGGTCGTCCGGCTGGGCGAAGGCCCGAAGAGCGGCTGGTCGCAGAGCTTCGTCTGGGGATCGGCGGAGGTCGACGCGGCCCCGGTGCGCGTCCGGTTCGACAACGACGGGAAGATCGCCTTCAAGCGCGCCGAGGCGCACCTCGTCTACCGGACTGGCCAGAAGGACTCGACGAAGGTCACGTTCGAGTGGACGGACGAAGGAGGCGCGCACCGCGAGTCGCACGTCTTCGGGCCGGGCCAGCCGGCCGAGTGGGTCCTCCCGACGGGAAAGGGCGTCGTGACCCGCTGGGTGGAGATGGAGGCGGTGTCCGGCCCGGAGTAGTCCCGGCTACTCCGCCAGGATCTTCGCGGGATCCGCCTTGGGGACGAGCCTCCGGCCGAGGCCCAGGCACGACGGGCAGGGCCAGGCGACGCGGCTGAAGGCGAGGCCGCGGCCCTCGCACACAGCGCAGGGCGAGGCCGCGCAGATGGCCTCGATGGCGGGGGGTTTGCGGAGCGGCTCGCAGATCGCGCAGTCGAT
>CAYNDR010000277.1:0-1463 GCA_964395295.1 uncultured Planctomycetales bacterium
TGCCGGCTCCTGGAGAATCATCGTCGCGACGGTATCGGGCGGGCCGCGGTTTCCTGGCGGCGCTCCTCCTTCAGGTCCTCCTGCCCCCGGCCCCGGCCGAGGCGGTCATCCCGTCCGCCTTCGGGCCCATCCAGGCGCTTCTGGTCATCCTCCCCCAGCTCCTGGTGGCGCTGGGGGCCGCGCTCCTGGCGGCCTTCAAGCCGAAGACCTACAGGCTTCTCTTCCTCTACCTCTGGACCCATAAGGGGTTCACGGCCGCGCTCGCGGCCATCATCGCGTTCCTGATCTGGATGCCCGGAGGGCTCTTCGGGAGCAAGGCCGCGGCGGAGAAGGCGGGCGCCGCGTGGGCGGCGTTCCGGGGCGGCCCGGAGCGGGGAGGGGCGGTCGCCGGCGCAAAGGGAGTCGAGTCGCCGCCCCGCGTCGCCTGCAAGCTCGCGGGCGAGGCGCTCGGCGCGTCCGCGGTCGTCGATTCGTCGCCCGCCGTGGTGGGCAACCGGAGCTACGTCGGCGTGGGCAACATGTCCCCCTTCGGCGCCTCGGGCTCGATATGCTCGATCGACGCCGACACGGGCGGGCTGGCCTGGAAGTACACGGGGAAGGGCGACCTCGATCCGCCGCTCCGGCCGGTGTTCTCCTCTCCCGCGGTCGGGACTGAAGGGAATCCGCCCGTCGCGCGGTACCTCGTCTCCGGCGAGGGCTACCACGAGGACAAGAACTGCCGCATAGTCTGCCTGGACCTGGAGCCCGTGCGGAAGGGCGGGCCGCCGAAGCTCCACTGGTCCCTCCAGACCACGAGCCACGTCGAGAGCGCGCCGTGCATCCACGAGGGACGGGCGTACATCGGCGCGGGCGACGACGGCTTCTGGTGCGTGGACCTCGCGGGCGGCAAGGTCCTCTGGCACCTGGAGGGCGCGCCGGTCTACGAGGCCACGGGGCCGCAGGCGGAGGCGCTCGGGAAGCTCGATGGCCGGACGGTGGTCGCCCTGGGCACCGCGAAGCGCGTGGCAGGCGAGGGCCAGGACGACCTGGGGAAGCTCACGATCGAGGTCAAGTCGTTCGCCGAGGGGGCGAGGGTCGAGCCGTTCGACGGCCGGACGTTCGACCGCCCCGTGCGCGGCAAGGTGGAGCGCAAGGAGGGCAAGGTCCGGATCGTCCCGGAGGCGCACTATCCCGACTGCGAGTCGCCGCCGATCGGCGTTGGGACGGAGGCGGAGGCGCGTGTGCTCTTCGGCTGCGGCGTGGGCGGGAACGCGGTGGTGTGCGTCAACGCGGCCACGGGCGCGCTGGTTTGGAAATCGCCCACCCCGTATCCCGCGTTCGGGGCGCTCACGGTCGCGGGCGACCGGGTGATCCTGGGGGTGGGAAACGGCAACTTCGTCACGAGCGCGCCCGAGCCCCGGGGCTCGGGGTGCCTCTGCCGCCCGTACCGGTCGATCTGCGTGGGTCCCTGCCCCTGGGTGATC
>CAYNDR010000277.1:1473-6484 GCA_964395295.1 uncultured Planctomycetales bacterium
AACTTCGTCACGAGCGACCCGAATCCGGCGGGGGCGATGCTGGGATTCTCGCTGGCGGACGGGAAAGCCGCCTGGCGCGTGGACGCTGGGGACACGATCATCGGCGCGGTGGCGGTCCGGGAGGGGCGCGCCTACGCCTCCTGCAGGGACGGGAACATCTACGCGGCCAACGCCTCCGACGGCGGAGCGGTGGCGAAGCTGGCGGTGGGTTCCCCGATGGTCTGCTCGCCCGCCGTGGCCGGCGGCTCATTGTACGTGACCACGACCGAGGGGAAAGCCTTCTGCCTGGATCGGCAGGGAGGCAAGGTCCGCTGGTCGATGGTCCTGACGCCCGAGAAGGAGATCTTTTCATCGCCGGCGTTGTCCGGCGCGCGGCTCTTCGTGGGGACGCGCGCGCGGGGAGTCATGGCCCTGGAAGAGCGATCGGAGGCGGGCGTCGCGAGGGTCGTGAAGCCCTGGATGGGGCCGGGGGGCGACGCGGGCCGGACCGGATGTGCCGACGACCGCGGGCTCCCGCACATCGAGGGCGACACGGCGGACCTGAAGTGGGCGGATTCGGACCCGGGAAAGGTGCCGGCGGCCAGGCGTGTGATCGCCTGCGGAAATCGCGTCTATGCGGTGGCCGAGAAAGAGGAGCGGCACGCCGTTATGGTCGTGGATGCGGGCACAGGGCGCCTCCTGAACGCCCCCTCCGTTAAGGGCAAGGTGTTGGGCATGGTGGCCACCTCGGAGGGAGTGCTTGTCCAGGGATGGGACGGAGATGGCCCCCAAACGGCAACCTTGGGACCGGATGGGGCGGAGATACCGGCCTTCAGGCTGTTGAAGGGGGATTCGGTGACAGTCATGGGGCCGGACAGCCTTTTCTTGTATCGCCCTGCGGCAATCCAGGATCGGCCAAAATATGGCATTCTTTTCCCCGGCGAAATTTCCGGGCTTCCTGTCGCGGCCCATAACCTTCTTTTCGGAGCCGCAAAGGGTCGCTCGTCGCAGTTGTATTGTCTCAGCGACGCCGATGGAAAGGCCCTCTGGTCCATGAACCTGCGGACGTCTCCCGTGCAAGGCCCCTCCGTCTCCGGCGACCGCGTCTTCGTCCCCTGCGCCGGGAAGGGCGACGTCAAGGGCTTCGTCGAGGCCCGCAAGATCGTGGACGGCGCGCTCCTCTGGCGTCAGCCGCTCGACGAGCCCGCCGCCTCCTACGTCGTCGCCGCCGGGGACTGGGCCGCCGTGGCCATGGGCGACAAGGTCGCCGTCTTCCGCGCCTCGGACGGAAAGGCGCGCGACCCGATCCCCGTGGGCGGCCCCGCCGTGGCCCCCGCCCTCTGCCGCGACGTCCTTGTGATCGCGGGCCAGGAACGCATCGCCGCCTACGACCTCTCCAGCTCGGAGTGGATCTGGAACTACAAGGACCAGGACAACATCGGCACGGCCACCGGCCAGCCGGTCGTGGCGGGCGAGGTCATCTGGGTGGGCACGACCAAGAAGGGCCTCGTGGCCATCGGCGTCCCCGAGAAGGGGAAAGAATGATCGCCAATTACGAGGGATTCGTCCTTCCCCCCCCCTGGGGGGGGCGCCCCCTTCCGGGATTTCCTTGTGGGTCCTTTATGATCTTTGTGCCTTTGTGGTGAACATTCCTCCGCCGAGCCTGGTCCGGGTCCGGTTCTTCTACCCGAACATGCCGGACGAGCCCGCCGGGAAGGAGACCCTCGGCGGGAAGGGCTACAGCCTCGCGGCCATGAGCCGCGCGGGGCTCCCCGTGCCGCCGGGCTTCATCATCTCCACCGAGTGCTGCCGGGACTACCTCGACGCGGGGAAGAAATGGCCCGAGGGGCTCGATGGCGAGGTCCGCCAGGCGCTCGACTGGCTGGAGCGGCTCACGGATCGCAAACTCGGGCAGGGCCCCCGCCCGCTCTTCGTCGCCGTGCGGAGCGGCGCCGCCGTGAGCATGCCCGGGATGATGGACACCGTCCTCAACGTGGGCCTCCACGCCGCGCTGGAGCCGCACTTCGCCGTCAAGGAGGCCTTCTGGTCCGACCTCCGCGACTTCGTGCGGCAGTACGCCGAGACCGTCTGCGGGATCGACGACCGCCTCTTCGAGAAGGCGAGGGAGGCGGGCGGCCCCGAGGAACAGGCCCGCCGGAGCCTCGACGTCTTCCGCTCCGCCGCGGGGCGCGAGTTTCCCTCGGACCCGTGGGAGATGCTCGCCGCCGCGGTCTCCGCCGTCTTCGGCTCCTGGATGAACGAGCGGGCCCTTCGTTACCGGTCGCACCACAACATCCGCGGGCTCGCGGGCACCGCCGCCGCGGTCCAGGCCATGTTCCCCTCCCAGCGCTCCGGCATCCTCTTCACCGAGGACCCCAACAGGCCCGGGCTGGGCCGGATCGTCCTCGAGGCCTCCAGGGGGCTCGGCGAGGCGATCGTCCGGGGCCACGTGGACCCGGACGTCTTCGTCGTGGACCGCGAGAAGCTCGCGATCTCGGAGCGCCGCCAGGGCGCGCACGCCGGGATCTGCCTCACCGACGAGCAGGCGCTCGAAGTGGTCCGGATGGGGCTCGGGGTGGAACGCCACTTCGGATCGCCCATGGACATCGAATGGGGCCTCGCCGACGGCCGCTTCGTCCTCCTCCAGAGCCGTCCGATCCGGGGCCTGGAGATCCTGAAGGCGGTGCCGCAGGTGCGCCGGCAGGAGATCGACCGGCTCCAGGCGATCGCCGCGGAACGGGAGCGCAAGGTCACCTGGGCGCTCCACAACCTCGCGGAGACCCTCCCCGCGCCCACGCCGCTCACGTGGGACATCCTGGGCCGGCGGTTCATGACGGACGGATTCATCAAGCTCTACCGCGGCCTGGGCTTCGTCCCCTCCGAGCGGGTCCGGAGCGAGGGGTTCCTGGAGCTGGTGGGCGGGAAGATCTACGCGGACCTCGAGAAGGCGGCGGAGCTCTTCTTCGACCGATTCCCGATGGAGTACGAGGTCCTGCCCGGGCGCCTCGCGTCCGAGATGCTCCTGGACCGGCCGTCGAAATTCATCCTGGAGCGGGCGGGGCCCGGATTCCTCCTTAAACTGCCATATTACATTTTCTGCATGTTCCGGGCGGGCCGGGCGCTGAAGAAGGCCGCGCGCCGCGGGCTGGATGACCTGGAAAAGCGCGTCCTGCCGGGATTCCAGGCGGAGATCGAGAAGGCGGCCCGGAAGAAGCTTGCCGACCTCTCCCACTGGGCGGTCCTGGAGGAGCTCGAGGACCGGGAGCGCTGGGCCCTGGCGGAATACGGGCCGGAGCTCCTCAAGCCGGGATTCCTGGCCGCGTATTTCCACGGGCGGCTGGAGGGGACGCTGGAGATGATCCTGGGGGCCGCGGAAGGGCGGGCCCTGACCGCCGCGCTCCTGGCCGGCCTGGAAGGGGACAAGACGGTCGAGTCCAACATCGCGCTCTGCCGCGCGGCCCGGGGCGAGCTGGACCTGGAGGGCTATCTCAAGGAGTTCGGCCACCGGGCGGTGAACGAGCTGGAGCTGGCCGAGCCGCGGTGGAAGGAGGACCCGAGCTACCTCCGCCAGCGGATGCGGCAGTACCAGGGGACCGGGCACGCCTCCCCGGCGGAACTCCACGGGAAGAAGAGGGCGGAGCGCCTCAAGGCCGAAGAGTCCCTGGCGCAGGTTTTGCGCGCGAACGCGGCGAGTTCGCTCGATGAGGATGTCCGCGCGGATCTCGCGGCGGCCCAGCGCCACATGCCCTGGCGCGAGACCTGCAAGCACCACTTCCTCCGGGGCGTGGCGGCCGTCCGCGAGGCGATCGAGACGCTTGCGGAACGCTGGGACCTGGGGAGGGACATCTACTTCCTGCGCCGATCGGAGCTGGTGTCGTTCCCCGACGAGCGCCAGAAACTGCTGGAGGCGATCGAGGAGCGCCGGCTCCGATGGCAGGCCTTCCAGCGCATCGAAACGCCCGAGGTCCTGTCCTCGGACGACCTCGAGGCCCTGGGGCGCGAGCCCGAGGCGGCCGCCGCGGCGGACGGGGTCTTCACGGGCACGGGAGTGGCCTCGGGGGCCGGCACCGGCCCGGCGCGGATCGTGAAGTCGCCGGACGAGGCGGGCGACCTGGGGACGGGCTACGTGCTCGTGTGCCCCACGACCGACCCGAGCTGGACGCCGCTCTTCGTCCACGCGGAGGGGATCGTGGTGGAGAGGGGCGGGATGCTCTCGCACGGGGCGATCGTGGCGCGCGACTTCGGCATCGCCGCCGTGGTGCTCCCGCAGGCTACGCGGCTGATCCCGCCGGGGGCCTCCGTGCGGGTCGATGGCAACAAGGGGACCGTGACGCTGGTGCGCTGACATGGGCTGGCTCTGGAACGCCGTCCTGGGACTGCTGAATCTCCTCTACGTGCCCTGCGACTGGGCTCTGGGGTGGACCTCCCGCCTCGGCCCCGCGGGGGCGGTGGCGGCGGTCGGCGTCCTTTCCGGGATCGTGATCATCCTGATCCAGAAGTACGGCAGCCACCAGGGACTCCTGGGGCGGTGCCGGGAGGACCTCAAGGATCTGAAGCGCCGCCTCAAGGAGGCGAAGAAGGCGGGCGACAAGGACCTCCTGGCGCGGCTTTCGGGCCTGAGCCGGCGGATCGGAGGGAAGTACATGGGCCGGTCGCTCCTGCCCGCGCTCTGGACGGTCCCGCTCATCACGGTCGTGGGTCTCTGGACGGGATCGCGGCTGGCCTTCGTGCCGGTGCGCCCGGGGGACATCGTGGACGTGGTCGCGCACTTCGAGGACGGCGCGGGGGGCTTCGCGCACGTGATCCCCCACGGGGACCTGGCGCTGGAAGGGCCCGCGATCGCCGCGGTGGAGGTGCCCAAGGACGCGCGGGGGCGGCAGGCGCGCTGGAGGATACGGACGGGCCAGGCCGCCGACTCGACGTTCCTGGTGCGCCATGCGGATGGGTCCTACCCTGTCGCCTTGCCGGTGTACGCGCGGGGAGGCCGGCCGCCCGAGCCGGTGACGGTCTTCAACGAACAGTCGTCCGCGCA
>CAYNDR010000277.1:6494-8813 GCA_964395295.1 uncultured Planctomycetales bacterium
GGCCCGTGGCGTCGAGCTCCGCGCGCACGGCCCGCAGGATCGGCTCCAGGCGGTGGAACTCCGGCTGAAGCCGGGGATGGCGGCGGCGTGGTGGAACGTGTGGCTCGACTGGGCGGGGCTCTACCTCGTGGCCGCGGTCGCCTGCGCGCTGGCGCTCCGCTGGGCCCTCAAGGTAAAATGACGCCAGGGAGGCTTCCTATGCGATGGTCCTGGATTGCCGGGTTGCTTGCGGCCGTTTCCTGCGCGACCGCCCCCCCCGACCAGACGGTCAGCCAGCTCCCCGATGTCTATGCCTTCAAAATCCCGGCGAAGCCGGACTCCAGGCCCGCCGGCCCGGCCGAGCACGTGGTCGTCATCAGCATCGACGGCCTGCGGCCCGACGCGATCGAGGCGGCGGCGCCGAAGAACCTCCTCGGGCTCATCGACCGCGGCGCCTATTGCGCCCGGGCCCAGACCATCCGTCCTTCCATCACGTTCCCGAGCCACACGTCCATGACGACGGGGCTCGACTTCCCGCGCCATGGCGTGGTCTGGAACAACTACAGGCCGGGGCTCATCGCGTGCCCCACGATGTTCTCGGTGGCGGCCCTAGCATTGAAAAAGAAAGCCATCTACTACGCCAACGAGAAGTTCAAGTACCTGGCTGACGCCGGGGTCCTGCACCGGATCTACGGGCCCCCGCTCCCGAAGAAGGTCCCGGAGCCGCAGGACTACTCCGACCCGAAGTACGTCGAGAAGGAGGAGGCGAGGTATCGCCGGTCGGGGGCCGCCGAGGTGTCCACCCGCGCGGGAGCGCCGAGGCCGGGCGATCCGCAGACCTCGGCCCTGGATCTGGCCCGGCTCTTCGCGGAGGAGTGGACGGATCAGGCGTTCTCCCTCACGTTCATCCACCTGCGCGAGCCCGACGAGCACGGCCACCGGTGGGGCTGGATGAGGGATGGCTACATGGAGTCGATCCTGACGTGCGACCGCGCCGTGGGAGTGATCCTCGACGCGATCGCGCGATCGGGCCGCCTGGAGAAGACCGCGGTCATCCTCACGGCCGACCACGGCGGCAGTGGGCGTGACCATTTCTCGCGGCGCCAGCCGGACAAGCCGGAGAACGTCACGATTCCCTGGATCTGTGTGGGCCCCGGCGTGAAGCGCGGCCTCAAGATCGACCGCGTGATCCGCACCATGGACACCATGCCCACGGCGCTCGCCTTCCTGGGGCTCCAGGCGCCGGCGGGGATCGACGGGAGGGCGGTGGAGGAAGTCATCAAGTGAAACCGCTGGGGGCCGCCCTGCTCCTGGCCATTTCCTGCGCCCGGGCCGACGATCCGGCCGTTGTCCTCGCCTTCGTGGAGACGGACCCCGTGCCCTCGGGGGGCGACGCGGCGGACGACCCCGCGATCTGGATCCATCCTTCGGACCCGGCGAAGAGCACCGTCATCGGCACGGACAAGGCCGGCGGGGGGCTGGCGGTCTACGGCCTGGACGGGAAGGAAATCCAGTACCTGCCCTGCGGGCGGATGAACAACGTGGACCTGCGGTACGATTTCCCGCTGGGGGACGGGAAGGTGGACCTCGTGACCTCGGGGAACCGGAAGGGGGACTTCCTCGGCATTTTCAAGGTCGATCCCGCCACGGGGAAGATCGAGGACGTCGCCGCGCGGCCCATCCCCCTGGGGATCCGGGCCTACGGTTCCTGCATGTACCGGAGCCCGAAGACCGGGAAGCACTACGCGGTCGTCAACTCCTCCTCGGGCGAGGTGGGGCAGTGGGAGCTGTTCGACGACGGCAAGGGGCGGGTGGACGCCCGGCGCGTGCGCGAGTTCAAGCTGGGCGGCATCACGGAGGGTTGCGTGGCCGACGACGAACTCGGCCACCTCTACATCGGCGAGGAGAACGCGGGGATCTGGAAGTACGGCGCCGAGCCGGGGGACGGGGACGGGAAGACGCTCGTGGACCGCGCGGGCGAGGGCGGCCACCTCAAGGCCGACGTCGAGGGGCTGGCGATCTATTACGGCCCGAAGGGGACGGGATATCTCCTGGCCTCGAGCCAGGGGAACGATTCCTTCGTGGTCTACCGGCGGGAGGGGAAGAACGAATACGTGATGACCTTCAAGATCGGCCAGGGCCGCGGGATCGACGCCGTCCGGGACTGCGACGGGATCGAGGCCACGAGCGCGGCGCTCGGGGATCGGTTCCCGAAGGGGCTTCTCGCGGTCCAGGACGGCGACAACGACGGCGGGAACCAGAACTTCAAGCTCGTCCGCTGGGAGGAGATCACGGCGGCGGCGAGCCCGGCGCTGGCGGCGGAACAGGGCTGGAACCCGA
>CAYNDR010000278.1:0-8795 GCA_964395295.1 uncultured Planctomycetales bacterium
GATCGCAGTGCAGCTCGAGATCAACGGCATCAAGCACTACTCCGAGCAGGCGAAGAAGGCGTCGCTGCCGGCGGCGCGCAAGTTCTTCGAGGATCTGGTGGCCTGGGAGAGCGGGCACTACGACGCGCTGATCAGGCAGCAGCAGATGCTCCAGGAAGACTACTGGCGCGAGAACGGGTTCGATCCGTTCTAGATCGACGATCTGGGTGATTCCGGCTAGGCTACGCGGCCGATGGCACAGCAGATCGTGGAGAAGGCTCCGGCTACCTCAAAAACTTCGCAGTACGGCTTCATCGCGTTCGCGTTGGGCTTGGGTCTGGTCATCTGGTGGGTTCGAAGCGATCCCAATCCGCCGCCGACCCGTCCTGCGCCCGAGATGGTCAAAGGCGCTGTGATCGATGCGCCCATCACGTTGGTGACATCGGACCGCAACGACCTCGCGTGCGTCCTGCCGAACAAGGACGTCGAGGGCGGCTACCACTGCGAGTTCGTCGGCGTCGACAAGCCCTGGGCCGAATCGGCTTCGGAGCACGTGGACCGCAAGAAGCCGGACTGGAAGGCGGTCCAGCAGATCACGCTCTCGCGCTTCGACGTCCGCAAGGGCCAGGCGGCGGATTTCCCCGGCGGGAAGAAGTTCGTCGTGGTCGACCGCGTGGAGGTGGGCCCCGGCTCCGCCCGCAAGGACTGGAAGGGCCACAACCTGGCGGGGATGGCCTTCGCGGGGGCAAAGCTCTTCATCTCCTCCCGGGCGCAGGAGGCGGTCCTCGCGGTGGACCCGAAGGGCGGGGAGGCGCGCGGATCGCACAAGCTCGCCGACCCCGGGCCGCTCGCCGCCGACAAGGACGGCCTGCTGGCGGTCTCGGCCGGGGCGGTGGTGCGCCTGGATCCGGCCTCGGGGGCGGCGAAGCCGCTCATCCCCAAGGGGGACCTCGACGTCCGCGGCCTCGCGGCGGACGCGAAGGGGACGATCTACGTGAGCGACGGGAAGTCCCACCAGGAGAAGGTCTTCGATCCCTCGGGGAAGCCGATCCGCGCGATCGGCAAGCCGTGCGGCGACTACACGGGGGCCTACGATCCGGAACGGATGATCCGGCCCGCGGTCCTGGCGGTCGCGCCGAACGGCTGGCTCTGGGTCACGGAGGAGCGCTGGCTCCCCAAGCGCGCGGTGGCGTGGGACCCGGCGGCCGGGAAGGTCGTCAAGGAGAAGTTCGGCCCCACCAGCTACGGCGCCTCCGGGGCGGGATTCGACTCGAAGGACCCCTCCCGCTGGGTGGGGCAGGGGGCGCTCTGGCAGATCGACCTGGAGAGGAAGACGGCCGCGCCGCGGGCCATCCTCGGCCCGCTCCTCGGGGGCGGGATGCACTTCCGCTTCCACCACCAGGAGGGGCGGACCTTCCTGGTGAGCCTGGGCGGGGCCACGTCGATCGCGGAGCTCAAGGCCGACGGCTCGATCCGCAACCTCGCCCTCTGCGGCTCCACGCACCGGTTCAGCTTCCAGTGCGACTGGGACCCGCCGCGGCCCTTCGTGGAGGCCTTCGGCAAGGCGTATCCCGACCGCAGGGGGAAGCACGGCGACAAGGGCCCCGGCGTCCTCTGGGTGGACCGGAGCGGCGACGGGCAGATGCAGGCGGACGAGTTCGACTTCTCCACCGAGGCGGAGAATTTCTCGGGGGGCTACTGGGGGGAGGACTTCCTCGACCTCACGATGCACCTCCTGGCGCGCGTGAAGGGGAAGGTCGCGCGCGTGGCGCTCAAGCCGCAGGGATGGGAGGCGGGCGGCGCCCCGAAGTACCCGCGCCTCAACGACGCCTGCCGCGAGGCGGTCCCGGTGGACCTGCCCGGCAACGAGGTCGAGACGGCGGTGGACCGGTCCGGGACGCTGGTCGTGAACTCCGATCCCGCGATGAAGGCCTTCGGGGCGGACGGCCGGGTGCTCTGGACCTACCCGAACCGCTGGACGAACGTGCACGGCTCGCACCAGGCGCCTCTGCCGGAGACCGGCGTCCTCCAGGGGACGCTCTTCTTCCTCGGGATGGCGCCCCTCGACGAGAAGTCGGACGTCTTCGTGATGAACGGCAACCACGGCCGCTTCTTCGTGATCTCGTCGGACGGCCTCTACCTCGACGAGATGTTCAAGGACGTCCGCATGGGGGCCTCGCTCGACGCCTACCTCATCGGGGGTGAGTGCTTCGGCGGGTATTTCGGCCGGTCGGACAAGGACGGCCGGTTCTACCTCCAGAGCGGGCACACCGACTACCGCGTCTTCCGCATCCACGGGCTCGAGGCGCTGAAGCGGTCCGGCGGCGCGATCACGGTCACGCCCGCGCAGGCCGTGGCCGCGGAGAACCGCCGCAAGCGGAGCGCCGCGGAGTCCTCGGCGGCCCGCGAGGCGCGCGTGGAGTTCCGGCGCGGCCCTCCCTCGGCCAAGGAGGAGGCCACGGCGCGGTGGGACCGGCAGGGCCAGTTCCTGGCGCGCGCCTGGGCGTCGTTCGACGAGACGAGCCTGCACCTCCTCTACGAGGTCCAGGACTCCTCGCCCTGGGTCAACAACGGCCGGGACTGGACGCTCCTGTTCAAGACCGGCGACTCGGTGGACCTCCAGCTCGGGACCGATCCGTCCGCGCCGCCCCAGAGGTCCCAGCCGGCGCCGGGCGACTTCCGTCTCCTCATCGCCCCCTTCGAAGGGAAGGAGATCGCGGTCCTCTACCGCCACCGCGTGCCCGGGGCGAAGGACCCCGTCACGTTCACGTGCCCCTGGCGGAGCGAGAAGGTGGACTCCGTGAAGCGGCTGGAGTCGGCGAAGATCGCGGTCAAGCGGGGGGGCGACCGGTACACGGTCGAGGCCTCGATCCTGCTGGCGGACCTGGGGCTCGCGGGCGCGGCGGGGAAGGCGCTCCGGGGGGACTTCGGGGTCATCTACGGCGATCCGGGCGGGACGGTGAACATGCTGAGGTCGTACTGGTCGAACGCGGCCACGGGCCTCGTGAACGACGTCCCGGGCGAGATCATGCTGTCCCCGAACCTCTGGGGGACGATTCGATTCGGAGAGCGCCGATGAGCCTGATCTGGACGGCGATCGCCTGGGCGGCCGCGCTCCAGGGCGGCGAGCGCGTCGCGTGCGAAGGCGTGCTGGGAAATTCCGGGGAGCAGGGAGCGACCCTCGTCCGGTTCGGGCCGGAGCCGCGCCGCGGGATGGGCGTGGCCGCGGACCGCGCGGGTTCGCTCTGGGACCGCGGGGGCGCGGGCGTGCTCAACCGCTACGCCCTGGACGGGCGCCTGCTGGCGTCCTATCGGATCCCCCCCGACGAGAACCAGGGGGACAAGGTGGCCTGCGTGGGCGACCTCGTGGTCCTGAAGGCGGGGGGAAGGATCTTCGCCGTCCCGATCGACGCCCCGGGCGGGACGGAGGCGAAGGCGATCGGCGAGGCCGACTGCCTCTCGTTCGGGTCCTTTGAGGGGAAGGTCGCGGTGGTGCACAAGAGGAAGCTGGAGCTCCTCGATCCGAAGACGGGCGACCGCAAGGCGGTGGCGGACGCGGGCGACGCGCAGGACGTGGAGATCGACGCGCGCGGCGCGGCCTACGTGATGAAGGACTGGGTCATCCGGAAATACGTGGACGGGCGCGAGACGGCCGACGGCTGGCCGAAGAAGGCGCCGGGGGAGCGTCCCCAGCTCGTGGGAGGTTCGTGGTACGGGCACGCGTGGCACGGGACGATCCGCCGCTTCACCGCGGCGCTCGATCCGGACCCGGGCGTGGTGCTGGGGGGCGCGTCGGGCAGTTTCATCGGCCACCTGGACCAGAACTCGGACCTCGTGAACGGCCGGGGCATGGCGCCGATCCGCCCCGACCTGTTTGCGGTCTCGGGGATGGGCGGGGTGATGCACCTCCTGGAGTGGGACGGGGTGAAGCGGCAGATGCGGATCGTGCGGCGGATCGGGGCGGTCCAGGCCTGCCGCGGGCTGGGCCTCGACCGCAAGGGACGGGTGTGGTGCCACGCGGGCTCCTGGCGGTGGGAGGACGGGCCCGACGCGCCGCTCGACAAGGGGGTGAACGCGCCGGAACACCCCGGCGTGGCGCAGATCGTGATGCTGCCGAACGATTCCATGTGCGGCCCGGGCCTCCTCTGGGGGAAGCCCACGTTCTATCGCGGGCCGCTCTCGGACGAGGTGAAGAGCGACCGCATCGACAAAGGCTGTGCGCTCCGGAAGGAGGCGTCGGCGTCGGCGTCGTACATGGCGAAGGGGCGGCGGGTCCTCCTGACGGTCGATCCGTCGGGGAAGGGGGATTCCTTCTTCATCGGGGAGGACGGCGCCTACCAGGGGGAGGCCGGGCCGGCGGCCCTGCGGGCGGTGTCGCCCGCGGGGGAGTGGACGGCGATCGCGTCGAAGGACGAGGGGACGCTCCTGGGGGCGTCCGGCGGCGCGGTGCTTGAGATGGCGCGCGACGGGGACGGCTGGAAGGAGGCGCGGCGGTGGTCGTCCTGGGGCGCAGGGCCAGCCGAGAAGTTCGGAGGCCGGATATTCATTGCGGCGGACGAGGGGCGCCTGTGGGTCTCGGACACGGAGCGCCACCGCGTCCTCTGCTTCGACCTGGGGACGGGGCGGCCGCTGGGGGCCTTCGGGGCGTGCGACAAGGCCGGCGCGGACCTCTCGTCGCTCGACCGCCCGCAGGCGGTCGCCGCGCGGGGCCGGCGGGCGGCGGTCTACGACTCCGGCAACCAGCGGCTGGTGAAGCTGGCGCTGCGGTAGTTTCATTCCTTCCGGAGGGGGCTTCGGGCGCCGGCGTCCCGGCGGGCCCGGGGGCTTTTCATGTCCTGGCGTGTCGGTCGCCCGACGCTGGTGCTTTTTCGCCTCGACAGGATCCGGGGTCTCCACTTCCCGCAGACGTCCGTCGCCGCACTTGGGACAACGCGTGACCTCCGGCCGGGTCAATCAGAGAAGGCCTGCTGACGCAATTTGTGTCAAGACCGCTATAGGAGCGGGGCGGGCCGGGGAGGGAGGGAAGCGGGCGCGAGCATTCCCCGTCCATAGGGGTTCGGGAGGCCCTATGGCCTCGCGGCTGCAAGCCCCTGGTGTACCGGAGGTTTCTATTTCTGCCGAGGTTCGGCAGGGAGGGTAAACTATGCATAGTTTCCGAACCTCTCCCAATCCGAAACGTCTAAGAAGGTGATGGCAATCAGATTGTTGGCTTGGGCAGCCGCGTGGGTCCTGATCGCGGGATGCTCGTCGCAGGAGGCCGGTCGCGAAATCCCTCGTGTCGGATTCCCGGTCCTGCCTCCGGTCGAGGGTGCAGATCCTTCCGTTCGAGGGAAGCAAGTGATTGATGTTCCCACACAACTCATCCTGAGGCGCGAAGGAAATCGGGCGGAAGTGTCGCTGGATCCGCGCTCCTTCCAGGCGATCGAGATCGACCTTGGAAAGAGCATGATTCTCGGAACGCAGATTACGACGACTGTGCTCCCGGAGGAAGAACGGGGCACAATCACTCTATACAACGGCCCGCCCAGCGCGTCGGGAAGTGGTTTCATGGATGTCGGGCCGGGAGCTGCAGCGATTCAAGCCCGTATTGAGGTGTTCGAGACAGATATCCCGGCTCAACACGAGTGGGCGCCCGCGTCCGGGAAGTATCGGGTCCTTGGTGAATGGCGGCTAAGAGCTTCGGTGCCTCCGCGCTAACGCCCCCCGCGCCCGCCCCCCGCCCGCCTCCCGGAACTTAGAACAACTGGGGAATGATCGGGCGGGAAGAAGAACCTAGACTTCGAATACGATGTCCGCCGGGGTGGCGTCGTTGAACGCGTGCGTCCACAGCCCCTTCTTACGCGGCTTCCCGTCGATCGCCAGGGCTTACCCCGGAAGGTTAACGCGGGATCAGTCCTTCTTGACGGGGACCTCCGGGCTCGGCGGCGTGCCGGGCCCGCCGCGGGCGTTCATGCCCCTGTCGATGGCCTTGCGGATCTCGCGGGCGAGGTCGATCGGGTGCTCCTTGTTCTCGATCCCGGCCGCGTCGGCCTCGTCCTTGGCGATCTTCAGGCACCGGGCCAGCTCCTCGCCCGTGATGGAGTCCCTCAGCTTGTCGCGGTTGCGCCCGCGGGAATCGGAGCCCTTCTCCGTGATGATGTCGAGGATCGGCTGGCCCTTCTCCCGGGGGATCTTCGCCTCGGAGATGCCGTGGGCGAAGCGGGAGACGTTCACGTGCCCCGCCGCCTTCTCCTCTGGGCTGAGCGGCGAGGGCTGGAGGTATTTCACCTCGAACGTGCGCGCCATGACCACGACGGACACCGGCCCTTCGGCGACCTCCTTGAGGATCTCCCCTCCCTGCTCCCAGGACACCTTCTTCGCCCGGATCTGCTGGGCGAACTCGCGGACCGGCGCCATGGCCGCCTCGCGCTCGCCCGCGGGGATCTGAAGTTCCTTGAGCATCTCCTCGACCGCGGCCTCCGTCACCTTGGCCGCCCCGGCCCTGACGATGTCCCCTCCCTTGAAGTAGATGACCAAGCCGGCGGCGACCGCCAGGATGAGCATGCCCAGGCAGCCGATGCCGAGGATCGTGAGACAGGTGTTGCTCCCGCCCCGGCGGGGCGGCGGAGGGGGAGAGGCGGCGGCCGGACCCTGGTCGAAGGTCGGCGGATTTTCGTTCATGGCGCGTCTCCTCTCAATGGCGCGGGCCTCTTCGCCCGGGAAGGGATTGTAACAAGGCGCGGGTCGCCGGTCACCCCAATTAGACGGCCGGGACGTCCGTTTGTGACGGTCAGGAGATCAGGCGGCCCGACGACCGGGTGAGGTCGCGCAGGCGGCCGAGGACCTCGATCGCGAGGAGCCCCGGGCGCAGGCGCCAGCCCCAGTTGCCCGTGGGGACGCCGGGCTTGTTCATGCGCGCCTCGGAGCCCAGCCCCAGGAGGTCCTGCACCGTCACGATCGCCGTGTCGGCGGCGGAGTTCCAGACGGCCTGGGTCAGGGTCCAGTGGATCTCGCGGCCGTCCGTCTTGAGGTAGCGGTGGACCCACTCCTTGGTGCCGGCGTTGTCGATGGCGCCGTACCAGCCGCGGCAGGTGTCGTTGTCATGGGTGGCCGTGGCGGCGAGGCAGCGGCGCGGATAGTTGTGCGGGAGATGGACCTGCTCGGGGTCCCACCCGAAGCCGAACTGGATGACTCGGATGCCGGGGAGGTCGAAGCGGTCGCGGAGCGCGAGGGCCTCGGGGGTCACGGCGCCCAGGTCCTCGGCCACGAGCTCCAGGTGCTTCTGCCCCTCGACCAGGAGGTCGAGGATCTCCCCGCCGGGGCCCGGGATCCATTTTCCGCGGAGTGCCGTGCGATAGCGGGTCGAGACGGCCCAGGCGCGGTGGAAGCCCAGGAAGTGGTCGATGCGGACGGCCTCGAAGCGATCGAGGGCCGCACGGAGCCGGGCGAGCCACCAGGCGTGGCCGCTCCCGCGCATGGCCTCCCAGTCGTAAAGGGGGAAGCCCCAGAGCTGGCCTTCCTTGGCGAAGTCGTCGGGCGGCACGCCCACGATGCGGCGGGGTTTGCCTCCGGGGCCGGTCTCGAACTGGTCCTGGCAGGCCCAGACATCGGCGCTGTCGAGGGGGACGTAGAACGGCAGGTCGCCCAGGAGCCCGATCCCCAGCTCACGGCAGCGCCCCCGCAGGGCGTTCCACTGGCGGTCGAACTCGAACTGGAGGAAGGCGTGCCAGGCGACCTCGTCGGCAAGCTTCTTGCGCGCGCGATGGAGGGCCGCGGGCTTGCGGAGGCGGACGTCCTCGTCCCATCCGGTCCAGGGGCGCCCCTGGTGGGCGTCCTTGAGGGCGCTGAAGAGGGCGTAGTCGGGGAGCCAGGGGTCGGCGCGCCGGAGGAATGCCTCGTATTCCTCGCGGGCGGGGAGACGCCGGAAGGCCACGAAGGCGCGCCGGAGGCGGCGCTCCTTGTACAGGGCAACCTCGTCGTAGGGGACTCGGTCCGCGGGCCACGAGGCGGCGTCGATCTCCTTGAGGAGTCCCTCGCGGGCCAGGATTTCCAGGCTGATGAGGAGGGGGTTCCCGGCGAACGAGGAGAACGTGCAGTAGGGGGAGTTCCCGTAGCCGGTGGGGCCCAGGGGGAGCATCTGCCACCAGGACTGGCCGGCCCCGGCGAGGGCCTCGGCGAAGCGTCGGGCCTCGTCCCCGAGGTCTCCGATGCCGCCCGGCCCGGGGAGCGACGTGGGGTGGAGGAGGACGCCTCCGGCGCGGGTGCGGAGGGAGGGGAGCGGTCTCATGGCCGGAGGGGATATATCAGATTCCCGGCCGCGGGGCGAGCAAAACTGTTAACGCAGTCGCGACTCGACGGAGTTAACAGTGCCGGCCGGTGAAGATTCGAGCGATGAAGCGGCGGCGGCGGGAGGCGGCGCGGAGGCGTCCTTCCTCCTCGATCGCCAGGCCGGGGAAGTGTTCGAGGACGGCGGCGGCGAACATCCCCGCCCCGCGGCGCAGGACCCGCTTCCCGCCGGCACCATAGACCTTCACGTTCCTGGTTCCGCAGGAGGGCGAGCGGCCCTTGAAGAGGAACCCGTCCACGGGGCCCAACGCCTTGAGGAATCGCCGGGAGAAGGCGAGCATCTTCCTCGTGACGTCGAGACCCGTGGAGGGCTGGACGAGCCGGACGCCGCCCTTGCCGTCGTCGACCAGCCGGATGGGGTCCCGCGGGACCCCGAGCCCGATCGCCACCTCCGGACAGACCGTCCTGAAGGTCACGAGGGGGGCGAGCCGTGCGACGAACGCGTCGCGGATCGCCCGCCCGTCGTATCGGCAGGCCGTCCGGCCGAGGCA
>CAYNDR010000279.1:0-593 GCA_964395295.1 uncultured Planctomycetales bacterium
ACGACGGGGACCGACAACGTGCTGGCGCTGGCGAACATGGCGATGATGACGGGAAACCTCGGCCGCGAGTCCGTGGGCGTGAACCCCCTCCGCGGGCAGAACAACGTCCAGGGCGCCTGCGACATGGGGTGCCTCCCCAACGTCTTCCCCGGCTACCAGAAAGTGGACGACCCCGCCGCACGCGGGAAGTTCGAGAAGGCCTGGGGCGTCCCGCTCCCGCCCAAGCCCGGCCTCACCCTCGTCGAGATCCTGCACGCGATCGAGCACGGCGACATCGAGGCCCTCTACGTGATGGGCGAGAACCCCGCCCTGAGCGATCCCAACACCGACCGCACGCGCAAGGCCCTCGCCGGCGCGGAATTCCTCGTCGTCCAGGACATCTTCCTCACGGAGACGGCGGAGCTGGCGGACGTGGTCCTCCCCGGCGCCTCCTTCGCCGAGAAGGACGGGACGTTCACCAACACCGAGCGGCGCGTCCAGCGCGTCCGGAAGGCCTTCGAGCCCCCGTGCCAGGCGCGCGAGGACTGGAAGATCATCGCGGACCTGTCGGCCCGGTGCGGCCTCCCGATGGCCTTCGACGGGCCGGCCCGCAT
>CAYNDR010000279.1:616-2234 GCA_964395295.1 uncultured Planctomycetales bacterium
GTGGAGATCTGCGGCCTGCCCCCGAGCTACGGCGGCGTGGGCTTCGACCGGATCGAGGCGGCGGGGCTCCAGTGGCCCTGCCCCGCGAAGGACCACCCCGGCACGAAGTTCCTCCACGCCGGCACGTTCCCCCGCGGGAAGGGGAAGTTCCACGCGGTCGCCTTCCGCGAGGCCGCGGAGCTCCCGGACGGCGAGTACCCCCTCCTCTTCTCGACGGGCCGCGTCCTCAACCGGTTCCACACGGGCTCGATGACGGGGCGCGCCGGGCTCGACGCGCTCTCGGCGCCCCGCGCCGTCGAGGTGCACCCCGAGGACGCCGGCCGCCTGGGGATCGGGGACGGGGACGACGCCCTGCTGGCGTCGCGCCGCGGCTCGGTCCGCGCCCTCGCCTGCGTGACCCCCCGGGTGAAGCCGGGCATGGTCTTCATGCCCTTCCACTACCCCGAGGCCCCGGCCAACGCCCTCACCAACGACGCCCTCGACCCCGTGGCGAAGATCCCCGAGTTCAAGGTCTGCGCGGTGCGTCTCGAGCGGGCGCCGTGACGGAGGCGCCCGGGCCCGGCCCCGGCGGGGGGGAACCGCTCCCCTGCGCGCGCGACAACGTCAAGATCGATCCGGCGCGGCCCCGCTGTCCCCACCCCTCCAGCGCCTGCCCGTTCCGGGAGGCCTGCCCCGTGATCGACGCCGCCCGGGCCCGGAAGAAGGGACGGCCGGCCCCCCCGCCCCCCGCGCCCTAGCCCGGCGCGTTTTCCCCCTGAAATAGTTGTACTGTTATGGTATCCTTAAGGCCTGGCCAGCCCGCGGCGGCCGGCGGGGAGGATCGAAGATGGAAGCGTCCAGCAGGCTCGTGAACCTGATCGAGAAGAACGCCGACGGCCTGTCCCGGAAGTGGCTGGCCCTCGTCAAGGCCCACCCGGGGACCCGGACGTACCACACCTACGACGAGAAGGAGCTCTACGACCGCGCCTACCGCGTGTACAGCCAGCTCGGCCGGTGGCTGTCGCGCGAGACGACCAAGGAGCAGATCGCCGAGAAATACGCGGCCCTTGGGGCCCAGCGGAGGGAGGAGGGCTTCCAGATATCCGAGGTGATCATGGCCCTGACGATCACCCGCCGGGTCCTCTGGTTCGAGATCCTCGAATCGGGATTCCTGGACACGGCCCTGGACCTCCACATGGCGATCGACCTCCATAACCGGGTGGTCCATTTCTTCGACCAGGCGATCCACTTCGCCGCGGCCGGATACGAGCGCGCCGCCAAGGAGATCACGGAGAAGACAGAGTATTAACCGCAGAGCGCACAGAGATCACAGAGGCAACTCGGCGGTATTATTCTCTCTCCGTGGGTGCGATCGGAATCTTCCCGCCGGCCCGAGGCCCGTGGCTCGGGGCCAAAAGCGGCGTGCAACGATGCGGATTATCGACCGCGAGCGCCCGGGTTGAGTCCCGGCCGCTTCAGGGTGAATCCCTCCGTCTCCTCCGTGCCCCCCACCGGGCCCCCCTCTGCGCTCTCTGCGATCTCTGCGGTTGAATCCTCCGTCTCCTCCGTGCCCTCCACCGGGATCCCCTCTGCGCTCTCTGCGATCTCTGCGGTTGAATCCTCCGTCTCCTCCGTGCCC
>CAYNDR010000279.1:2334-8762 GCA_964395295.1 uncultured Planctomycetales bacterium
TCAGGCGCGCATCTCGGCGGCCTTCACGGTGTTCTGGAGGAGCATCGTGATCGTCATGGGGCCCACGCCGCCGGGCACGGGCGTGATGGCCGACGCCTTCTCCTTCACGGCCTCGAAGTCCACGTCGCCCACCAGCCGCCAGCCCTTCGGCGCGGAGGGGTCCGTCACCCGGTTCACCCCGACGTCGATCACCACGACGCCCTCGCGGACCATGTCCGCCTTGATCATGCGCGGACTGCCGGCCGCGGCGATGAGGATGTCCGCCTGGAGGGTGTACCGGGCCAGGTCTTTCGTGCCCGTGTGGACGATCGTGACGGTGGCGTTGGCGCCCTCCCGCTTCTGGACGAGGATCGCCGCCATCGGCTTGCCCACGATGTTGCTCCGGCCGCAGACGACCACGTGCTTCCCCTTCGGGTCGTTGCCGCTGCGCACCAGGAGGGCCTGGACGCCCGCCGGGGTGCACGGCAGGAAGACCGGCTCCCCGATCAGGATCTTGCCGACGTTGAAGGGATGGAACGCGTCGACGTCCTTGTGGGGGTCGATCGTGTTGATGATCTTGGACTCGTCGATCCCCTTCGGCAGGGGCATCTGGACCAGGATGCCGTGCCACTTGGGATCCTCATTCAGCCGCTTCACGAGGGCCACGAGCTCCGCCTCGGGCGTGGACGCGGGCAGTCTGATGTTCTCGCTCAGGACCCCCACGTCCTCGCACGCCTTGACCTTGTTGCGCACGTAGACCGCGGACGCGGGGTCTTCCCCGACCAGCACCACCACCAGCCCCGGCGTGACGCCTCCCGCCTTCAGCTTCCGCACCCTCTCGGCGATCTCGCGCCGGATCTCCGCGGCCACGGCGTTCCCGTCGATGATCTTGGCGGCCATAGGTTCCTGCCTCCGAATCAGGTGAAGAGGACGGACAGGCGTGTATAATGCCGTCTCCGATATTTTTCAAGATAATTAGCCCCCGGGAGGCGCCGATGGGACCGAGGGTCCGGCCGGAATACGAGGTCGCCTTCGCCCGCGGCCTTGACGCGGTCCGGGGGCAGGACGCCGGCCTCCTGGCCGCCCTCGGGGCGGTCCCGGCCGGAGGGGGCCGCCACGAGATCCCGGTCCTCGAGGAACGGTTCGTGGTGGACCTGGAGGCGGGGACGGTGACGCGCCCGGGCGGGGACGTGCCGCGGGTGTGGGGGATCCTGACGCTCCACTACCTCTCCTCGAAGGATCCCGGCCGGCCCTTCACGCGGTGGATGGGCTTCGCCGACTTCCCGACGGGCCGCGGCTACGAGAAGGTCTACCGGGCCCGCGTGCTGGGCCGCCTCTGCGCCACCGCGGGCCGGGACCGGGCCACGTTCGTCGAGGCCTGCCGGCGGATCGGGGGCGAGAAGGCCGCCGAGGGGGACGAGGGGTTCCGGCTCCAGGCGTTCCCGCGGCTCCCGGTGGCGATCGCCTGGTACGCGGGGGACGACGAGTTCCCCCCCAGCGCCTCGTTCCTCCTGCCGGACAACGCGGAGGCCTTCCTTTCCATCGAGGATCTGGTGGTCCTGTCGGAGAGCGTGGTGGGTCGCCTCCAGGCGGCCCGGCACTAGCGCGCGGGGCGGCCGGGCTCGAGCTGGAGATGTTTCACGGGATCTCCCGGCGCCACGAGGTCGCCGCGCCGCGCGGGTGGCCGGAGCGCCAGGGAGAGCGCCGCGGAGACGATCAGGCAGGCCCCCGCGATAAGGTAGGCCAGGTTGAAATTCCCCGAGACGTCGAACACCCGCCCGGAGACCATCGGGAAGACCAGCCCGCCGACGCCCCAGGCGGTGAAGACCCACCCGTAGTTCACCCCGAAGTTCTTCAGCCCGAAGTAGTCCTTGGTCGCCGACGGGAAGAGGGAAAGGTTGGCGCCGTAGTTGAGCCCCAGAAGGACGGACATGAGGCCGAAGAGCGCCTCGCCCTGGACGGACCGGAGCACGAACATGAGCACGGCCTGGAACACGAAGAAGATCAGCATGGTGCGCGGCCGGCCGATGCGGTCGGAGACCACCCCGGCCAGGATGCGGCCTCCGGCGTTCCCCACCGCCAGCAGGGCCACGAAGACGAATCCCGCCTGGATGCCCCCCTGGACCGCCACGATCTTGGCGAGCTGGGCGATGATCATGAGGCCGGCGCCGGCGGCGAAGGCGTACATGGCCCACAGCAGGAAGAACTGCGGGGTCCGGAGCATCCGGGGCCACGGGGTGTCCACCGCGGCCGGCCTGGGCGGCCCCGAGGCGGCGGAAGCGGGGGCGGCCGGCTTGTACCCCGGAGGCGGGATCACCAGCAGCTGCGACAGGACGCAGACCACCACGAGGAAGGACGCGCCGAAGACGAGCATCGTGGCCTGGACGCCCTGGGCCTCGATCAGATACCTCGCCAGCGGCGAGATGTAGACGGAGGCCAGGCCGAAGCCGGCCACCACGAGGCCGGCCACGAGCCCCGTCCTCTGCGGGGGGAACCACTTCACCGCGGCGGGCGTGGCGGCGGCGTAGCCCATGCCGATGCCCATTCCCGCCAGGACGCCGAATCCGACGATGAATCCGAAGACCGACGTGGTGAACGAGGCCAGGATCATGCCCAGCCCCGTCGCCACGCCCCCGGCCAGGGCGACCCACCGGGGGCCGAAGCGGTCCTGGGCCCGCCCCGCGGGGACCATGAACAGGGCGAAGACCATGCAGGCGATCGAATAGGGGAGGGCCTTCTCGGTCTCGTTCCAGCCCCACGCCTCCGGGATGCCCTTGGAGACCACGCTCCAGGTGTAGAGGACCCCGAGCGCCAGGTTGATGCCCATGCCGGCGAACGTCACGCGCCAGCCGCGGTTCTTCACCGTCTCCATCGGTGCGGCTCCTTCGTTGGGCCGCGAGTATAGCCGACGGAGAGCGTCAAATAAAGATATTTCTGTAGATACGGTAATTACGACACAGCCACGTTCAATCCCGGCATGACCCCGGCCGTCACCCGCCTTCGCCCGGAAGCCCCGCGGCTTGCCGCGGGGAGGAAGGGCGCCTTCAAGAAGGACCGCCGGACAAGGCCGGCGCTTCGGCGGGGTGACGGTCTCCCCGCCGCGAGCGGCGGGGAGGTTGTCACTTGGCCGGGTTCGCCCCCTTCACCTTCATCGCCGCCGCGTAGAGCCCCCTGCTCGCGGTGATGAAGAGGGTCTTCCGGTCCTTCCCGCCGAAGCAGGCGTTCCCCACCCACGGCTCGGGCACCGGAAGGGTCTCGATCTTCTTCCCCGTCCGGTCGAAGACCATCACCCCCTTGCCGGTGAGGTAGATGTTCCCCTGGTCGTCGATCGTCACGCCATCCGAGCCCTCCTCGCAGAAGAGCTTCTTCCCGGCGAGCGAGCCGTCCGCCTGGATCCCGTACGAATAGGTCTTCTTCGCCCCGATGTCGGCGACGTAGAGGGTCCTGCCGTCGGGCGTCCCCGTGAGGCCGTTGGGCTGCTTGAGGTCGTCCGCCACCCGCCTCGCCTGCTTCCGGTCCGGCCCCAGGAAATAGACCGCCTGCACGTCCTGCTCCATCGGCCCCCGCTTCCAGTAGGGGCGCTTGTAGAACGGGTCGGTGAAATAGATCCCCCCGTCCGGGCGGATCCAGAGGTCGTTGGGGCCGTTGAGGAGCCTGCCCTGGTAGTCCTTCACCAGGACCGTGTGCTTGCCGGAAGGATCGATCGACCACAGCTCGTTCTTCTCGTCCGCGCACGCCAGGAGGTTCCCCTGGGCGTCGAAGTGCAGGCCGTTCGACCGCCCGCACGGCTCCATGAAGGTCGAGAGCTTCTTCTCCTCCACGTCCCACTTGTGGATGCGGTCGTTCGGCTGGTCCGTGAAGAACACGTTGCCCCGGGCGTCGACCGACGGCCCCTCGGTGAACTTGAAGCCGTCGGCGAGCTTCTCCACCCTGGCCCCGGGGGCGAGGACGGCGCTCTCCTGGCCCGGGACGGCGCCGACGGCCATCAACAGCAGGATCGCGAGCTTGTGCATCCCGTTTCCTCCGCAAGTCCGCCTACTGTAGTACACGCCGGCGCGTCCCGCAAGCCCGCCCGCCGGCCCCGCCTCATTTACCTTGACTTCGGGATCCCTCCCTGGTATTTAACGGACTGACGGGTCCGTCAATTAAATAGAGGAAACCGATGGCTCGCGAGGCCGCACCCCGCCGGGGCCGTCCCCCCGTCCAGGGGCTCCTGGAGCGCCGCAAGGAGCAGATCCTGGCCGCGGCCACGCGGATCTTCGCCCGGCGGGGCTACCCCGCCACGGACCTGCAGGTCGTGGCCGACGCGATCCACGCCGGCAAGGGGACCCTCTATCGCTACTTCCCCACCAAGGAGGCGCTCTTCCTGGCCGCGATCGAACGCGGGATCCGCAACCTGGCCCTGCAGGTGCAGTCCACCGTGGCCGACATCCGGGATCCCCTGGAGCGGATCGCCCGCGCCATCGGCGCCTACCTGAACTACTTCAGCCGGAACCCCGACACGCTGGAGATCATGGCCCAGGAGCGGGCCGTGTTCAAAGGCCGCAAGCCCACCTACTTCGCCTTCATGGACGCCCGGCTCGGCCCCTGGCGGGACCTCCTGCGCCGGCTCATCGCCGAGGGACGGATGCGTAAGATGCCGCCGGAGCGGTTCTTGGACGTGGTGGGCGACGCCGTCTACGGCACCATCGTCACGGACTACTTTTCCGGCCGACGGAGGAGCCCCGAGGAGCAGACCCGGGACCTCCTGGACGTGATCTTCCACGGGACGCTCACCCTCGCCGGGAAGAAATCCCTGGCTTCGCTGGAGATCCCCTCATGAGACCGCTCCTCCTCGCCGCCGCCCTGGCCCTGGGGGCCCTCTCCTGCCGGGTCCCCTACTCCGACGCCCCTTCTTACCGGCCCGAAAGCCTGGGCGGCGATCCCGCGCGGCGCGACCTCACGCGGCCCGAGGACCTTCCGCCGGCCCCGCCGGCCCCGCCGGCGGACCGGGCCATGACCCTGGACGACTGCCTCCGGACCGCCCTCCAGAACAACCGCCGCGTCTGGATCGCCGACCGCCGGATCCTGATCACGAAGGACCGCATCGACGAGGCCCTCAGCCAGCTCCTCCCCCGCCTCACCGCCGAGGCCCAGGTCGCCTGGCGCAACAACGACCTCGGGTTCTCCGCCAATGGGATGGAGATCGTGGTGGGCGAGCGGACCCGCGGGAACGCCCGCCTGGGGCTCATCGTCCCCCTCTACGACTTCGGCCGCGCCCAGGCCCAGATGAAGATGGAGGGCCACCGCGTGGAGGCGACCGAGAAGGACGTCGAGCGCGGCCTCCAGGACCTCGCCCTCGCCGTGAGCCAGTCGTATTTCCGCGTGCTGGAGGCCCGCAAGATCCGCGACGTCGTCCAGGAGTCCATCAAAGTGGTGAAGCTCCAGGGCGAGATCGCCCGGGACTTCCTCGCCCAGGGGCTCGTGGCCCGGTCCGACGTGCTGGCCGCCGAGGTCCAGCTGGCGGACCGGGAGCAGGCCCTCATCCGCGCCGAGAACAACATCCGGCTCGCCCGCGCCACCCTCAACCGCCTCATGGGGCTCGACGTCGGGCGCTCCACCGATGTGGAGGACGTCCTGGCGGCCGCTCCCTGGAACGGCCGCCTGGAGGACGCCCTCCGGCTGGCGATCGAGCGGCGGCCCGACCTCGCCGCCCTCCAGCGGATGATCGAGGCGGGCCGGGCGGAGTACGACGTCATCCGCCGCGGCAACCTCCCCGGCCTCGCGGGCACCGCGGGCTACAACTACACCACCGACGAGGCCATGAGCCACAAGGACTGGCTGGACGCGGCGGTGATCCTCCAGATCCCCCTCGTGGACGGCCTCGGCACCCAGTTCCGCCTCAAGCGCAAGAAGAAGGAGATCGCCGAGGCGGTCGACCTCCACGACGAGCGCCTGGACGACATCCTCCTGGACGTGACCCAGGCCTTCCTCCTGGTGCGGGACGCCTCCGAGCGCCTCCCCGTGGCCCGGAAGGCCATCGCCCTGGCGGAGGAGAACCTGCGGGTGATGCGCGACCAGTACCTCGCGGGGCTGGCCACCAGCGCGGACCTCCTGCTGGAGGAGGACCGGCTCAGCCAGGCCCGCAGCAACCACGTGCGCGCCCTCTACGAATGCCACGCGTCGGCCGCGCGGCTGGCGAACGCCGCGGGCGGCCCCTTGCCCAAGGAACAGCCATGAGAAACACCATCGCGACGGTCCTGGCGGCCCTGGCCCTCCTCGGCTGCAAACCCGCGGCCGGCGGGGACGGCGGCCAACCGAATCCCTCCCCGCCCCCGGAATCCCCGGCCGTGAAGGGGACCTGGGTCGAAGTCCGGCGCAAGGGCATGCTGGTCTTCCCCTCCGCGGTGGGCACCTTCTAGCCGAGCCAGATGACCAGGGTCGGGTCCCATGTCAGCGGGCGAGTGAAG
>CAYNDR010000280.1:0-8734 GCA_964395295.1 uncultured Planctomycetales bacterium
TCTTCTCGATCCGCTCCACCTGGTCCTTGTCCACCGTGACGGTCCCGGCGGCGGTCTGGACCTCGATCTTGTCCCCCTTGTCCGTCACCTTCCCCTCGATCTTCCCGCCGTTGCGGAGGTGGACCACGTCGGCGGCGGCGAGGGACGCCAGCAGGAGGACGGCCCCAAGGATCCGCATCGCGAGCCTCCCTATATGAGACGCCGCCGCGGGGGCCGGGTTGGTCATGGTTTTCCGCAGGCGCAGTGGACCGCGGGGACCTCGGACCGGGCCAGGCGCCAGCCGAAATGGAGGAGATAAGGCATATGAGGCCGATCCGGGGTGAAGGTGAACCAGGGGATCGTGGTCCGGACGGTGAAGGGGGTGCCCGTCGCCAGTGGAGAGGTCGGCGGGATGGGGGCGTCGGAGACCACGAGCTCGTACTCCAGGCGGAACGGGCCCGGCGCCAGGGTGCAGGTGTGCGGGGGAGAGACCCCGTGCGCGGCCGTGCCGAGGCGGCCGCGGATCGTCCAGGCGCCCCGCGGGTCGCGGGCCGTGGAGTTGCGCAGGGACGCCGCGAAGGGCGGGAAGTCCTCGTAGTGGTAGGTCTCGTGGCCGGCCCAGAAGAGCTTGTACCAGCCGTCGTCGTCCCGGATCGTCATCACCCGGCGGTTCTCGGTGATCTCCACGGGGTGGGTGCAGTCGCCGCAGGAGGGGCAGGGGTGCGCGATCGTCTCGTCCACCAGATCCCGGAAGGCCCCGTCGTTGCCGGGGACGTTGTCGCCCTGGTGGGGGGGGACGAGCGATCCGCCGTCGTAGTAGTCCTTCTCGCGCAGGTTGAGCAGGAGGACGAGGATCGCGAAGAGGGAGAGGGCGGCGAGGGCCGCGAAGCGGGCGGGGCGCATCTATCCCTCGGTCTTGAACCGGCGGAAGCGCTCGAGGTCGGCGGCGGAGACGGAGGGCCGGAGCTTGGCGAGGACCCGCTCGAAGTCGGACCGCCCGATGGGGTGCTCGCTCGACTTCTCCACCGACTCCAGGAACTTCTGCTCGGCGACCTTGCGGCAGAGGTAGGCGAGGTCGGCGCCGCTGTAGCCCTGGAGGCGGCCGGCCAGGGCGTCGAGGTCGACGTCGGCCCCGAGCGGGATGTCCTTGAGGTTCAGCTCCAGGATCTTCCGGCGCGCGGCCAAGTCCGGGAGCCCCACGTGGACCTTCTCGTCCAGGCGGCCGGGGCGGAGCATGGCGTAGTCGATGTTCCAGGGCTCGTTGGTGGCCCCGAGGAAGAGGACGTGCTGTCCCTCGCGGACGTCGAAGCCGTCGAGCTCCGAGAGGATCTGGGGGACCACGCGCTGCATGACGCCGCCGGCCTCGCTGTCGCGGCGCTTGGGGACGAGGGACTCGACCTCGTCGATGAAGATCACGGCCTTCTCGCAGGCGCGGGCCGCGTCGAAGAGCTTGCGGATGTTCTTCTCGCTCTCGCCGACCCACTTGTTGAGGATCTCGGAGGGGGCGATGGCGAAGAAGGAGGCGTCGAGCTCGCCCGCGACGGCCTTCGCGATCATGGTCTTCCCCGTGCCGGGGGGGCCGTAGAGGAGGATGCCGCCCCCGGTGCGGACCTTGTACTTCTTCGCCTGCTCCGGGTGGGTGAAGGGGTAGATCATCTTGACGCGGATCTGCTCTTTCACGTCGTCGAGGCCGGCGATGTCGTCGAAGCGCAGTTTCGGCTTCTCGGAGAGGCTCCACTCCTTGGGGACGTCCCCGGCCTCTCCGGCCGCCGGGGCCCCCGCCCGCGCGGCGGCGGCCTTTTCCCGGAGGGCCTGCTTCCGCTCCTTCACGTTCTTCGCCAGGTCCACGAGCTCGCGGGCCCGCTTCATGCGGGCCTCGCGGAGGGGCCCCTCGGTCTCCCGGGCGAGGCGGAGGAGGTACTCGGCGGACTTGAGGAAGTGGTACTTGGCCTCCTCCAGCTCGCCCATGCGGAACCGGGCGATGCCCTTGGCCTTGTGCTTCTCGAACGACTCCAGGAGGAAGTGTTTAGCCATAGCTGGATCGCATAAGTGGCCCGGTTACCAGCGGTCCTTCCCCCCGTGCCAGAGGTTTATCCCCACGATGTCCCAGCCGGAGGCATTGGGGACGATCTCCACGTCCGCGGCGCAGCTGGATTTGGGCCCGACGAGCGTGCAGGTCCAAACAACCTTCTTGAATCGGAGGAGGTTTCCGGCGGCCAGGGAGAAGTCCGTCCAAGGTTCTATCCTGGGGTTGAGACCCACTTTTGCGGCGACCGTTTGACTTCCAGCTAGGTGACACGCGCCGGCACACCTTGCCTTTTCGATTTTCGGCCATCTCCGGAGGGTCCAGCCCCAGGCGCACAGTTCTAATACGAGCAAGAAAAGGAGTGCCAGGAGCCTCCCACGACGGGTCATTTCCAACACGATCTACCGCTCCCGGTCCAGCTCGTCCTGGATGTCCTTGAGGCCCTTCTCGATGTCCTTGTCGACCGAGCCGCCCTCCTCGTGGACGACCTCCTCGTCGAGCATCCGGTCGATCTCGGCGTCGCTGACGATCTCGCTTTCGCCCTCGACCTCGCCGGCCATGACGTGCTCCTGGGTCATCTCCAGGAAGATCTCCATCTGCTGCTGGAGGGTCTCGGCCTGCATCATGGCCTTCTCGAAGTTCTTCTGGGTCTTGACGAAGTCCACCGACCCGTAGACCTCGCTGACGGCCTTGGCCACGGAGCCCATGGAGCGGGCGAAGTCCGCGTCGCTCTCCGCCTGGTCCTTGATCTGCACCGCGGTCTCGATGGAGAGGAGCTGGCGCTCCCGCATCCGCTTCTGGGCGGCCGTCTTCTTGAGCTGGCGCTTGAGGAACTCGTACTGGTCCTTGTCGCCGATCTTCCGGGCGCGCTTGGCCTTCTGGACGTAGGAGCCCTCGTGCTTGGCCAGGTCTCGGATGTTGCGCCGGAGCGAGTTGACGCCCTTGCGGACCTCGATGTCGCGCTCGATCCGCTTCTCCTCCCGCGACTTGAAGATGCCCATGGTCCCTCCGTTCAGGCGTAGGCGTTCAGGGATCGGATCAGAATCGAGAATCGAGAATCAAGAATCGGGTCCCCCCTCGGCCCCCCCCGGGGGACTGGGGGGACATTCCCTCGATTCTCGATTCTTCATTCTTGATTCTCCGCTGTCCCTGAACGGATACATTCAGGCTTCCTCCGCGCTCTCCTTCCAGTCGTAGTACTTCTTCATCTCTTCCGGGGTGGTCTGGGGGTGGATGAGGCGGGCCGCGGCCTCGAAGTCCGGCCTCGAGAGCGGCCGGACCCGCAGGCGGTGCTTCTTCACGGTGTCCAGGCCCTGGTCCACGAGCCCGGGGATCTCCCGGTTCGACTCCTCGACCATCCCGGTGATGACCTCCTTGGCGAACCGCTCGATCTCGCGGCCGCTGTAGCCCGCGGCGAGGCGCGCGAGCTCCCCGTAGGGGACCTCGGTCTGGAACCCCTTCTTCTCGACGTGGATCCTGAGGATCCTCTCCCGCGTGGCCTCGTCCGGCAGGGGGATGAGGATCTTCTTCTCGAAGCGGGAGAGGACCGCCGGGCCGCGGTCCCAGGGGCGGTTGGTCGCGGCGATCGTGAGGACGTAGATGTCGTGGCGGCCCTTGGAGTCCATCCCGTCGAGCTCCGAGAGGAGCGTCGAGAGGATGCGGCGTTCCGCGCCCGAGTCGCTCGCGTCGCGCTGGCCGGCGAGGGACTCGAACTCGTCGAGGAAGACGACCGAGGGGGAGGTGTCCCGGGCCGTGCCGTAGAGCTCGCCGAGGATCTTCGAGCTCTCCCCGAAGTACTTCGAGAGGATGCTGGAGACCTTGACGTTGTAGAAGACGCTGGGGACCCCCTCGGTGGAGCGCACCGCGTTCGAGGTGGCCGCGGCCAGGAGGGTCTTCCCGGTCCCGGGGGGGCCGTAGAAGAGGATCCGGGTCCAGGCCGAGAGCTTGATCCCCGGGGGCTGCTGGGCGAGCGTCATCCCGAGGGCGAACTTGATCTCGTTCTTGGTCTCGTCGAGCCCGCCGATGTCGTCCCAGGTGATCTTCGAGGCGTGCATGAGGTTCGAGACGATCGAGCGGATCTCGCCCCCCGCGGAGGGCGCGGCGGCGGGGGGGGCGGCGGGATCGCCCGCGGGCGCCGGGGTGCCCGGGGCCAGCTCGCCGGCGCGGAGCTTCCGGGCCAGCTCCCGGTACTCGATGGCCCTCTTCTTCCGGCGCTCCTCGGCCTCGCGCCCCATCGCCTGCTCGGCGAAGATGGACATGAGGTTGGCGGCCTTCTCGTAGGCCGCCGCGGCCCGGTCGTACTCCTTGGCCTCGGTGAAGGACTTGGCCTTCGCGAGGGCCTGCTTGATCGGTCCGTGGACGTCCAGCTCCATCGCTACTCGGGCTCCAGCTCCGCCTCCCGGTCCTTCTCCCGCACCTTGCGGTCGGCCAGCTTGAAGCCCTCCTCGAAGTTCTCGATCTCTCCCTCGTCCATCTTCTGCCACACCTCCATGACCTCGCCGCCCTCCTTGCCGAGCTGTTCGGTGATCTGGGAGGCGCCCTCCGTCACGGTGGAGAGGACGTTGTTGAGCTTCTCGAGGTACATCTCCTGGGTGATCTTGTCGTCCTCGAGGCAGGTCATGAGCTCCGCCTCGTCCACGCGGTTCAGCAGGTGCGAGAGGCCCTCCCGGGACATCTCGCGGCGCTCGAGGGCGAGCTTCAGCGCCGAGACGGTGGTGATCTCCTTGGAGAGGACGGCCAGCTCCCGCTCCAGCGTCTTGACCCCGGAGGATTTCAGCTCGTAGAGGCGGGCCAGCTGGCGGCGGCGCGGGGGGGACTTGACCTTCGACCCCTGGGCGAAGATGTCCTCGCGCTCCTTCTCGAGCTTCTCGAGCTTCCCGAGGGTCTGGTTCTCGCGGATCTGGAGCCGGATCTCCTCGCGCTTCACCTGGTCGAGGGTGAGGTCCTTCTTCTTCACGCGCAGGATGTCCAGGAGGCCCATAGGATCAAGCTCCCCGATCGAAAAATCCCGGCCCGGGTCCCGGGTTCACGCCGGCTCCGCCTCGCCCGGCTCCTCTTCCTTCTTCTCCTTCTGGCCGCCCGGCGGCTCGCGCTGGGTGGCCTCCTTGAGTCCTTCGCCGAACTCCAGCTCCCCCTCGTCCATCTGCTCCCAGGTCTTCAGGACCTCCATGCCCTCGCTGCCGATGTCCGAGGCCTCGAGGGCCGGGTCGTTGACGACCCCGAGGAGCGTGTCGAGCTTCTGGAGGTAGACCTCCTCGGTGATCTTGTCGTCCTCCAGGAGGGTGGTGAGCCGGACCACGTCCTCCTCGGAAAGGTTCTGGAGGACGTTCCGCGACGGGACCTGGCGCTGGCGCTCCAGGATCCCGCGCACGCGCGTGAGCGTCATGAGCTCCTTGACCACGCGCATGAGCTCCCGCTCGATCAGGGACACCCGCTGGGAGTAGTCCCCGAAGCGCCGGGCGTAGATGCGCCGGCGCGCGGGGGACTTGCACTTGGCGCCCTGGTGGAAGACCTCCTCGCGGAGCTTGTCGTACTTCTCGATCTGGTGGAGGTGCTGGTTCTCGCGGATCTCCAGCCGCTTCTCCTCCACGCGGATCTCCTCGAGCGGGAGGTCCGTCAGGCCGCGGCGCCTGTTGAAGATCTTGCCCAGGATCGACATCCCGTTCCTCCGCTGGTCCCGCGGCCCCGCCGCGTCATTCCTCGAACATGACCTCCGGGGGTTCCTTCCTCGGGGGCTCCTCCGCCTTCTTCTCGGCCGCGGGCTTCTCCCGGTCCGCCTTCTCGCGCTTCCGGGTGACCGTCTCCTTCTCGTGGACGTCCTCGTCCGCCCGCTTCTCCATCTCGCGGAGGATCTCCCGCTCCTCCTCGTCCGGCGCCGCCGACTCGGGGTTGAGCGAGATCCCCTCGGCCAGCTCCCGGGTCTTCTCCAGGGCCTCCAGGAGCTGCTTGGCCTTGATGGCGATGTCCTCCATCGCCTTCTTGTCGGGGAGGGCCTCGCTGGTGAGCTCGAGGACCGTCTCGAGGGAGGCGACGTGCTCGTTGAAGACCTTGAGCCGCTTGTTGTAGATGTTCTCGATCCGGTTGTTGAGCTCCTGCATCTTCCACCGGATCTCCTTGATCCGCCGGGCGATCATCAGCCGGCGGGTCTCGGTCAGCTCGCCCTTGCCTTCCTGCAGGAGCTCCTCCTCCATGCGGTCCAGGACCTCCAGGTCCTGCATGGCGCGGCGGCGGCGGGACTCGTCGCGGCGGCGCGCCTCCTTGAGGAGGATCAGGGCCTCGCGCTCGTCGCGCGCGCCCCGGTAGAGGGTCGAGACCTCGTCGGGGAGGTCCCGGAGGCCGAGCAGCTTCTTGATCTTGTCCAGCATGGGCTACCCGTAAATTCTCACCAGGCGGCAGGGCCGCGCGGCCGTGTCGAACCGGACGTAGGGGTCCTCCGCGGCGATCGCCTCGAAGGCCTGCCGGATCACGGGAGGAGCGTACCCCAGCTCCTCGAAGACCGTCTCTTCCGTCAGCTCGTCCATGATCAGCTCGAACGTGTGCCGCTTCACCCAGCGGCGGACGGCGGCGACCTTCTCCTCCTCGGTGGTGAGGTCGAAGAACCGGGCGGCGGCGCGCCAGCGCGGGTCGGGCGGGAAGTGCGTGCGCCAGGCCTCGTCCCGGAGGTCCAGCAGGGCCGTCAGGAAGTTGGGGCCCGCGAGCGCCCCGCGGGCGGCCTCGTCCCAGCCGGTCGTGGAGAAGGCCCCACGGTCCTGGACGACCTGGTCGATCCGGACGGCGACGTCCCTCGCGCGGGCCAGCTCGGCGGCCGTGGCGCGCCGGCGCGACGTGCCCTGCCGCACGAGGTCCTCCGCGGGGCTGAAGGCCGCGCCCGCGACCACCACCCGCACGGCGGGGCGCCCCAGCAGTTCCTTGTGGACGACCTCGTGGAGGATGATCCCGTTCTTGGGCATCTCTTCGTACGTCCTCATCAGGTCCCGTTCCGCCAGGCGCTTGACCAGCGCCTTCACCTCGGTAGACCGTTCGTCCAGCGTCTTCGTTACGCGGTTGCGGGGGGAGCCGTCGTAGGTGCGGTTCGTCAGCGGGTCGTAGACGCCCTGCGCGGCGTTCACGCGGGCCGAGAAGCGCTCGAAGAAGGCCTCCTCGGCCGCCAGGGCGGCCCTGCGGTCCACGGCCGTGTCCGCCGCGCGGCGGAGGCGCGTGTTACCCATGCGGCCCACCCTTGGCGGGGACCTTCCTCATCCATAGATCGAGGATGGGCCTTTCGGCCTGTTTCCAGACGTCGATCTGGCCGCTGGGGCGCGCGGGGGCCGTGGACTTCCACACGAGCACGCGGCGGCCGTCGGCGTCCGAGGCGCAGATGACGTCGCTGGCGGCGTCGAGCACCCCCACCTGGGGGCCTCCCGTCTCGAACGAGGTCTCGAGGTTCTGGCCGATCACCCGGGCGCGGACCGAGAGGTCCCGCGCGCTGTAGATCAGGTGCGGGATCGCGCAGATGCGGGCGAGGCGGAGGTTGAGGATCGCGTCGCGCTTGCGGGCGAGCACCACCGGCTGGTCGGGGGCGTCGATCTTCCAGCAGACGATCGACCCGTTCTCGGTCCCCGCGAAGACCGTGCGCGCCGCGGCGGCCACGCAGGCCACGGGGCTCTCGATGCTGGAGACGAACTTCACGGGCTCCGCGGAGGCGTCCGCGGGCGCCAGGTAGACGTGCTGGCCGCTGGCGAAGAGGATCCTCCCGTCCAGGGCCTGGACGGCGCGCGTCGTGCGGTGGCGGCCCGTGATCTCCCTCCAGAGGAGGTCCGCGGGCGCGCCCGGGCGGTCCGCGCGCCAGCGCGCCAGGCCGTACTCCGAGTGCGTGGCATAGAAGAACTCCCCCGCGGCCGCGATCGAGTTGATCCCCCCGCGCACGGGGCGGCCGTTGGGGAGCGGGTACTCCCGGACCGGCTCGTCCCGGCCGGGCGCCAGCGCCGCCAGGCGGTCCTTGGCGCCCCCGAGGAGGAGCGGGCCCCCCGGCGTCTCCGCCCAGCGGACCGAGCGGAGGGGGCTGTTGAAGGCGAAGGTCCGGGGGGGCTCGGCCCCCGAGGGATCGAGCTCCAGCACCTTCGTCCCCGCGGCCGCGTAGAGGCGGTCGGCGAGGGTGGCCTCCACCTCCTCCGGGGCCACCGAGGCGCCGCTCTGGAGGAGGCCCTCCATCGCCTTGTAGATCACCTGGACCACTTCCTCGCCGCAGTCCCGGGCCTTGGAGACCAGCTCCTCGGCGGTGACCTGGAGGTGGTCGTCCTCCATGAGCTTGGCGTAGAGGAGCCCCTTGAGCTTCTCGTCGGGGACCTTGGAGAGGATCCCCTGCACGCTCCCGTCCTTGAGGATCGCGGCGAGCCTCCGGAGGCGCTCCTCCTTCCGGTCCATCACCTGGGCGGCGCGGAGGTCCTCCTCGCGGCTGAGGCGCTCGTCGCGCGCGCGCCGCTCGTGCTCGGCGCAGGCCAGCTCCAGATCCACGAGGCGGCCCACGCGGACGCCGGCGTCGAAGAAGTGCCGCTCCAGCCCCCGCAGGAGGGCCGCGCCCAGCGTCCCGGAGAGGTCCGCGCGGTGGAGCTCCGCGGCCGGCCGGGCGGCCGCGTATTCGGACAGGAGGCGGCGCACCTCCGGCGCCGCGTGGCCGCGGAGGTCGTCCGCGGAGCAGGCGCCGGGGAAGCTGACGAGGCTCCGGCAGAAGTCCCGGAAGACGTCCTCACC
>CAYNDR010000281.1:0-4899 GCA_964395295.1 uncultured Planctomycetales bacterium
TTCGAGGGTTTCATCCTGGACGCGATGGGCCTGGCGGCGCTGGGGACCGTGGCGGACGTCTGCCCGCTGGTGGGGGAGAACCGCGTCCTGGTGCGCTACGGCCTGGACGCCCTCCGGGCGTGCCGCGGGAAGGGCCTGCGCGCCCTGCTCGGCCTGGCGAGCCTGGGGGAGAAGCCCCTGGAGACGTTCGACCTCGGCTTCAAGCTCGCCCCGCGCCTCAACGCCCTGGGCCGGCTGGGATCGGCGATGGACTGCGTGGAACTGCTGGTGACGGAGGACGAGGCCCGGATCGGGGAGATCCTGAAGCTCCTGGAGAAGTCGAACCGGAACCGCAAGGGCATCGAGGACGAGATCTACGCGCAGGCCCGCGCGCGGGTCGACGGGGAGGGGGCGGAGGGGGCGATCGTCGTGGCCGAGGAGGGGTGGCACCCGGGCGTGGTGGGGATCGTGGCGGCGCGGCTGGTGGACCGCTACTATCTCCCCAGCTTCGTCCTGGCGGTCGAGGAGGGGGTGGCCCGGGGATCGGCGCGGTCGGTCGAGGGGTTCGCCCTGCACGAGGCGCTGGAGTCGTGCCGGGACCTGCTCCTGCGGCACGGCGGCCACGCGATGGCGGCGGGGCTCTCGTTGCGGGTGGAGAACCTCCCGGAGTTCCGGGAGCGGATGCGCCTCCGCGTGGCGCGGGCGCTCCCGGCGGATCTCCTGGGGCCGAAGCTGGACGTGGACGAGGAGGTCCCCCTGGCGGCGATCACGCGGCCGGTGGTCCGCGAGGTGGAGCGGCTGGCGCCGCACGGGCCGGGGAATCGCGAGCCGGTCCTGGCGGCCCGCGGGATCCGGGTGGCGGGCGAGCCCCGCCTCATGGGGAAGAGGAGCGACCACCTTTCGTTCTATGTCACGCAGGAGGGGGTCGCGGTCCGGGCGGTGGGCTTCGGGATGGGGGAGGCCGTGGAGGCGCTCCGGAAGGCGCGGACGGTCTCCGTGGCGTTCACGCCGCGGATCAACGAGTGGAGGGGGAACGAGACGGTGGAGCTCCACCTCAAGGACGTGAAGTTCGACGAGTGATCGGGCCGCGCGGCCTCATGGGGCTCCGTGGGGGCCGGGCCCGTCTTCTGTCGCCCGCTTGGGGGAGAGCCCCTTTCCCTCACGGCGCTTCCCGATCCACCACGCGGCGAGCCCCGAGGCGCCGAGGAGGAGGTGCTTCCCGACTCGCTGGTATCAATCATCCATTTCCCGAAATTCAATTGACAAAATTAGACTTCTGCGGTAGGGTTCTGTTAGCGACTAGAGACGGAGACGCGCAGCGACTCCTATGGAACCTTTGGGTTCCACTCTAGACGCTTTTTTTTTAACCTGAGCGTAAAGCACATCGTGCACATCCTGTACTTGGACGAGTCGGGTGTTGAAACACCCCAACCAGGCAACTCCCATTTCGTCCTTCTCGGCGTGATGATTCCAGCTGACCAATGGAAGAAGATTGACGAATCGATCGAGGCGACCAAGGATAAATACGGTTTGCGCGGAGTGGAAATCCACACAGCTTGGATGAGCCGTCGTTATGCGGAGCAAGGAGGAATCCAGGATTTTGTGAAACTCAGCCGATCCGATAGGCGAAGTGCGGCCGAAACAGCCATCAATAAACGGGCAGGGATCATCGGTGTCAGGGGGAATGTCGACAAGATTAAGGATTATCGGCGCCTGAGCAAGGCCATCCTCCCATACCTACACCTGACGCGCGCCGAAAGGCAACAGTGTCTCCAGGATTTGGCCCACAGGCTCGCATCGTTTCGTGAGGTTCGCATTTTTGCGGATGCTATCAGCAAACCAGATTTCATCCCCGGATTTAATAACACGCCGTACGAAATGGCATTCGAGCAAGTGCTTACCCGATGTCAAACCTGCCTTTCCAAGAAAGGGGGTATCGGCATCGTGGTTCACGACAACAACTCGACCGTTGCTCCGCGGCTGACCGAATTGTCCAGAGAGTTTCATAAGTATGGCACGTTCTATCGAAAGATCCCGAATATCGTTGAGACGCCATTGTTCGTTGATAGCACCTTAACCAGTATGATTCAGATGGCGGACCTATGCGCCTATGCACTCAGACGTTTCATTGAAAAGCAGGAGACTCTTCTTTGGCCTATAGTCGAGCCGCTTGCTGATCGCCACGGCGGTTTAACTGTTGGTGTGCGGCATTTTACAGGAAAGCGATATTGCGATTGCCCGACTTGTCTTGCACATGGTCGTGAATCCGCGAGCCCACAAGCATAGGGCTCTCTGTCGTAGATCCAGCAGGGTCAGGGCAGGGTGGCGAATCCCGCCTTCTTTTTCGCCAAAGCCCCGGGGCATGGGGTGATACCACAGGCAATGGGGGGATCTGCTGTTCCTGCCTCCCGGGGGATAAGGGGGGGACGCTCAATGAGATTTAGCGAGTGAATCATTGATCCATTTCAGGATCCCCAGGACCCCGGGGGAGAAACGAAATGCGATCGAAGGATCTGGGGTGCTTCCCCCCTGGGGGGGCAAAAGGGGGACTCACAATCGCCCAATGACTCGATCACCCAATGGCGAAATCCCCCTCGGGGGCCAAAGGGGGGGATCCTCAATGGCTCAATCACAAAATCGCTCAATCACTCAATCCCGCAAGAGTCCTTGCCATGCCCCCCCCCCATTCCCTATAATCCGGGCCTCCATTCCGGGGAATCGCGGTGAAGATCGAGATTCTGACGGGCGGTGGAGACTGCCCGGGGCTCAACGCCGTGATCCGCGCCGTCGTCCGCAAGGCGGAAAAGGGCGGCGACGGCGTCCTCGGGATCAGGAACGGCTGGAAGGGCCTGGTCGAGGGCACGGTGGAACCCCTGACGGCCGGATCGGTCGCGGGCATCCTGCCGCGGGGGGGAACGATCCTGGGGACGTCCCGGACGAACCCGTTCAGGAGCATGGAAGACGTGGTCCGCTGCGAGAACAACTTCAAGCATTACGGGCTGGACGGCCTGGTCGCCGTGGGCGGCGGGGACACGCTGGGCGTGGCCCGGCAGTTCCACCAGCGGGGCATGCCCGTGGTGGGCGTCCCCAAGACGATCGACAACGACCTCGCGGGCACCGACCAGGCCTTCGGCTTCGACACGGCGGCCAACATCGCGGTGGAGGCGATCGACCGGCTCCATTCCACGGCCGAAAGCCACGGGCGCGTGCTCGTGGTCGAGGTGATGGGGCGGCACGCCGGCTGGATCGCCGCCGCCTCGGCGATCGCGGGCGGGGCCGACGCGTGCCTGGTCCCCGAGAAGCCCTTCGACATCGAGGAGGTCTGCGCCGCCGTCCGCGCCCGCAAGGGGCGGGGCCGGAACTTCTCCATCATCGTGGCGGCCGAGGGGGCGCGGCCCCGGGAAGGGGCCGCGGTCGCGCAGGACGGGCCCCCGGGGGGCATCGGGGCCTGGGTGGCCCGGGAGGTCGAGAAGCGGACCGGCATCGAGACGCGGGCGGTGGTCCTGGGGCACACCCAGCGCGGGGGCACCCCCACGGCGTTCGACCGGCTGATCGCCTCGCGGTACGGGCTGAAGGCCGTGGACCTGGTCCGCCAGAAGAAGTTCGGGCGGATGGCGGCCCTGAGCGGCATGAAGGTCGTGGACGCGCCCCTGCCGGCGCCGGACCAGGGGGAGCGGACCGTGGACCCGGAACTTCTCAAGGAGGCGGAGGTCTTTTTCGGCTAGAGCTTATGGCGAAATACGACTATCGCGGCGTCATCCACTGCCATTCCACGTACTCCGACGGGGCCGGGGACATGGACGAGATCGCGAAGGCGGCCAACGAGTCGGGGCTCGACTTCGTGATGATGACCGACCACGACCAGATGAAGCCCGTGGAGGACGGCCGGGAGCGCTACGACGGCAGTGTCCTGATGATCTGCGGGACGGAGATCACCCCGCCCGCCAACCACTACGTGGCCTTCGGCGAGGGGGTGCTCAAGGACGCGGAGAAGCTGAAGTCCCTGAAGCCCCAGGAGGTCATCGACGCCGTCAACGCCCAGGGCTGGTTCGGATTCATCTCCCACCCCGACCAGGGGGGCGCCCGCCGGTTCGACCTCGGCAGTTACCGCTGGGAGGACTGGAACGTGGGGGGATACGCCGGCATGGGCGTGTGGGACCTCATGACCGACTGGCTGAGCCAGGTGGACCGCGAGGACGCCACCCTGGAGGCCTACACCGACTTCGAGGACTGGCTCTCGGGGCCGCGCATCGAGACGCTCAAGCGGTGGGACGCGCTCAACCTCAAGCACAAGGTCGTGGGCATCGGCGAGATCGACAACCACAAGTACCGGAAGGAGTTCGGGGGCCAGCAGGTCGAGATCTTCCCCTATCCGGTGGCCTTCCGCACCATCTCGAACCACGTCCTGCTGGACCGGCCGCTCGACCGGGACTACAAGAAGGCCAAGAAGCAGGTCCTCGACGCGGTGCGGCACGGGAGCCTGTACATCTCCTTCGACTTCTGGGACGACCCCAACGGGTTCTCCTTCGAGGTCGACAACGGCGAGACCGTCGCCGGCATGGGCGACACGATCGAGCTGGGGGAGGAGAAGACGGAGCTCGTGGCCAGCTTCCTGGAGGAGGGGCTCCTGAACGTCTACCGCAACGGCGAGTCGGTCCTCGAGGAGGAGGGGAACGAGATCCTCCTGGAGATCACCGAGCCGGGGGTCTACCGCGTGGAGGCGATGCGGAACGACATCGTCTGGGTGCTCTCGAACCCCGTCTTCGTCACGGAGCGGAAGGCCTGACCGACAAAATAGACGGTCCATTTTGTCGGCTTTCCTGACAAAATGGACGGTGCGTTTTGTCGGGCCAGTTCTCGAAGCGCAGGCCCAGGACCCACTCCCGCCAGGCCCGGTCCAGGGCGTCCAGCTTCTTCCCG
>CAYNDR010000281.1:4909-8596 GCA_964395295.1 uncultured Planctomycetales bacterium
CGGCGCCCGTGGGGTCCTCCCGGTTGCCGGCCTTGAAGGCCTTGTAGTACTCCGCGAGCTTTCCCGTCTCCTGGAGGTACAGGCACAGGTAGCGGGCCGTGGCGTAGTTGACGCCCCGCTCGTCCCCGTAGAACTGATCCGTCGTGGTCTTCAGGAGCTCCGCGAACGCGACGCCCCGGCCCTCGCGCAGGGCCTTCTGCAGGCCCCGGAGCCGCCAGTTGACGTAGCCGACCATCTTCCCCCCGCGCTCGCCCGACTGCTCGTAGAGCGAGGCGAAGCCCTCGTTGAACCAGCTGGGGACACCGGGGAAGTCCTCCGCCAGGAGCGGGTGGACCATCTCGTGGGCGAGCGTCCCCAGCCCGGTGGAGACGTTCATCACCATCTTCCTCTCGTGCGCCATGTAGAATCCGAAGGGGGTGGAGGGGGGCTTCTGGTACGTCGCCTGGCAGTACTCCTCGTAGGTCCGCTTGTCCCGGAAGAGGAACACGCGGATGGGCTTCCCGGGCTTCCGGGTGAAGAAGTCCTTGTAGAGGTGGCGGTAGACCCACGCCACGGTCCCCTTGCTCCGCTCGAACGAGCGGGGGGTGTCGTTGGTGGCCACGAAGAAGAGGCCCTCGACGAGCTCCACCAGCGTGTCCGGCCCCAGCTCCTTGCGGATCTCCTCGGCCACCCGCCGGGCGTCCTCCTCCGAGCGGGGGGCGTCCTGCATGTACTGGGGGAGGAGGAGGTCGGGGCCGCAGCCGGCGGCCGCCAGGAGGGCGAGCGCGAGGTATCTTCTCACGTGTCGGCGATCCTACTTGTTCAGGGACTGCCTGTGAAGGATCATCAGGCCAGGTGCACCAGGAGCAGGTGGATGTCCGCCGGGGTGACGCCCGCGATCCGGGAGGCCTGGCCCACCGAGGCGGGGCGGATGCGCTCCAGCTTCTCGCGGGCCTCGAAACAGAGGTGCTTGATCCGGGCGTAGCTGAACCGTTCGGGGATGCGCTTGTCCTCCAGGCGCCGGAACTTCTCGACCTCCATCGCCTGCCGGCGGATGTAGCCGTCGTACTTCAGCTCGATCTCCACCTGCCCGGCCACGTCGCGGGGAAGGCCCGGCAGGACCTCGTCGATCGAGACCTCGGGCCGCCGGAGGAGGGCGTCCTTCCCGGCGCGCCGCAGTTCCTCCAGGGCCCCGGCGATGGCGCGCTCCCGGGCGTCGAACGCCTCGCGGCCGCGGAGGAGCCCGAACTCGAACGCGTAGGGCATCAGCCGGCGGTCGGCGTTGTCGGTGCGCAGGAGCAGGCGGTATTCCGCCCGCGAGGTGAACATGCGGTAGGGCTCCCGGTGCTCCAGGCGGATGAGGTCGTCGATCATGACGCCGATGTAGGCCTCGTCGCGGCGGAGGGTGAAGGGGGGGCGCCCCTGGAGCCGCAGGGCCGCGTTGATGCCGGCCGCGATCCCCTGGCCGCCCGCCTCCTCGTAGCCGCTGGTGCCGTTGATCTGCCCGGCCATGTAGAGCCCTTCGACGAGGCGGGTCTCCAGCGTCGGCCGGAGCTGGTGGGGAGGGGCGTAGTCGTACTCCACGGCGTAGCCGTAGTGCAGGAACTCGGCCTCCTCCAGGCCCGCGATCGTGCGGATGAAGGCCTCCTGGACGTCCGGGGGCGTCGAGGTCGAGGCCCCGTTGACGTAGATCGATTCGCCCTCGAGGGTCTCGGGCTCCAGGAAGATCTGGTGCCGGGGCTTGTCGCGGAAGCGGACGACCTTGTCCTCGATCGAGGGGCAGTAGCGCGGGCCCACGGAAGTGATCTGCCCGCTGTAGAGGGGCGCGCGGTGGAGGTTGGCGAGGAGGATCTCGTGGGTCTTCTCGTTGGTGAAGGTGATCCAGCAGACGGTCTGGGGCTGGGGGAGCTTCTCCGTGAAGTGGGAGAAGGGCCGCGGGTCCGGATCGCCGTGCTGGACCTTCGTCCGGCCGAAGTCGATCGAGCCCTTCTTCAGCCGGGCGGGGGTCCCGGTCTTGAGGCGGCCGACCTCGAAGCCGAGGCGGCGGAGGTTGTCGCTCAGGCGCTCGGCGGAGGGCTCGTGGAGGCGCCCCCCGGCGCGCTTCTCCTCGCCGCAGTGCTGGACGGCCTTGAGGAAGGTCCCGGTGGTGAGGATCGCGGCGCGGGCGGGGTAGTCGGCCGTGCGCCCCCGGACGCCGCGGACGCGGCCGCCCTCGACGATGAGGTCTTCCACCGTGTCCTCGACCAGCGTGATGCGCGGCTCGGAGCGGAGCGCGCGGGTCATGTATTGCTCGTAGAGGACCTTGTCGCACTGGGCGCGGGGAGAGCGGACGGCGATGCCCTTGCGGGTGTTGAGCGTCCGGAACTGGATGCCGGTGGCGTCGGTGGCGCGGGCCATCCGGCCGCCCAGGGCGTCGATCTCGCGGACGATCTGCCCCTTGGCGAGGCCGCCCATGGCGGGATTGCAGGACATGCGCCCGCAGGCCTCGGCCTGGAGGGTGAGGACGAGCGTCTCGTGGCCCATGCGGGCGCAGGCGAGGGCGGCCTCGATCCCCGCGTGGCCCGCTCCGACGACGACGACTTCCGGCATGGAGGACCTCAGGCCGGCGCCGGCTGGGCCGGGTGGCGCGCGGCGACCTCGGCCCACTTGCCGGCCATCAGCTCGCCGATCACGGCCTCGGCCTCCGCGAGGGGCACGCGGATCTGCTGCATGGTGTCGCGCTCGCGGATGGTCACCCGGTTGTCGGGCGCGGCCTTCTCGTCGCCCACGGTCTGGACGTCCACCGTGACGCAGAAGGGGGTGCCCACCTCGTCCTGGCGGCGGTAGAGCTTGCCGATGGCGGCGGTGTCGTCGTAGACCGAGTTCCAGCGCTCGCGGAGGCGGGCGGTGAGGTCCAGGGCGGTCGCCACGATCTTCTCGTTCTTCTTGAGGAGCGGCAGGACGGCGACCTTGACGGGCGCCATCTCGGGGTGGAGGCGGAGGACCACGCGCTTCTCGCCGCGGACCTCCTCCTCGTGGTAGGCGTCCACGAGGAAGGCGAGCGCCGAACGGTCGGCCCCGGCTGAGGGCTCGATGACGTAGGGGACGATCTTCTGCCGGGTCTCGTCGTCGAAGTACTCGAGGGTCTTCCCGCTGAACTTGGAGTGCTGCTTGAGGTCGTAGTCGGTGCGGTTGGCGATGCCTTCGAGCTCGCTCCAGCCCATGGGGAAGAGGTACTCCACGTCCACGCAGCGCTTGGCGTAGTGGGCCAGCTCGTCCTTGGCGTGCTCGCGGAGGCGCAGGTTCTCCTTGCGGATCCCGTAGCGGAGGTACCAGGCGAAGCGCTCGTCGATCCACTTCTGGTGCCACTCCTCGTCCGCGCCGGGCTTGACGAAGAACTCGATCTCCATCTGCTCGAACTCGCGGGTGCGGAAGGTGAAGTTGCCGGGCGTGATCTCGTTGCGGAAGGACTTCCCCAACTGGGCGATGCCGAAGGGGAGCTTCTTGCGCGAGGACTGGAGGACGTTGTCGAAGTTGACGAAGATGCCCTGCGCCGTCTCGGGCCGCAGGTAGGTCACCGTGCCGGTGGCCTCCACGGGGCCGAGGGTGGTCTTGAGCATGAGGTTGGCGGGCTTGGGAGCGGATATCCGGGTACTGCCGCAGGCGGGGCAGGCCGAAATGCTCCCGTCGAGGAGCCCTTCCAGGCCTTCCAGGGGAGATCGTGCGGGG
>CAYNDR010000282.1:0-5141 GCA_964395295.1 uncultured Planctomycetales bacterium
GAGCCATTGCGGCCTCCCCGTCTCTCCCCCCCACGGGGGGCTGGGGGGGAACCTTTCAATGGCTAAATCATTCAATGACTCAATCCCCTCCCCCCCCCGGCGGGAATCCGGGATAACGGATACGAAGTGACGAATTACCGGGTCCGCTTCCTCCCCGACGGCGTCGAAGGGGACGCTCCGGAGGGCGCCACGCTCCTCGAAGCCGCCCGCGCGGCCGGGGTGTACGTGGGCTCGATCTGCGCGGGCGACGGCACCTGCGGCAAGTGCCGCGTGATCGTGCGCGAGGGGCGGGTCGAGGGCGCCGAGACGGACCTCCTGGCGCACGAGGAGATCCGCCGCGGGTACGTCCTCGCCTGCCAGGCCCGCCTGCGGGGCGACCTCGTCGTGGAGGTTCCGCCCGAGTCCAGGCTCGTCGGCTACCGGGGCCTCGGCCGCGAGGGCGAGCCGGTCCAGGAGGCCGCGCCCCCGGAGGAGGCCCTCCCGCCCGGCGGCCCCGCGCCGCTCGTCGACAAGGTGTTCCTCGCCCTCCCCGAGCCCACGCTGGACGACCCGGCGGGCGACCGGGAGCGGCTCATGGCGGAGCTCGGGAAGCGGAGGGGCCGGTCCTTCCGGCGGAGGGTGGACCTCGACGTCCTGCGGGACCTCAGCCGCATCCTGCGCCGGCTCGAGGCCGGCCGCCACACGTGGAAGTGGACGTGGGACGGCCGCGTCACCGCGGTCGTGGACTGGCGCCACGACGCGGACGAGGTCCTCTTCGTCGAACCGGGGGACACGGCGGGCCGGTCGTTCGGGATCGCCCTCGACGTCGGCACCACGACCGTGGTGGCGCACCTGGTGGACCTCGCCGCCGGCCGCACGCGCGCGGCGGCCGCCCTGTACAACTCCCAGATCCGCTTCGGCGCGGACGTGATCGCCCGGATCAACCACGCCCGCCGGCCGGGGGGGGCGGAGGCCCTCCACCAGGCGGCCGTGCGGGACGCCGACGCGCTCGTCGAGACGCTCGCCCGCCGGGCCGGGATCGGCCGGGAGGACATCGTCTGCGTCTCCGCCGCCGGCAACACCGTCATGACGCATTTCCTCCTGGGGCTCGAGACGGACCTCATCCGGCTGGCGCCGTTCGTCCCCGCGGCCACGTCGCTGGCGCCCGTCCGCGCCTCCGAGATCGGCCTGCGCATCCACCCGCGCGGCCTCCTGTACACGATGCCGATGGCCGGCAGCTACGTGGGGGGGGACATCACGGCCGGCGTGCTCGCCTCGGGGATGCACCGGGAGGAGGAGCTGTCGCTCCTGCTCGACCTGGGGACGAACGGCGAGGTCGTCCTGGGGAACCGCGAGTTCCTGGTGACCTGCTCCGCCTCCGCGGGCCCCGCGTTCGAGGGGGGATCGGTGAAGTGCGGCATGCGCGCGATGGCCGGCGCCGTGGACACGGTGCGGATCGGGCGCGACCTGGGCGTCTCCGTCACGACCCTCGACGGCGCCCCCCCCGTGGGGATCTGCGGGACGGGGCTCCTCGACGCGCTGGCCGAGATGTTCGCGGCCGGCCTGGTGGACCGGGCCGGGCGCCTCCATCCGGACCGCGCGCCGGGCCGCTTCCGCCCCTCCGACGAGGACGGCCGCCCGGAGTTCGTCCTCGTCCCGGCGGACCCGGCCTCCGGCGGCCGCGAGATCGTGGTCGGCCAGGCCGACGTCGAGAACCTGATCCGCACCAAGGCGTCCATCTACGCCGCCGCGGACTCGCTCGTGGGCGCGCTCGACCTGTCCTTCCGCGACGTCCGGCGGATCTACATCGCGGGCGCCTTCGGCAGCCGCCTCGACGCCGTCCGCGGCGTCCTCGTGGGGCTCCTCCCCGACCTGCCGCCCGAGCGGATGCGGTTCATCGGGAATGGCTCCCTGCGGGGGGCGAAGCTGGTCCTGGTGGACCGGGGCCGGATGGAGGAGGTCGCCCGCATCCTCGAGAAGATGACGTACCGCGAGCTGATGGTGGACCCGAAGTACATGGAGAAATTCACCTCCGCCTGCTTCCTGCCGCACACCGACCTGGCGCGGTTCCCGTCGGTGGAGGCACGGCTGCAGGAGGGGAAATAGGAGCGCCCATGGGACTGGCCATCGCGGTGGCGGGGAAGGGGGGAACGGGGAAGACGACGTTCTCGGCGCTCCTCGTCCGGGCGCTCCGGGAGGCCGGCGTCCGCCCCGTCCTCGCCGTGGACGCGGACCCCAACTCGAACCTCGCCGAGGCGCTGGGCGTCGAGCGCGGGGGGACGCTGGCCGAGATCCGCGACAAGGGCGCCAGCGCGGAGGGCTCCCCGGCGAGCGGGATGGGCCGGGCCCGCGCGGTCGAGGACGACATCCAGCGCGCGATCGTCGAGGCCGAGGGGTTCGACCTCGTCACCATGGGCCGCCCCGAGGGGCCCCGCTGCTACTGCTACGTGAACAACCTCCTCCGGAAGACCCTCGACGGCCTGGCCCGCAACTACCGGGCGGTCGTCCTGGACAACGAGGCCGGGATGGAGCACCTCTCCCGCCGGACGACGAACGACGTGGACGTCCTGATCGGGGTGATGGACCCGACCCGGCCGGCCCTGCGGGCGGTCCAGCGGATCCTCCAGCTCTCGCGCGAACTGCCGATCCGCGTGTCCCGCCGCGCGGTGCTGGTGAACCGGGCGCGGCCGGGGGCCGGGGGCGGCCTGGCGGGGGACCTCGAGGCCCTCGGCGCGGACGTCGGGCGCCTGCCCGACGTCCCCCAGGACGACGCCGTGGAGCGCGCGGGGGCGGAGGGCCTCAGCGTGTTCCAGCTCGACGGCGCCGCCGCCGCCCTGGCCGCCGTGAGACGAATCGTTGACAAAGTAAAACAGGGGTCGTAGCGTACCTTCCTGATCGGATCGGATTTCCTGGACTGACGGAATTCCCCGCGAAAGGAGCGCACCCATGGCCGTGCCCAGCGCGGCGGAGAAGTGGACGGGAAGCATCCGCGCGGTGAAGATCGGCGCCACGAAGGCCGAAGGCGGGACCCGCGGCCGGATCGTCACCATCGGCGGCCAGCAGGGCATCCCCTTCCTCGCCTTCGAGGGCGCGGTCCCGAACCCGCCGGCGATCGCCATCGACGTCCTGGACGCCGCCCCCGAGGAATGGCCCGCGGAGCTCGCCAAGGTCTACCGCGACGTCTGGTCCGATCCCGCCGCGTGGGCGAAGCGCGCCGCGGAGCTCGGCGCCGACCTCATCAACCTCCGCCTCGTGGCCACCCATCCCGACGCGGGCAACCGCTCCCCCGACGACGCCGCCGCCACCGTCAAGGCCGTCCTGGGGGCGGTCGACCTCCCGCTGATCATCTGGGGCTGCGACGTGCCCGCCAAGGACCAGCAGGTGATGCCCCGCGTGGCCGACGCCGCGAAGGGCGAGAACTGCCTCCTCGGCGCCGTCACGGAGAAGGAATACCGGACCCTCACCGCCGCCGCCCAGGCCTGCGGCCACAAGCTGATCGCGCTGTCGCCCATCGACATCAACAAGTCCAAGCAGGTCAACATCCTGGTCAGCGACATGAGCTACCCCGTGGAGAACATCGTCATCTACCCGACCACGGCGGCCCTGGGGTACGGCATGGAGTACGTCTACTCGATCCTGGAGCGCGGCCGGCTCGCCGCGCTCAGCGGCGACCGCCTGATGGCCCAGCCGGTCATCCTCGACGTCGGATACGAGGCCTGGCGCGCCAAGGAGGCCAAGAGCGGGGACGAGGCGGCGGCCGCGTGGGGCCCCGCCGCCGAGCGCGGCCCGATCTGGGAGGCCGTCACCGCCACCACCCTGCTCCAGAGCGGGGCCGACCTCCTCGTCATGCGCCACCCCAAGGCGATCGCCACCGTCCGCAAGGCGATCCGCGCGCTGGTCGGGGCCTGAGCGCCCCAGGCAGAGGGAGAATCCATGATCATCTTCAGCGAGCGCGTGAACGGGATGTACCGCGACGTCCGCGCGGCGATCCCCGAGAGGGCCAAGGGGGTCATCCAGGACCTCGTCCGGGCCCAGGTGGCCGGCGGCGCCGACGTCATCGACATCAACGTGGGCCCCTCCAAGGGGGATCCCGTCGAGAATTTCGTCTGGCTGGCGCAGACCGTCCGCGAGGTGACGGACAAGCCGATCTCGCTCGACAGCGCCAAGCCCGACGTCCTCGTGGGGGCGGTTCCCCGGGTCGGGGGCAAGCTCATCATCAACTCGTCCACGGCCGACCCCGCCTGCATGGGCAAGCTGATCCCCCTGGCCGCCCGGCACAAGGCGGGGATCATCGGGCTGACGATGGACAAGGAGGGGGTCCCCGGGAACGTCGAGAAGCGCGTCGAGTGCGGGGCGGCCTTCATCATGACCGCCCTCGAGGCGGGGATCCCGCCCGCGGACCTCTACATCGATCCGATCATCCTGCCGGTGAACGTGGCCGCCAAGCAGGTCCAGAACGTCTTCGAGGCGATCCGCCAGCTCAAGGTCGTCAGCGACCCGCCGCCCCACTTCATCATGGGGCTGTCGAACGTGAGCCAGAAGTGCCTCAAGAACCACCTGATCAACCGGACCTGCCTCGTCATGGCCATCGCGGCGGGGCTGGACGCGGCCATCATGGACGCGGCGGACCGGGACCTGGTCGAGGCGGCGATCACCACCGAGGTGCTCCTGGAGAAGCACCTGTACAGCGACGACTACATCAAGGCGTGGCGCATGCAGAAGGGCCTGGCCGAGCAGTCCTGAGAATGACCGGAACGCTTTCTGAGGGGAGATGCCCATGACCGTGCCGAGCGACATCGAGATCGCCCAGGCGGCGAAATGCGAGCGGATCGAAGCCATCGCGGAGAAGTGCGGCATCCGCCGCGACGAGCTGGAGCTGTACGGGGACTACAAGGCGAAAGTCAAGCTGGAGATCCTGGGCCGGCTCAAGGACCGGCCGGGCGCGAAGTACGTGGACGTGACGGCCATCACCCCCACGCCCCTCGGGGAAGGGAAGACCACCACCACGGTGGGCGTCTCCCAGGGCTTCGGCGTGATCGGCAAGAACGTCATGACCTGCATCCGCCAGCCGAGCCAGGGGCCCACGTTCGGGATCAAGGGCGGCGCCGCCGGCGGCGGCTACGCCCAGGTCATCCCCATGGAGGACTTCAACCTCCACCTCA
>CAYNDR010000282.1:5151-8572 GCA_964395295.1 uncultured Planctomycetales bacterium
CCGCGATCGACAACCGCCTGTACCACGAGAGCACGATGTCCGACGAGGCCCTGGCGAAGAGCGGCCTCAAGCGCCTGGGCATCGACCCGTTCGGCATCACCTGGAACCGCGTGGTGGACACCTCCGACCGGGCGCTCCGGAGCATCATCCTGGGCCTCGGCTCCCGGGCGGACGGCATCCCCCGCCAGTCGGGCTACGACATCTCCGTGGCCAGCGAGGTCATGGCGATCCTCGCGCTGTCGAAGTCCCTCCAGGACATGCGCGAGCGGATCGGGCGCATCACGATCGGCCTCTCGCGCTCCGGCAAGCCCGTCACCGCCGAGGACCTCGGCGTGGCCGGCGCCATGACCGTGCTGATGAGGGACGCGATCAAGCCCACCCTCATGCAGACGCTGGAGCAGACGCCCGCCCTCGTCCACGCGGGGCCGTTCGCGAACATCGCGCACGGCAACAGCTCCGTCATCGCCGACATGATCGCGGTGAAGCTGGCCGACTACGTCATCACCGAGTCCGGCTTCGGCGCGGACTGCGGCATGGAGAAGTTCTTCAACATCAAGTGCCGCGTCTCGGGGCTCGCCCCCCACTGCGTGGTCCTCGTGGCCACGATCCGGGCGCTCAAGATGCACGGCGGCGGCCCCCGGGTCGTCCCCGGGAAGCCCCTCCCCGACGCCTACAAGCAGGAGAACCTGGACCTCGTGGCGAAGGGCTGCGAGAACCTCAAGAAGCACGTGGAGAACGCCAAGCTCTTCGGGGTGAACGCCGTGGTGGCCGTGAACCGCTTCACGGACGACACCGACCGCGAGGTCGAGGTGGTCCGGAAGGCCGCGATGGCGGCGGGGGCGGAGGACGCCGTCCCCTCGGAGGTCTGGGCGCGGGGCGGCCAGGGCGGGGCGGACCTCGCGCGCGCCATCGTCAAGGCCTGCGAGAAGCCCACGAAGTTCCAGTTCCTCTACGACGTGAACGCGCCGATCAAGCAGAAGATCGAGACGATCGCCACGAAGGTCTACGGGGCGGCGCGCGTGGACTACCTCCCGGCGGCGGAGGAGAAGATCAAGCGCTACACGGAGCTGGGCCTCGACAAGCTCCCGTTGTGCATGGCCAAGACGCACCTGTCGCTCTCGCACGACCCGAACCTGAAGAACGCGCCCAAGGGATTCACCGTGCCGGTGCGCGACGTGCGGGCGTCGGTCGGGGCGGGGTTCCTCTATCCGCTCCTGGGGGAGATGCGGACCATGCCGGGGCTCCCGTCCGTGCCGGCGTTCGCGGCGGTGGATATCGACGAGAAGGGGAAGGTGAAGGGGCTGTTCTAGCGCGCGGCGGTCGGGGGCCCCTCGCGCGGCTCCACATGGATCACGACCCGGGCCACGTCGGGGACCCGGGCCCGGATGGCCTGCTCGAGCCGCTTCGTCAAGTCGTGCGCCGCCTCGATGTTCAGGGACGGGTCGAGGAGGCAGTGGAAGGTGAGCGTGAGCTCGCCGCCCGCGCGGCGCACCTCGATGTCGTGCGGATGGACCCTGATTCCCAGCTTCCGCGAGGCGGCCTCCACGGCCTTCTGGATCGCGCGGTCGTCCCCCGGCCGGCAGGGCGTGGTCGTCTGGTCCTCCCCGGCGGGCTCGAGGTGGGTCGTGGCGCGCAGGAGGGAGGGGAAGGCCTCGTGCGCGGCCTTCTCGAACGCGTCGGCCTTGGCGTGGGCCTCCCCGACGCTCAGCGACTTGTCCATCTCGAGGTGCAGTTCCAGCGACCGCCGGCCGTTCCCCTCGTCGAGCACGCGGATGCTGTGGGCCACGAGCCCCTGGCGGGCGGCCAGGGCCCGGGCCAAGGCCGGCAGGTCCTCGTCGGCGGAGGCGACCGGCTCGGCGTGGACCACCACGTCCGCCTTGGGAAGGAGGGCGCGGACGGCCTCCTCGACCTGCCGGGTGATCTCGTGCACGTGCTCGAAGGCCCATTCGTGGGGGGCGGCGATCGTCACGTCGGCGAAGACCTCCGGGCCGCTCCGCCGCACCCGCACCTGGCGGACCTCCACCACGCCGGAAATCCCCCGGATCACCCGCGCGATCTCCTCCCGCAGGCCCGGGGGCACCCGGTCCAGGAGGTCGGAGATCGTCTTCTTGCCGAGCCGCCAGCAGATGCCGATCGAGATGGCGGCCACGCCGAGGGCGGCCGCGGAGTCCGCCTTCTCCAGGAGGGGAAGGTGCCAGCGGCGCGCGACCACCATGCCGACGAGGCCCCCCAGGACCACCGACGACGACAGGATGTCGGTATAGAAGTGGAGGGCGTCCGCCTCCAGCGCCTGGCTCTGGTATTTCCGGGCCACGCGAAAGAGGGCGCGCGACCGGGAGACGTCCACGGCGATGGACAGGAAGACGACCAGGAACGACCAGGCGTTCACGGTGACGTGGGGCCCCCCGGCGCCCGAGAGGCGCCAGGCGGCCTCCACGATGATCCAGACGCAGGTCCCCAGGAGGAGGAAGGTCTCGACGAGGGCGGAGAGGTTCTCGATCTTGGCGTAGCCGTAGGTGTGGCGGTCGTCGGCGGCGCGGCCGGCGAAGCGCACGGCGAAGAGGGTGAGGGCGGCGGCGGCGAGGTCGAGGCCCGAGTGGGCCGCCTCGGCCAGGATCCCGAGGCTTCCGGTGAGGAGGCCCACGGCGAGCTTCGTCCCCGTCAGCAGGACGGCGGCCAGCACCGAGCTCAACGCGACGAGGTGCTTCTCGCGCTGGGCCTCGGGGGAGAGAACGCCAGCGGGGATTTCCGGCGTCGGGTTCACGGGGGGATCCAAAAGGGCCATCCTACCCGGCCGGGGGGGCGCCGTCAAACAGGGGGGCGCCCGGCCTTGAACGGGGCCGGGGCGCGGGATATATTATTCCCCCTGTCCCGTCGGGACGGCCGGATTCCACGGAATGGAGGTCATCCGCTTGAAAAAGAAGGAACTGAAGGACGTGGGGGAGCCGAACCTCTTCGAGGGCGTCTTCTCCCATAAGGACGTTCCCCGCATCCTCTTCGACGGGAAGATCCACGAGGAGATCGACGGCGAGACGGTGACCTTCGATCCGGCGGAGCTCCTCCGGCGCGACCTCTGCATCACCGACACGACCTTCCGCGACGGCCAGCAGTCGCTCCCCCCCTACTCGCCGGAGCAGATCGCCGCCGTGTACAGGCTCCTCGGCCGCATCGCGGGGCCCCGGGGCCTGGTCCGCCAGTCCGAGTTCTTCGTATACAGCCCGAAGGACCGCGAGGCGGTCCGGAAGTGCCAGGAGACGGGGCTCCGCTTCCCGGAGATCACCGCCTGGATCCGGGCGGAGGTCGGGGACTTCAGGCTGGTCAAGGAGATGGGGCTGAAGGAGACGGGCGTCCTCACCTCCAGCTCCGACTATCATATCTTCAACAAGCTGAAGCTCGACCGGCGGAAGGCCCTCGACAAGTA
>CAYNDR010000283.1:0-8565 GCA_964395295.1 uncultured Planctomycetales bacterium
CGGCCGTCCCCATGGTCGGCAGCCAGATCAACCACTACTTCGTGCGGTCCGACAATCCCGCGGCCGGGTCGGCCCTGACGCTGGTCCTCATGCTCTTGACGATCGTCCTCGCGGGGCTCTACTACCGCCTGCGGCGCACGGAGGGCCTGGCATGAGGAAGGCCCTCGGGATCTACACGGCCCTGGTCCTCGCGGCGCTCTACGTCCCGATCCTGGTCATGGCCGTGTTCTCCTTCAACGCCTCGAAGTATTTCCGCTGGACCGGCTTCACGCTCGAGTGGTACCGCAAGGCCTGGGAGAACCGGGATCTCCGTTCCGCGCTGGCGAACACGGTCGTCCTGGCGCTCGTCTCCATGCTGGTGTCGGCCGTGCTGGGGACGATGGCGGCGCTGGCGGCCCGGTCGTCCTTCAGGGGAAAGACGTTCTACGCCGCGCTCATCTCCCTGCCGGTGATGGTCCCGGACATCGTCCTGGCGGTGGCGTTCCTGGCCCTTTTCCGGACGCTGGGGGTGTCGCTCTCGCTCGGGACCGCCGCGCTGGCGCACACGACCTTCAACCTGTCCTACGTGGCGGTGGTGGTCTCGGCGCGCCTGCAGGGGATGGACCGGTCGATCGAGCTGGCGGCGCAGGACCTGGGGGCCACGCCCTGGGGGGCTTTCTGGAAGGTGACCTTCCCGGCGATCCTCCCGGGAGTGCTCTCGGGGGCGCTCCTGGCCTTCACGCTGTCGTTCGACGACTTCGCGGTCACCTATTTCACGAGCGGCCCCGGGGGCAAGACGCTCCCGGTGATGGTCTACTCCATGGTGCGCTTCGGCATCACGCCCGAGATCAACGCGGTCTCGACGGCGCTGATGGTGGCGTCGGTGGGGCTCATCATGGCGTCGCTCAGGCTGTCCCGCGTCCCGATCGCCGGAGGTGGACGATGAAGCGCGCGTTCCTGGCGTTCCTGGCCCTGGCGGGCTGCGGCCCGTCCGCGCCGGAACTGCACATCCTGACGTGGCCCAACTACTTCGCGAAGGACACGATCCAGGGCTTCGAGAGGGAGGCGGCCTGCCGCGTGGTGGTGGACTACATGGAGTCCTCGGAGACGCTCCGGACGAAGCTCGCGGGGGGCGGCTCGGGGTACGACGTCGTCTTCCCCAGCGACGAGGTCGTGCCCCTGCTCGTGGCGCGGGGAGTCCTGGAGAAGATCGACCCCGCGAATCTGCCCAACCTCAAGAACATCCAGTCCCGGTTCCGGGGGCTCCCCTACGATCCCGCGAACGCCCACTCCGTGCCCTACATGTGGGGCACCACGGGGATCGCCTACCTCAAGGAGAAGGTCGTCCCGGCGCCCGACTCGTGGGAGGCGCTCTGGGACCCGAAGCTCGTGAAGCAGATGACGATGCTGGACGACGGCCGCGAGGTCATCGCCGCGGCGCTCCGTCTCACGGGGGCGGACCTCCGCGCGGCGCCGCCGGCGGAGGCGATCGAGAAGGCGAAAAAGAAGCTCCTGGAGCGGAAGCCCAAGGCGTACGACTCGTCGCCCAAGGCCATGCTCGTGAACGGCGACTGCTGGATCGCGCAGTGCTACAGCGGCGACGCCCTGCAGGCCTCGGCCGAACTCGAGGGCAAGGTGGGATACGTGGTCCCGAAGGAGGGGGGCACGCTCTGGATCGACAACCTCTGCGTGGCCAAGGGCGCGCCCCGGCGGGAGCTGGCGCACCGGTTCATCGACTACCTCCTGCGGCCGGAGGTCTCCGCGGCGATCACGAACGAGACGCGGTTCCCGAACCCCAACGAGGCGGCGCGCAAGCACATCCGCAAGGAGGTGCTGGAGGACCCCCTGGTCTTCCCCCCGGAGGAGGTGCTCGCGCGCTGCGCGACGCTCCCGGTCCTGCCGCCGGAGGCCAAGAAGGCCCTCGACGCCGCCTGGGCGGACCTGAAGGCCCAGTAGAGATTCCCGCCCCTTCGTCGACCCCTCCTCTGTTTAATCATCGTAGGGGTGTTCGCGGAGGAGCGATCCGATGACGAGAAGCCTGGCGGCCCTGATCCTTCTGGCGGGCGCGTCGCAGGAGCCCGCCCGGCCGAAGCCCGACGCCGCCGACGTCAAGTACGGGCCCCACGAGCGGAACGCCTTCGACCTCTGGAAGGCGAAGTCCGAGGGGCCCGCGCCGCTCGTCCTCTATATCCACGGCGGCGGATTCCAGGGAGGCGACAAGAAGAGCCTGGCTCCCGCCCGCCTCAAGGGATTCCTCGATGCCGGCTTCGCCGTGGCCGCCATCAACTACCGCCTGACCAGCACGGCCCCCTTCCCCGCGGCGTATCTCGACTGCGGCCGGGCCCTGCAGACCCTGCGCCACCGTGCGAAGGAGTGGAACCTCGACCCGGACCTCGTCGCCTCGACGGGGGGATCGGCCGGCGCGGGGACGTCCCTCTGGCTGGCCTTCCACGACGACCTGGCCGATCCGAAGAGCGAGGATCCCGTGGCGCGGCAGTCCACGCGCCTGGCCTGCGTCGCCGTGGACAACGCCCAGTCGTCCTACGATCCCCGGTTCGCGGAGAAGATCGGCCTCCCGCGCCCCAACTTCGAGCGCCATTCCTTCTTCCTGCCCTTCTACGGGATCAAGGCGGACGAGATCGACACGCCTCGGGCCCACGAACTCTACGAGAAGGCGGCGCCCATCACCCACCTGACGAAGGACGACCCCCCGGCCCTCCTCTCGTACAGCTATGCGAACGAGCCCGTGGACAACACGTCGAACTTGGGGCTGGTGGTGCATCACCCGAAGTTCGGCCTGGCGCTCAAGGAGCGCATGGACGCGCTGGGGATCGAGTGCGTGGTCCAGTACCGCGGCCAGCCGGAGGGAGGGCGCCCCTCGCCCGTGGAGTTCATCCGGAAGCACTTCGACCGCGCTCGCAAGGCGCGCTAGTACTTCCTCCCCTTCCAGCGGAGGAACGCCTCGATGAAGGGATCGATCTCGCCGTCGAGGACCGCCTGGATGTTGCCCGTCTCGTGGTCCGTGCGGTGGTCCTTCACCATCGTGTAGGGCTGCATCACGTAGGAGCGGATCTGGCTCCCGAAGGCGATCTCGCCCTTCTCGCCGTACAGCCGCGCGAACTCCGCCTCCCGCTTGGACTCCTCCAGCTGGTGCAGTTTCGATGCCAGCGCCCGCATCGCGTACTTGCGGTTCATGATCTGCGACCGCTGGTTCTGGCACTGCACCACCACCCCCGTGGGCAGGTGCGTGATCCGCACCGCGCTCTGCGTCTTGTTGACGTGCTGGCCCCCCGGGCCGCCCGCCGAGAAGGTGTCGATCCGCAGGTCCCCCTCCTTGATGTCGATGTCGATCTCGTCGTACTCCGGGACCACGTCGATCGACGCGAAGCTCGTCTGCCGGCGGTGGTTGGCGTCGAAGGGCGATATCCGCACCAGGCGGTGCACCCCGATCTCGCTTTTGAGGTACCCGAAGGCGAACCGGCCGCGCACCTCGAGCACCGCGCGCTTGAGCCCCGCCTCCTCGCCCGGCTGTTCGTCGAGGATCTCCACCTCGTAGCCGTTCCGCGAGAGCCACCGCAGGATCATCCGCTCCAGGATCAGCACCCAGTCCATCGCGTCCACGCCCCCCGCTCCCGCGTGGATGGAGACGAAGACGTCCCGCGCGTCGTTGCGGCCGCTGAAGAGGGCCTGCACCTCGACCGCCTCGACCTTGCGCTCGTGGCCGCCGACCTTGCCGGCAACCTCGGCGATGTGGGCGGCGTCCCGCGCGTCGTCGCACATCTCCAGGAGGCCGATCTCGTCCTCCAGCTCCTGGTGCAGGGCCCGGTAGGACTCCGCCACCCCCTTGAGGGACTTGAGCTCGGCCATCAGCCCCTGGGCGGCCTCGGGCCGGTCCCAGAAGCCGGACTCCAACATCTTCGACTCGATCTCGCGGACGCGGGCTTCCTTGCGGTCTACCTCAAAGAGACTCCCGGAGGGACTGCAGTCGAGTAAGGAGGGTCCGGAGCTGGTCGCCAACCTCGTTTTTCATGATACTCTATCCCTTTCGCCGGTTGATCCAAAGCAGAGCGGCGATCCCCGCCGCCGCCACGCCCATGGAGACATAGGAGACCGCCGGGACGGGACCGGCCTCCGCTTCCTTCTTCCTAGGGGACGCGCGCCGGCGCTCCGCGGGCGCCGGGCGCCCCTCGGCCGCCACCGTCGTGCGCGGCTCCTCGCTCCAGCGGCCCGGCGCCCCCCGGCTTCCCCCGGGAGGCCCCGCGCCCTCGAGACGCCCGATCTCGGCCAGGATCTCCGCGGCCCGCTCGTCGCCCGCCTCCAGGAGGAGCTCCGCGGCGCGCCGCCGGTCCCCCAGGCCCGCCTCCGGATCCGCCGCGACGGCCAGCAAGCCGTCCCTCCAGCTCGCCTGGTCCAGGAGACTCACGAGGGCCCGCGCCAGCTCGATCCGCCCCGCGGCCGACGTGGCCCCGTCGGCGAAGGCGGTCTGCAGGGGCACCTGCGCCTCCACCCGCCCGTCGAGGACCTCCAGGATCGCGCCCGAGGAGGCCGAGGCCGTGCCGTCCCGGAGGTCCTCGGCCAGCCGCCGGGCCAGCGGCTCGACCGCCGATCCCCCCAGCGCCATCAACCGCTCCGCGAGGCGGGCCCCGGCCTGCTCCGCCTGGGCGGCCGTCTCGAACTGACGGAGGATCGCATCGACCCGCATCTCGATGGGATCCTGGGACCCCAGCAGAAGCGCGATCCCCGCCGCCCAATCCATATCCCGACTTTATGCGTTCCGGGGCGGGAATGCAAGCGGCCCCGAAGGACCTACGACAAAACAGACGGTCTGTTTTGTCGTGCACGACGACAAAGGGGACGGTCTATTTTGTCGGGGCCAGGAGCTTCTCGGCGGCCTCGCGGACGTAGGCCTCCCCGGGGTCCGTCCGCGTCTTCTGCAGGTGCCGGCAGATCTTCGCCGCGTCGGCCTTCTTGCCCGCGGCCATCAGGTTCTCCGCCAGCAGAAGGCAGGCGCTCGTCGCGCCGATCCGCTCCCAGCCGGCGGCCGCGTCCGCCGCCTTGGCCAGGAGGTCCGCCGAACCGGCGTCGCCGACGCGGGCCAGCGCCCAGAGCGCCGCCTGCCGCGCGTCCCGGTCCTCGTCGCCGGCGGCCTTCTTCAGGGCCTCCACGGACTCCGCGTCGCGGAGGACGCCCAGGGCCTGCACCACGGTGAGCCTCTGCTTGCCCTTGGCCGCGGGCAGGGCCTTGCGGAACTGCTCCACGGCGCCGTCGCGGATCGCCAGCAGGGCCATCGCCGCGTCCTCGAAGAGGTCCCCGTCGGCCAGGAGCTTCCCCAGCGGCCCCGCGGACTCCTTCCCGCCCGCGACCTGGAGCTCCCGGACCACGAAGCCCTGGACGGACTTGGGCCGGTCGCCCCCGAGCTGGGAGAGGAGCGCCGCCGTGAACATCTCCCTCTGCTTCTTCTTCTCCGGCCGGCAGACGTAGAGCGCCAGCCCGTGGACCACGTAGCGGGCCTTGTAGTCCTCGCCGTCGTCGACCTCCTTGAGCATGCCCACGAGCTTGGCCACGCTCTCGCGGCCGCCCTCGAGGACCGCGTCGTAGACCTTGATCGCCGAGGGCCAGTCCGGGCCGGTGAGCTTGCCGTGCTTGTCGAGCTCGGGCATCTGGCCCACCAGGGCCGCCAGGTCTTGCGTCATGGCCGACCTCCTTACAGGTGCCACGGGGCCCGCATGGGCGGGTTGACCAGCCGGTTGGCCTCCTCGTCGCCGACGATCTGCTCCTTGACCGGGTCGTAGCGGATCTTCCGGCCGGTGCGGATCGCCAGGTTCGCCAGGTGCAGGAGGCACGCCGTGCGGTGGGCCGCCTCCGGGTGGCCGCCCGCCGGCTTGCGCGCCTTGACCGCCTGGCCGAAGTCGAGGAGCGGCTCGGGATCGGGCATGGCCTCGACCTTCTTCCGGCTCTCCTCGTCCAGGTCGGCGAGGCCCACGCCGCGCTGCTGCTTGCGGCCGTAGGGCTCGCCCCACTCGGTGCTCTCGAGGACCAGCGTGAGGCCGTCGGCGTACTTCATCTCCACCCAGCCCCACATCCCGGTGGCCTCCGGGTGGGCCGGCGGGGCGGAGGCCTCGATCTCCACGGGGCTCGTGTAGTCCTTGCCGTAGGTCCAGTTGTAGCCTTCCAGGTGGTGCTGGCCCATGTCCGCCAGGCCGCCGCCCTCGTAGTCCCAGTAGTTCCGGTGGGTGCCGCCATGGCGGTCGCGGACGAAGGGCTTCATGGGCGAGGGGCCCACGTAGAAGTCCCAGTCCAGGCCCTTCGGCGGCGCCTGCGGCGCCACGTTGAGCCGGCCGCTCCACTCCTTGACCTTGAAGCCGCCCTTCCGAAAGACCACGCCCGGGCAGTTCTTCATGAGCCCGCTGGACATGATCTTGTGGATCAGGACCTTGTTCTTGTCCCTGCTGTCCCCGAACCGCCCGAAGGTGCCGATCTGGAAGATGCGGTTGTAGCGCCGGAAGGCCTCCGTCACCGCGCGCCCCTCGGAGATGAAGCGCGTCATGGGCTTCTCGCAGAGGACGTCCTTGCCCGCCTCGGCCGCGGCGATGGAGATGAGCGCGTGCCAGTGGGGCGGCGTGCCGATGGCCACCACGTCGATGTCCTTCCGCTCGAGCACCCGGCGATAGTCGCAGTAGACCGCCTGGTTGTCCGCCTTGTCGGCGAACCGGACGTCGCACCGGGCGAGCTGTTCCACCTGGAGTCCGGCCCCCTCCAGGTATTTCTTCATGCCGTCGTAGGTTCCGGGCCCGCGGCCCCCGCAGCCGATGAGGGCGCCGCCCAGGGTCTCGCTGGGGGGCGTGCGGCCGCGCCCCAGGACGTGCGGGGGGACGATCGTGAGGAGGGCCGGCGCGGCGGCGCTCCGGACGAACTCGCGTCGGGTGATCGCGCGCATGGGGTCACCTCCCGTGGGATCCGGACGTTTCCATAAGCTTAATACCCCGAAAACCCCGGGACGTTTCCCGGGAACATCCCGCCGATCCCGTCGTGGTAGAACCGTTTCGGGCGAGGGATGACAACCTGCGGCGCTCCCGGGCTCCAGGGTCCCGGGGCCGGAAAATTTCCCTCGCCCGAATCCCCCTGGATGTCCGGCCGGCCCCGGGGCCCTGGAAACCGCGGAGCGCCCGAAGGGAGACGGGCATGAGGAACATGCTCTTCGTGGCCACGGGGACGGTCCTCGGGCTGGCGGCGGCGGCGTTCGCCCTCGCGCGGCCGGCCGCCCTGCCGGAAGCCGCGGCGCAGACCGTGGCTTCGGCCGCCGGAAGCGAGGTCGGGCCCGTGATGATGGGCATCGGGGCGTCCCAGCAGAACCAGAACGACCTCTGCTGGGTCCTCTTCCGCGACAAGCCCCGCAAGGGACAGAAGATCGACCACGACCGCTTCACCCTCTGCCTCTACCGGGCGGTCAACAACGGCCAGGCGTTCGACATCGTCGACGTCCGCGAGGTGACCTACGACTTCAAGGCCAACCACCTCAACGTGCCCGGCCACAACCCCAGGCTGACCTTCAAGGCGATGAGGGAAGCCTACGAGGCCGCCATAGAGGAAGAGAACCGGCCGCCCAAGCCCAGGTAACGGGATCCGCCGCCGAACCGGGGGCACGGGGACGCCTTCCCGTGCTCCCCTTCCCCTGCGGGGGGCTCGAGCCCCGCGATTCCTTCCACGAGGGGAAGTCCCTGCTATAATTAGTCCCGTGGCCCGCGAGCGCATCCTCGTCGTCGACGACGACCCGAAGATCCTGGAAATCCTGGAGAATACGCTCGGCGAGGCCGGCTACGAGGTCCGCGCCACCGGCCAATCGAGGGAGACCCTCATCCTCGCCGCGGAGTTCCAGCCCCACCTCGTGATCCTGGACATCGCGATGCCGACCCTGGACGGCTTCGAGGCCGCGGCCCTGATCCGCGCCGACTCCGCCCTGAAGGACACCCCCCTGATGTTCCTCACGGCGCGGGACGCCACGGCGAACCTCAGGAAGGCCCAGGAGCTCCGGGCTCTGGCCTACGTGGAAAAGCCCTTCCAGAAGGAGGCGTTCCTGGGCCTCCTGGAGGAGATCTTCTCCCGCCGGAAGGGATAGGAGGCAGACCATGCCCTGGATGACCCGCGTCCTCCTGCTGGCCGCGCTCCTCCCCGCGGCCCAGGACGCCGATCTCCCCCTCCTCGTCAGCGAGGACTTCGAGAAGGGGGCCGACCGCTGGGAGCCCACCGACCCCAAGGGCTGGAAGATCGTCGACGGCCCCGGCGGAAAGTGCTACAGCCAGTTCGAGAAGAAGAGCGGCTACGCCCCGCCCCACCGGAGCCCGTTCCACATCACCCTGCTCAAGGACATCGTCGTGGGGGACTTCGTCCTGGAGGCCCGGGTCCAGAGCACCGTCAAGGACTACCCCCACCGCGACGCGTGCCTCTTCTTCGGCCACCAGGACCCGGCCCGCTTCTACTACGCCCACCTGGGGAAGAAGACCGACCCCCAGGCCCACCAGATCATGATCGTCAACGGCGCCCCCCGGACCAAGATCACCGTCAAGAACAACGAGGGGACCGACTGGA
>CAYNDR010000284.1:0-578 GCA_964395295.1 uncultured Planctomycetales bacterium
CGTGCAGGGAGCCGGCTCCATGTTGGATCATCCGGGAATTGCTGATGAAGGCGACGGTATACGACTGTACGACAGTTACCTTCGACGACAGTCCCGTTCTCGCGTACGATGACCCTTTCGGTCAGACCGCCGTTGACTTGCACTTGACGGCAGAGGTCCCGCACATTCGGGTCTGCCCATAGCGTCTCCTCAAGGAATTTCTGAAGTACTTCCTGCGACTGGCCGTCTACATTGGCTAAAATGGTATTTGCCAATCGAGGATTACCCGCATCGAGCCGCACTTTCACGATTGGCAAATCCTGACCTCTCAGCACAACCTCGCGGCCGTCAACGGTAATCCGGTCTACGACAGCCCTCTGAGCATCGGTAGTCTTCACGTCAAGTCCTTACTTTTGTGCTGCCGCAAGAACCTTCTCAACAATTGTCGCCAGCGTGCGCAGCATCTTCGCGCACTCGTCGCTTTCGCGTACGAGCTGCACCTCTTTTGCGAAGTGGTCCTTAAAGCGCTTGATGATTCGCTCGCCGAGGCGGTACTGGACCTTTTCTGGCATGGGCGCGACCTCGCGGAGGACGGGCCT
>CAYNDR010000284.1:673-8521 GCA_964395295.1 uncultured Planctomycetales bacterium
GTGCGAGAACGTGCGGTCCGTCTTCTCCGGCTCCTTCTTGGCCGAGCCACCGAAGGAGTGCCGTTTCATGGTCTCGTATGCTCGCATCATCGACTTGACCGTCTTCACCTGCATGCCCAGTGCCAGAGATACTTCCTCCGGGGTCTTCTTGTGGACGGAGATAAGCTGGTGTATGTGCGCGGCCTTGGCGTACGTGGCCCACTTATTCTTCATCCGGACGTGGTAGTAACCTTGGAGGATAGCTACCTCGCGTGGCTGCATCTGCTCTAGTAGAAGGTGTGCGGGGATTGCATCCCAACGCCCGTCCGCTCCAGGTGCCTCCCGCAGTTTCATGTAGCAGGCGGCGCGAGAGTTGCCCTCGATAATCGTTCCGTCCTTGTTGACGAGGATAGGGTCGTGAATACCCCCGTCACGCTTGATGTCCTGGAGGAGTTGACGGATATCGTCGTCCTCAAGCAAGAGGTCCCGGATTTGCGGATTCCCCTTGGGCGTGATACCCTTCACTTCGGCGGTGTACTTGATCCGTGGGTTCTCCGGATCAAGCAGCAGTGACTTGGTCACCAAGGTCGTGAGCTGAACCCTGACAGCCTGCCCGGCGACCACGATAGTGGTGGGTTCCGCCATCCAGACCTCCCGAACTAGTACCTAGTATCTACTGCGGTACTGAATACTAGTATATACTGGCATTGCGCACCTGTCAAATAAATTTAACAGGTCCGAATGCCTAGAGCCGGACTTGGTCGGTCGTTTGATCATGTTGGAGGACGGACCGGGCGGGAGTATCGATGCGGCGCTACTAATCAAGCGGACCGCACGCTAACGGATGTGTCCTTCCGGCAAGCATGCGTAGCGTGAAAATCTCGCGTTTCGGAGGCGCGGTGAGGCGGCCGGCGTAGGGCTACGCGGTTGCCTTGAGGGTGTCGCGGTAGTTCCAGGGCATCCAGGCGTCCGCGGCCACGCGGACCTGGCGGGCGTGCCGCAGGAGAGTAGTGAGGTAATCGAAGGGATTCACGCGGTTGAGCTCCGCCGTGTGGATCAGGCTCATGAACACATCCCCCACTTGCGCCCCCCTCTGGCTCTTGAAGAAGAGGGCGTTCTTCCTGTGGAGGATCGCCTTCTTCAGCGCTCTTTCGCAAATGTTGTTATCCAGGGGGGCGCCGGGCTCCCTCAGGAACAGGGTCAACTGGGGCCACCGCTTCTGCATGTAGGCGATCGCATCTCCGAGGGAGCTGTTGAGTTCGACCTTCTTCTGCCCAATCTGCTCATCCATCCAGGTGCGCAGGCCCTCCATGAGCGGGGCGCTTTGGGCCTGATGGTACTGGAGGCGCTCTTCGGGCGTCATCTTCTTCCCCCGCGCGATTGCGTCGTGGAGGTAGACCTCCCGGAGCGTTTCCAGGACGTATCGGCACTCCCCCGGGAAGCTGTCGACCACGTCCACGAAGTTCCTCCGGCCGTGGCCCAGACAATTCCCCAGGATTGTCTCGAACTCCTTATTGGGCACGTTCCGGTCCAGCCCATCGCACATCTGGATCGGCGGGCCTCGTTGTCCCTCCCGCTCCAAGAGCACTTTCGTCAGGTTTTCGCCCGCGTGATCCCGGCCCGTGAAAAACAGGGCGATCCGGTGCTCTCCCGCCTGGGAGACGATCCCCGTCGTGAAGGTGCCGGTGCGTTCCCCCTCCTTCTTCCGCTCTTCGTTCTCCTTCAGGTGCTCCAGGATCTTCATCGGCGTGTCGTCGTTGTGGAGCACGTCCCCCTGAGCCGCTTGCCGCACGAGTTCCTCGTGCGCCGGCCCGAGTTCCCTCGCCGCCTCCTGCACGACCTCCCACTGCGTCGCGGCCGGCATCGGAACCCCCAGGTTGGCCTGGAGCCCCTCGATCCGGTGAAAAGGCATTCCCGTGCCGTACTTGAGGAGTCCGATCATGCCCGCCGCCGTCGGATCGTACTTGCAGTGGTGCGCCCCCTCCGGGAGCCCCGCCACGAACACCTTCCCACACAGCGCGCATCGCAGGGCTTCACGCTCGTAAACGGTGGCCTGGAGCGGCACGTGGCCTTTCACGCACACCAGGACCCGCGGCTCGGGCAACTGGTAGAGCTTGCCCTCGCATCCCTCCACGGGGCAGGGATCGCCGGGATGGAGCGTTTCATGGGTCACGACCACCCGGCTGGCCCCGGAGTAGGCCCCGGCCCCGTTTCGGCCGTGCCCCTTGGGGGCGGGCGGGCTCCGGTCAGGGGACGCTCCTGGGGGAGGGTCTTCCGGCTTCTCCTAGGCCTCCTTCGAGGCCTCCTTGGGGCTTTCTCCAAGGATCTGGCTCGTCTTTTCGGTCTTGGGCGTCCCGAAGAGGAGCTTGCGCAGTCGCCCGATCGACGCGTTCTTCCGGCTGAGCTCCGACTGCAACCACAGCAGCGTCTCCATCGCCTCCTTCAGCTTCTGGCGGTCCTCCGGCAGCAACGGCCCGCTCGAGGCTCGACGCAGAATGTCCTCGAACTCCTTCATGTCGATCTCCACGCGCTTGGGTTCGGATCCGGATGAGCCTCTCTCCATCTCAAGGATTTAACCCAAGCCATCGGGAAAGGACTCGAGCAATCATCTCTTCAGCGAAATTTATTCTGTTCGGCTACGGGGCGTCCGGATCGACCCGTCTCCAGGCGGGCGCTCCCTGGGCCGCCTCGAAATCCCCCGCGGACAAGAGCACGTGGACGGCGTGGGCCTCCAGGATGCGTCCGCTTTTCGGGGGCCCGTCAGGCCAAAACTTAAAACGGCCCTGGGAAAGCCGCTTTTGGCAAAGCCAAAATCCCTGGCCGTCGTAGACCAGTATCTTCACCGCGGTGCTCTTGCGGTTGCGGAAGACGAAGACCCAGCCTGAAAACGGGTCACGGGAGAATTCCTCCCGCGCCACCTGAGCCAGGCCATCGATCCCCTTGCGGAAATCGACCGACTCGACCGCCACCAGGACCCGCATCTGCGGCGTGATCTGGATCATCGCCGCGTTCTCCAGAGCGTCTGGGCCAAGGACTCGGCGCCGGCCGCGTCGCGGAGCTCCACGCGCAGCCGGAGTCCCTGACCGTCCTGGAGTTCTACGACGCACCCAGGGCCGGCCGACAGCACCTTTCCCGGGATCTCCACGAACTCCATGGGTTTGTCTCGGGTTGCCGCGGGAGGCGCCGCCTTGAGACGCCGCTTGAGGGAGTAGTAGTCGATTCCGAGATGCTTCGAGGTCTGCCAGACCCCTCGCTCCCGAGCCGCTTCTATGGCGCCCCGCCAGAGGGGCTCCGGGATTCGCGTTCCCCGGGACCGTTCCCGCCGCCAAGCCAGGAAACGCCCCCGCAGCAGGGCCCATCCGTTCGCGTCTGTGCCTGCCATGGCCGTTCCTCCGTGTTGAACGGCCAAAGCTTACCCCCCTCACTCATACCGCGGCACGCACCATTGCCGGAAGGACACGTCCGAATGCCTAGAGCCGGACTTGGTCGGTCGTTTGATCATGTTGGAGGACGGACCGGGCGGGAGTATCGATGCGGCGCTACTAATCAAGCGGACCGCACGCTAACGGAATGCGAAAGTGTAAGACGGTGGTTAAGCAAGAGCGGATTTCACCGTCAGCCTCCAGAGGCGCGGCGAAAGCCATGCCCTGCTCTTCGAACCTCTCCGGCCGGGCGATGTGCCGAAGGGCGCGCACCGTAAATACCCCTTTTACCACACGTCCCCCCAGGGTCTCGCCCATCGGCCAGGCCCGCCGCGGCCTGGCTATGGGCGACACGCCCCGGAGGATGCAATGCCCTTGAGGATGTGGCCGGCCTCACGATGAAGGCGGGCCTTCCGGTTCCACGATCCGCGCGGCCTGGATGTCGAAGTTGGAAAGGATTTCTTCGCCAGAGGCTCCCTTCACGCGGACGTCCCAGTAGCCGATCTGGAGGACATCGAATCGCCGTGCCCGGCCCCACGGCTCCTCCCACCCAGGCGCCCAGCCGAGGACGAGATCGACGGGCTTCCCGGCTCCCTGGGCCTCGCGGAGGATGTCGTAAAGGTGCGGGTCGCCCGGCTCGGCCCACTCCACATGGATCGGCTCGTCCAGGAATCCCCAACGGAGACGGACCGCGTTGTGGAGGACGCCGTACTGGTAGAGGGCGCAGAGCGTCTTGAGTTCGCTCTCCAGGCGGCGTTCGAGGCGGCCCCGGCTCCCCTCCTCGAGGTACCGCCCCACCTTCGACCGTCCGGAGAATCCCCGCGACGACCCGAGGGTGCCCCGGAGGATGAGCCCCAGCGTGATGTGAAGCCGCCGCCCCTGGCGGTTGAGTTGCCGCGACTTCCGCGGGGGGCCCAGGTCCACGAGGTGCACGCAATCGTCCGGAAGACCAAGGACCTCGAAGACCCTCCGGATCTCAAGCCCAGCGGCAACGTCGAAGGATCCAAGATTGCGGTGAGCCTCCACAAGCTCCTCCGGCCCCATGAAGGTCCGGATGGTGCGCGCCCCTACGTCGAGGATCCCGATCGCCCGGGGGAAATCCGGGTCCGGCACGACTCGGATGATCGCGCGACGGAGCGTCCGGGCCTTCTCCCGGTCGCGGGCCTCCCGCTCGGTCTCGATGGCATGGGTACGTTCGGCATACTCCCGGATCGCCCTCCGATCGAGCTCCGGCCGGGCCAGCTTGCGGATATGGCTCCTCATGGCCCCAAGATCGGGCGTGGCCGGATCGAGGACGAGCCGGCCGGCATCGTCGAAGGAGACGAGGCCCGTCTTCCACTGCCGGCGGGCCTCGTCGGCCGTGATGAACGCCCGCCAGCCGAGGGTCCCGAGGAAGGCTGTGATCTCCTCGATCGTCATGGGCCGCTTGTGGGCATCCAGGACGGCCGCGGCGGTGCGGATCATGGTCATGCCCTTGAGGCCTCGGCCCAGGGCGGCCTTCACCTCCTCGATCGCGAGGGGGTCGCTCTCAGGACGGGTGGGGACGCCGCGGTACGGGGGATTGAAGGGGGCTGGCTTGGAAAGCCCCAGTTCCTGGAGGGCCCACCTGAGCCTCCGCGAGGAAAGATTCAGGGCGAAGCGTCCCTGCGAGTCCCGGTAGAGGGCCTCGTGGCCGTGCCATGCCTTTTGGAGGGAGTGCGCGAGGTCTCCGGTCCAGACGGTGACCCCCGCCGCCGCGAGGCGGGAGGCGATCTCCTCGATCTCCATGGGCTCTCCTCGCTCAAGGAGCGCGAGGATCATGAGCTGGATGAGCTTGACGCCCTTGCGGCGGGTGTAGTCCTCGACGCGGGGGATGTTCACCCCGAGCTTGTCGCAGTAAAGATTGGCAGGGCGGATCATGGCGCACCGAGGATGACCATTCTACCCGGCGGGAAGGGGGGAGGGTAGTCCTACGCCTTGCCCGCCCGAATCGCAGGCTGGCCTTCCGGGAGGCGCCGGAACGTCCGGACGAGCTTTGAGCCGACCGAAGCCTCCTGCGCCCCTTGGAGGGCCAAGGACGCATTCGCAGATGCGTTCTCAACCCGCCTGGGGCTCCTTGGCCATACAAGTCGTGTGTCGACCAGGAGGCGTCCCGGTCCTTGAGTTTTCCTGAATTATCTTTCGCTGTTGTCCCAAAACGCCGGGATGTCCTTCTAGGATTATGGAGACCTGCGTGATGGGCTGGATCTGGCCAATGAAGGCGAGGCTGAAAACCATCGGGACTAATGAAGGCAACCGGGCCTCCGCAGTCTCGGGACTTCCATCCGTCATTTGGACGCATACGTTGGAAAACACCCCCCTATGGAGGCGGCCATGAGTAAGGCGAACGGCAAGGCGGCATCCCCCTGGGGGGGGCGGCGAACGGGCTCCTCCCGCCATCCGGCCGTACCCACCTCGGATGCCGCCCACCGCCCCGCCACGGACGGGGCCGGGGACGACGAGCCCGCCGTGGTCCGCGCGGTCGATGCGCGGGAGCTTCTCAATGGCCGGCTGGCCCTGCCCGTGCCGGAGGTCGCCAAGCTCCTCGGGATCTCCTCTGCGGCGGTGCGGCTCATGATCGCCCGGGGGAATCTCCCTGGCCGGAAGGTCGGAGGCGGCACCGAGCGCATTACCTTCATCGTCCCGACCGGCGCGCTCCTCTCCTGGCTCGATGGAACGCTGCGGACAGGAACGGGAGTGGCGCAGGCCGGATGAAAGGCTGTGGGTTGGGGTTTCGGCATCTGTCCGATCCCCTGTCTCTTCAGTTTCCTACTTTCTGGATAATCCGCTCAGCGCCGTCTTCTGCGCGGGGTTCCCGACGCGCCGGGCCGCCGCCAGCAGGTGGGGTCGGTCGTGGTCAGCAAATTCCCCGATGGTGCGAGCAACCTCGCGGGCAAACTCCTCGGGCGACGCCTCCTCGGCCAGACAGCGGAAATAAGCCGGGAGCGCGGTCCGCCAGTTCACGCCGACCTGCCACGAGCCCCCCTCGTCGGCGAAAAAGAGGATCTGGTCAGGATCGTCGTCGATGCGGCACAGAAGGTCGAAGAGAAGCTCGAACGCCTGGCGTACGCCGGCCCGGCGGGCCTGTTCTGCCTGCCGGACGCACTCGTCGAGCAGTCGATGGAAATCGGCGATGAACGCATCGGTTCCCCTCGACTTCTGCGTGCAATTCTTGGAGTCGACATCGAAGCTTTCGTGGTACTCCCGGCGCAGGGCAGCTGCGTGGAACCGCCGGACTTTCGCCGGCAGCGTTCGGGAGTCCCGGCTGTCAGGCGAACGTACCTCAAGGCGGATGATGTCGCGGACCAGCTCGCCGAGCCTCTCCCTCGGGACAAGGTCGATCGCCCGGTCGGCGATGAGCAGCAGGTTGCCTCGGCTCTCACGGTGAAACGCCGCGCGAAGTTTCTCCACGTCGATTTCGTCCGGCCTCATCGCTGGTCCTCCCTGGCTTCGTGGCGGGTCATGAATCGGGCGGTCGCCAGGATCTTGGCTCGGCTCGGGCCGCTCAGCCCGCATCCGTACCGGGCGTCGTCGTGGCGGCACAAATCGGCCGCGAGCCTGTAGCCCTGTGAAGGCGAGTCGGTGTGCCCCAGGTAGATGGCCAGCGCTTCCTCCACGAGCAGCAGGTCCCAATCCCGGATGATCCGCACGGGACCCCACCGTTGCCGCTCAAGGTCGTTCTGGAAGTTCCACAGCCGTTCGTGCAAGGCCCGCGCCGCCTGGCGATCCAGTCTGGGGGCATAGGGATTCACATCTCTCAGGAGGCGACGGGCCTGGCTGAGCAGTCGGGCCGCCGGGCCTCGGCCTTTACGCTTCGTAGAAGCGGATCGGCGTGCGACCCACACGGCGAAGGCCGCCAGGCGGTGCGGAGGCTCGAACCATTTCTTCATGACGGCAAGCCGTGTCAAATTCGCGGAACCCTCTGCCGCGATGTCGCGGGCGACCGCCCGGAGTTTTTCGGGGACGTTCACGCCCATAGGTGCAGGACTCGTCCACGTCGATAAGGAGGAAGCCGCGCGGAGTGAAGCCGCTGTCCTAATTTGTCCTAAACGACATTCCCAAAGCGCGTTTTACGGGCCTCTAGGCGCCAAATACGCTCTAAATTTCGCTTCGGAAACCTTATGAGTCCCCTGCTCTGACCAGTTGAGCTACGGGCCCGTCTTATTAGAGAGCAACGGATTGCGATTGTTGGGGAGCGCTTTTCCCCTCTAACAAACCAACTTGAGACCTGCTATTAGGGCCTACACGGGGCCGTTTTTTCAACCTTTCCGTCAGACGGCCCGTCCAGGGCCAGGACGGCCTGTTTCAGCGGGGAAGGGTCACCGAGGGGGGGAATCCCCGGCGGCGGCCCGCTGGGCCATCTCCAGGAGCGCGGCCGTCAGGCAACCCTTGGCCGTCGCGTGCAGGGGGTCCGAGGCCATCCGCAGTT
>CAYNDR010000285.1:0-8517 GCA_964395295.1 uncultured Planctomycetales bacterium
AAGAAGGAGAAGAAGAAGGGGCCCAAGGTAGTCGCCCGCCAGCTCGAGACCATCTGCCTCAAGGCCCTCGAGAAGCGCAAGGCCGACCGCTACCAGGGCGCCGACCATCTGGCCGACGACATCGACCGCTTCCTCCAGAACCTCGAGATCGAGGCCCGCGAGCCCGGCCTCGTCCGCAAGGCGATCCGCAAGATGCGGGCCCACCCCATCCTCACCGGCGCCGCCGCGGCCCTCCTGATGACCGCCGGCGTCGCCGCCGTGGCCGTGGACCTCCCGCGCCGCAACCAGAAGGACAACATCGGGCAGATCGCCGCCATCGCCTCCGACCACGAGAAGGCCCAGGACTGGTCGGCCCTGAAGACGGACGTGGACAACCTGCGCAAGATCGACCCCAGGAATTCCCGGATCGCCGGCTTCGAGAAGGCCCTCAAGGAGCACGCGGCGGACCTGGAGCGCCGCCGGACCGCCTGGGACGCGGGCGTCAAGCGCCTCAAGGCGGAATCCCTGAAGGCCGTGGTCGAGGACCTTCGGGCCCCCTACCGCCAGGCCGGCGAGCTCAAGGGCGAATTCTGGGACCGGCTCGAGCGCGCGATCCTGGAGATCCAGTCCACCTGCGCCAACGAGTCGCGGGACCTCGCGTCGGCCGGCCCCAACCCCGGGTGGCTGGACGCCAACGTCAAGGCGGCCGCCCGCGCGCGCAAGGATCTGGCCGGCGACCTCCAGACGCTCTCCGGCGACCCCGACTTCAGCTTCCAGCTCGACCCGGCCCTCCCCGTCTGGCGCGAAGGCCTCGACCGCATCCTGGCGTACGAGGGCACCTGGTCCTTCCGCGCCAACGTGGCGCCGTACGCCGAGGTGACGCTCACGCGCGACGGGAAGGACGTGACCCGCGAGTTCACCCCCCTCGGCCTGCGGGGCATGGAGGTCGCCAAGGGCTACCGCGTGGAGGTCTGCTGGCCCTCCCGCGCGGAACCGAAGCAGAAGGTCGTGAAGGAGATCAACGGCCTGCGCCACGGCGCGGTGGTGACCGTGACGGGGGACATCCTGAAATCCGACGTCCGACTGATCCAGTGAGCCCATGATCGAAAGCATCCTGGCGCTGGGGCTGATCCTGGGATTTCTCCCCGGTGACGACGCGGCGGCGGACGCCGCGGCCCCCAAGAAACAGGAGGAGAAGCCGCCCGCGGAGGCGCCCCCCGAGGCGCCGGCCCTGAACCCCAAGGACGAGGGTCTCCCCTGGGTCGACTTCGACTGGATCGAGCTGGAGCCGCGGTTCGGGCTGGCCCTCTTCAGCGACGGCTACAAGACCGACCCCGCCCCGTTCCTCTCCCTGCTGATCCACGCGCCGCTGACCCTCCTCTCTCCCGCCTCGAACCCGGGAGGCGAGTACTTCGGGCTGTTCGCGGAGGTGAATTTCTTCCCCCGGGTGACGCGGGACCTCGACCCGGAGCCCGAGAAGGTCTCGGGGAGCATCCTGTTCTTCAACATGGGCTTCGACTTCACGTTCCTGCGCAACCAGTCCCTGTACCTGGCCGCCCGGGCCGGATTCCAGTTCGCCTGGTACGGCGGGATCTCCGACCTCAGCGACGGCTTCGGCGCCATGGCCGGCATCGAGGGAGGGTTCTTCGTGGGGAAAGGCCTCACCCTCACGCTGGGATCGGAGATCGCGCTCGGGGACGGCGACCATGTCCTCCTGAATTCCCTGGGCTTGCTGATCGAGTTCTGACCATGCTGGCCTTCGCGACCGCCCTGCTCCTCGCCGCGGCGGGGGACGCCGCCCCGGCCGGGGCCGAGTACACCCGGGGGCTCAAGCTTCTCGAGGAGAAGAAATACGACGAGGCGGCCGCGGCCTTCGAGGAGTCCCTCCGGCAGCACCCCACGGAAAACCCGGCCCTCAAGTACCGGGACGCGAACGGCCGCCACAAGCATCCTTACCATCCCAACTACGAGCTGGGACGCATCCGGCTGGCCCAGGCCAAGGGGGAGACCTCCCCCTACGTCCGCCGGGAGCGGCTCGAACCGGCCCTCCGGCACCTCGGCCTGACCGAGCACCCGGACGCCCCCGCGCTGACGGCGGAGGCCAACGCCTCCCTGGGGGCGGTCGAGAAGCTCATCGAGGAGACCGAGGCCAACACCCCGCCCCCCGAGATCGCCCAGCTCCGCGCCAAGGTGGACCGGCTTTGCGAGGAGCAGAAATACGAGGAGGCGCTCTCGGCGGTCGGGGCCGCGGGGAACCTGTTCCGGAAGTTCGAGCGCGTCAGGAACGAGATGCTCGCGAACGTGCGCAACCGCCAGAGGGCGGCCCTGCAGAGCTTCGACGTCATCCTCAGCAGCCGCCTCGAAAGCATCTCGCGCACCGACCCCGCGTACGAGGCGGATACCGTCCTGCCGCTGCTCACGCCCGCGCGCCTGCCGGCCGAGGTGACGAAGGAGCCCGCCCCGCGGTTCGGCTGGCTGGACGAGTTCTGCGCGCTCTACGGGAAGGAGCTGGATCGCGTCCGCGCCGCGGCCTCCCTGCCTCCGGAGAAGCTGCTCCCCTCCGCCGCCGCCTTCGACCGGTCGGCCGGGAAGGCGCTGGAGATCGGCCTCTTCGGCGGCTTCCGGGCGGCGCGGAACATGGGCCACTCGATGCGGATGTCCCGCCTGAGGGAGATGGTGGCCTCCGCGGAGAAGCCGGACTCCGCCCTCCCCGGGGACGCCGATTTCAAGAAGGTCACGGCGGACCTGCTGGCGGCGCAGGACGAGGCCCTGGCGAAGGCCGAGGCGGACCTCAAGAAGATCGGGGGGGAGGCGCCCCTGAAGTACGTCGAGACGGACCTCACCAACCAGAAGCGGCACATCGAGGCCGTCCGGGGCCGGATCCGGGAGCTCACGGTGGCCCACGACCGGAAGCTGGCGGCCGAGGCGACGGGCCGGACGGCCGAGGAGGGCCTGTTCACCCCCGACGTCGTGGCGAACCCCCAGGCGTGCCGGAAGCTCGCGCAGCCGCTGGGCGTCCTGGAGGCGCAGGCCTACTTCGAGACCCTCCCCGGAGCCGTCCGCGCCCGGGCGCTCTTCGCGCGGGCGGTCTGCGAGGCCTTCGCCACCCTGCTGGAGGCGGAGCCCGCGGCCCGCGTCGCCGAACGCTGCCGGGCCGACGTGATCAAGGCCTACGCCCTGGACGCCAGGGTGGACGCCCGGTGGAGGGAATCGGGGCGACTGTCGCCGAGGGTCGCCAAGATCTTTGAAGACCTGCGCCAATAGGGAACTCCTCTCTTCCGGGGGTGCATCCGTGAGACGTCGCGTCCTCCTCGCCGCGGGCTTGGCGGTCCTGGCCGCCCTGGCCGGCTTCTTCCTCCGGCCGAGAGCCGCGCCGACGCGGCCCGCGGGCTCCCCGGCATCGGCGGCGGACGCGTCCCGGGAAGGGACCCCCGCGGCCCCGGCGCGGGGCCCCCACCCGATGCCGCCCCCCCCGGCCGTCCCGCCCGCCCCCAAGCCCAAAGGAGACGTCGCCACCCGCGCGATCGAGAGCCTGAATCCCGGCATCGCCGCCCTGCCCTCTCCCGGACCCGCGGCTTACGCGATGAGGGACCGGAACGTTTCGGCGTTCTTCAGTCCCAAGGGCGTCGCCTTCTCCCTCGTCGGAAGCGACGAGCCCGGCCGGGGCCGGGGCGACCGGCGCGGCTGGGGCCTCCACTGGGGGCTTGAAGGGGCGAAGGAGGTCGAGCCGCGTCCCGAAGGCGAACTGCCCGGGCGAGTCAGCTATTTCAGGGGCGACCGCTCCCAGTGGAAGGCCGACCAGAAGAGCTACACCCGGATGGTGTACGAGGACGTCAAGCCGGGGATCGACATGGTCGTGGAGTCCCGCCCGCACGGGCTGAAGTACAGCCTCCTGGCGGCGCGGGCGGCGGACCTGTCGGGGCTCCGGCTCCGGTACGCCGGGGCCGACGGGATCCAGGTCTCGGAGGACGGCTCGTCGATCGAGGTCCTCACGGGGGCGGGCTCGCTCCAGGAAAACGGCCTCCGCTGCTACCAGGACGGCCCCGCCGGCCGCCGCGAGGTCCCCGCCCGCTACCGCGCGGAGGGCCCCGACGCCTACGCGATCGCGCTTGGGGAGCACGATCCCGGCTTGCCGCTCGTGGTGGACCCTTACATCGGCTGGTCAACGTACCTAGGCGGCCACTTGAGCCCCTCGGGCAGCAACGACGATTATGGCTATTCGATCCGGGTGGATTCCGCCGGAAACGCCTACGTGACGGGATACACCTACGCGCAGGACTTCCCCGCCACCGCGGGGGCTTATGACACGACCCCCAACGGAAGCACGGACATCTTCGTGGCCAAGGTCAACGCCGCCGGGACGAGCCTCGCCTGGGCCACCTACCTCGGCGGGACGAGGAGCGAGATCGCCTACGGCCTTGCCATCGACGCCTCCGGGAACGTCTACGTGACCGGATACACGTACTCCCCGGACTTCCCCACGACGGCGGGCGCGTACGACCCCAACCCCCCCGCCAACAACTACGACGCGTTCGTCACCAAGATCAACCCGAGCGGGAACGGCCTGGCCTGGTCCACGATGCTGGGAGGCGCCAGCGACGACTACGGGTACGCCATCAAGGTGGACGGCACGGGATACGTCTACGTCGCCGGATACACCTACTCGACCGATTTCCCCACGACGGCGGGCGCCTTCGACATCACCTCGAACGGGGGCCTCGACGCCTTCGTGACCAAGATCAATCCCGACGGCGCCGGCCTGACCTGGTCGACGTACCTGGGGGGGAGCTCGACGGATTACGCCTACGGCCTCGACATCGACTCTTCCGGATACGTCTATCTGACAGGCCATTCCTACTATTCATCCACCGTCACCCCCTTCCCTTTCACCGGCGGATACGGAACCCGGAGCGCCACCGGGAACTACGACGTCTTCGTGACCCGGCTGAGCCCGGCCGGGAACAGCCTCGTCTGGTCGGTCTACCTGGCCGGGACCTCCACCGATAACGGCTACGGCATCGCCGTAAGCAGCGCGGGGAACGTCTACGTCACGGGCAGCACCGCTTCGACGACCACCTTCCCCGTCGGGGGAGGCTACGACTCCACGCACAACGGCAGCTACGACGCCTTCGTGGTCTCGCTGACCTCCGGAGGAGGCCTGGCCTGGTCCACCTTCCTGGGCAGCACCTCGAGCGATTACGGCCGGGCCGTCGCGGCGGACGCATCGGGCGTCTACGTCGCGGGATACACCGCCTCCAGCGCCTTCCCGACGACGGCGGGCGCGTGGGACACTTCATGGAACGGGTCGAACGACAGTTTCATCACGAAGCTCAACCTGGCAGGCACGGTCCTTGCCTATTCGACCTTCCTCGGGGGTTCGAGCACCGAATACTGCTACGGCCTCGCCATAGACTCCGCCGGGAACGCCTACGTCACGGGCTATACCACGTCGACGAACTACCCCATCGTGTCGGCCTTCGACGGCACGCTGGGCGGATACAGCGACGCCTTCGTGACGAAGGTGAATCCGAGCGGCACCGGCCTCGTCTGGTCGAGCTACCTGGGGGGCGAATTCGGCCCCGGCGACGACGAGGGCCGCGCCATCGCCGTCGACAGCTCGGGGAACGCGTACGTCACGGGCATCACCTACGCGTCGGATTTCCCCACGACGGCCGGGGCCCTGGACCCGACCCTGGACGGCTACTCCGACATGTTCGTCACCAAGATCGACGCGGCGGGGACGGCGTACGCGTGGTCGACCTACCTGGGGGGATCGAGCGACGAATACCCCGGCCGGATCCGGGCGGACGACGCGGGGAACGTCTACCTCGCCGGCTACACCTACTCCTTCGATTTCCCGGTGACGGGAGGGGCTTTCCAGACGTTCTCGACGGGGACGCCGGACGGATTCGTCACCAAGATCCTCCCCTCCGGCAACATGGGCTTCTCGACCTACCTGGGCGGGAGCGGCGGGGATTACCCCTTCGCGCTCGACATCGACGCCTCGGGCCATGTCTACGTCACGGGCAACACCTCTTCCTTGGACTTCCCTCTCTGGAGCCCGTACCAGGTTGTTCTCTACGGAGGAAACGACGCCTTCGTGGCGAAGCTGGACGCCACGGGATCGTGGATGCACTGGTCCACCTTCCTGGGAGGTTTGAACGGCGAGGAAGGAAGGGCCATCACCGTCGATGCCTCGGGGGCGGTGTACCTCGCCGGATACACGTCGTCCGCGGATTTCCCGACAACCCCGGGCGCCTATAAGATCCTTCTCACGGACTGGTCGGACACCTTCGTGACCAAGCTCAACTGGGACGGAATGAGCCTGAGCCTCGTCTTCTCAACCTTCCTCGGCGGGAGCAGCGACGAGTATCCCAACGGGGGTATCCGGGTCGACGGGGCCGGCAACGTCTACGTGGCCGGCTACACCTATTCGATGGATTTCCCCACCACCGCGGGGGCCTTCGCCGAGTCTTACGTTTCCACTCCCGACGGCTACGTGACGAAGCTGTCCCCGGACGGCTCCGCCCGCGTCTGGTCCACCTACCTCGGCGGAAGCGGCGGCGACTATCTCTACGCCATGGACCTCGACGCCGAAGGCAACGTCTACCTCACCGGCGAGACCAATTCCTTCGACTTCCCCACGGCCAACGCCTTCGACCCGACCCTCGACGGATACGTGGACGCCTTCGTCACCAAGCTGGACGCGTCCGGTTCCGCGCTGGCCTGGTCCAGCTTCCTGGGGGGGAGCAGCTACGACTACGGCTACGGCATCGCCCAGGACAACGCCACCGGCAACGTCTACGTGGCCGGGACCACCGAATCCCCCGATTTCCCGCTCCCGGGCGCCATCGACACCACGAAGGGGGGATATCGCGACGCCTTCGTCACCCGGATCGACAATTCCAGCCCCAATGCCCCGGCATCGCCCAACCAGTGGAGGTATTCCGACGGCACCTGGCTCAGCGTCGGCTCCTGGGTCAACGACGCCGCCGCCTACCACATCTGGGCCGGGGCCATCCTGAGCGATCCCGACAAGAACAGCGTCCAGCTCCAGGTGGAGGTCAAGTCGATCAACTCCGCCTTCAACGGGACCACCGGCCTGACCAACAGCCCGCTCTATCCAAGCGACCAATGGGTCCTCGTCGAAGTCCAGCTCCCCGCCGCCAACCAGGAATATCACTGGAGGGTGCGGGCCATCGACAGCAAGGGAAAGGCCTCGGGGTGGGTCTATTACGGGGGGAATTCGGACGGCGCCCCTCCCCTCTTCCCCGCCGCCCGCGATATCGGACGGGACACGTCCGCCCCGGTGCCCGTCATCAACTCCCCCACCACGAATCCAGCCACCATCACCGCCTCCAGCCCCATCGCCCTCGGCGGGACGTCCTCCGACAACCTGTCGGGCATCACGGGGATCACCTGGGTCAACCGGGTCGACGGATCGCCCGTGGGCGGCGGATCGGCCGGCCTCGGCGGAGGCGGCTCCTGGTCGGTCGGCTCCATCGCCCTCACGGCGAACAAGGCCAACGTGATCACCGTGACCGCCACCGACGCGGCGGGAAACACGGGGTCCGACGTGATCACGGTCTATTACGACACCACGCCGCCCGCGGTCCAGATCACGGCCCCCACGGCGGCCGCCACCTGGCTGACGTCCTCGAGCACCGTGAGCCTGGGGGGGGACTCCTCCGACAATTTCCTGGTGGCCAGCGTGACCTGGGTGAACAACCGCGGCGGGAGCGGGACGGCCACCCTGGGAGGCGCCCAGCCCACCCCCACGTGGTCCGCCAACGTGCCCCTGGCGACGGGGGACAACATCATCACCGTGACCGCCACGGACGGGGCGGGACTCACGGCCACGGACGCGATCACGGTGACCTACGACCACCTGCCCCCCGCGGTCACGATCAACTCCCCGACGACCGGCACGACCTACTACACCGCGGGAGCGACCGTCAACCTGGCGGGCGACGCGTCGGACAACATCGGCGTGGCCCAGGTCACCTGGGTCAACGCCGCCACCGGCGGCAACGGCACGGCCACCGGCACGACCTCATGGACGATTTCCTCCATCGCCCTCAACAACGGAGCGAACGCCATCACCGTCACGGCCACGGACCTCTCGGGCCGGACCGCCACCGACACCCTCACGGTCTACCGGGACAGCAGCGACCCCACGGTCACGATCACCGACCCGGCGATCGAACCGCCCGGCACTAATCCAACCGGGACCACCCCCCTGGCCACTCTAGCCGGGACCTCCACGGACGACCTCGGCGTGGCCCAGGTGACCTGGTCCAACGCCGCCACCGGCGGCAGCGGCGCCGCCACCCTGGGAGGCGGCCAGCCCAATCCCACGTGGTCGGCCGCGAACATCCCCCTGGCCCTGGGCAACAACCTGATCACCGTCACCGTCACGGACCTGCTGGGCCGGACGGGCTTCGACTCGGACTTGGTGATCCTGAGCCAGGCGAGCCCGACGATCGTCGTGGACAACGTCCCCACCGCCTCCCCCTACACGACCACCTCGAATCCCAC